>NZDS01000155.1 GCA_002690215.1 Rhodospirillaceae bacterium | reverse complement strand
GGCGTCGAGAGCATGTCGCGGGTGCCCATGGGGGCCGACGGCGGCGCTTGGCCGGCCGATCCCGAATCGGCATTCAAGACCTATTTCGTGCCTCAAGGGATATCCGCCGACCTGCTGGCCACCAAATACGGCTACTCGCGCGACGACGTCGACAGCTATGCGGTGGAATCGCAAAAACGCGCCGCGGCAGCTTGGAAGGACAAGCGATTCGCGCGCTCCGTCGTGCCGGTCCACGACAAGAACGGCCTCAATATTCTGGATCACGACGAGCACATGCGACCTGAGGCCGACATGCAGTCATTGGCCTCGCTAAATCCCGCCTTCGCCGGTATCGGCGAGGCGGCGGGCTTCGATTCCGTGGCCATCCAGCGCTACCCGGAACTCGAGCGCATCGAACACGTGCATCATGCCGGCAACTCATCCGGCATCGTCGATGGTGCCGCCGCCGTGCTGATCGGCACCAAGAAAACCGGTGAACGCCTGGGATTGACGGCCCGCGCCCGCATCCGCGGCTTCGGTTCGATCGGCTCGGAGCCCACGATCATGCTGACCGGCCCTTCCTATGCCACGGAAAAAGCCCTCAAGCGGGTCGGCATGGAGACCGGCGACATCGATCTTTTCGAGCTCAACGAAGCCTTCGCCGCCGTGGTGTTGCGCTACATGGACCTGCTCGGCGTGCCTCACGACAAGATGAACGTCAACGGCGGCGCCATCGCCATGGGCCATCCGCTGGGCGCCACCGGGGCCATGATCCTGGGCACCTTGCTCGACGAGATGGAGCGCCGTGACCTCAATACCGGCCTGGCCACGCTGTGCATCGGCGCCGGCATGGGCACCGCCACCATCATCGAGCGCGTCTGAGCGCGACAGCGGCAAAAGGATCAAGATCATGATCGACTACGACGTCGACGGCGACGGCATCGCGACACTCGCCTGGAACATGGCCGATCGGCCCATGAACGTGCTTAACGACCAGTCCGTGCCGGCCTTTCAGGCCCTCATCGAGCGCGCACTCGAAAACGATGGCGTCAAGGGCATCATCATCACTTCGAAGAAAGCCGACTTCGTCGCCGGCGCCGATCTCACCCGAGTCCAGGGTCAGCGCGATCCGGCCGTCCACTTCGAGGCCGGCCGCGCCTTTCAGTCCGTGATCAGGACCTATGAGACCGGCGGCAAGCCGGTGGTGGCAGCCATCAACGGACACGCCCTGGGTGGCGGTTTCGAAATCTGCCTGGGCTGCCACCGGCGCATCGCCGCCGATGATCCCAAGATCCTCATCGGCCTGGTGGAAGTCAGCATCGGTTTGTTGCCGGGCGGCGGCGGCACCCAACGCCTGCCGCGACTTATTGGTGCCAGGCAGGCCCTGCCGCTGATGCTCGAGGGCAAGCGACTTGGGCCTAAGGCAGCCCTGGCGGCCGGACTGGTCGACGCCGTGGTGCCACGCGAAACACTGCTGGACGCAGCCAAAGCCTGGATCCTCGAGGACGGCAACGCCACCCAGCCCTGGGACGAAAAGCGCTTCAAGGTACCCGGCGGCGCGCCGCAGACGCCGCAGGGCTTCGAGACCTTCATCGGCGGCAACGCCATGCTGCACGCCCGCAGCTTCGGCAACTATCCCGCCGCCCAGGCCATCATGTCCTGCGTATACGAAGGCCTGGGCGTGCCGCTGGACATTGGCCTGAAACTCGAGGCGCGGCACTTCGCCGGCTTGGCGTCGGGCGATGCTGCCCAGAACATGATCCGTTCGCTGTTTTTCAGCATGGGCGAGGCCAACAAGCTGGCCCGGCGGCCCAAGGACGTGGCGCCCAGCGAATTGAACAAGATCGGCGTTCTCGGCGCCGGACTGATGGGCGCCGGCGTGGCCCACGTTTCGGCCCTGGCGGGGCTCGAGGTGGTGCTCCTGGATACCGGCCAGGATCTGGCCGATAAGGGCAAGGCGCACTCGGCCGAGCTCCTGGAGAAACGCGTGCAGCGCAAACGCATGAGCGCCGAGGCGCGTGACGCGGCCTTGGGCCGCATTACGCCGACCACCGACTTTGGCGAGCTTGACGGTTGCGACCTGGTCATCGAGGCGGTCTTCGAGAACCGCGACATCAAGGCCGAGGTGACAAAGAAGTCAGAAGCCGTAATCGCCGAGGACGCCGTTTTCGCCTCCAACACCTCGACGCTGCCCATAACGGGCCTGGCCGAGGCCAGCGCCCGTCCGGGCAACTTCATCGGCATCCACTTCTTTTCGCCGGTCGACCGCATGCAGCTGGTCGAGATCATTGTCGGCAAAGAGACCTCGGACGCCGCCCTGGCATTGGCCATGGACTACGTCAAACGTATTAAGAAGACGCCCATCGTGGTCAACGATTCGCGCGGCTTCTATACCAGCCGCGTCTTCGCCACCTACGTGCGCGAGGGCCTGGCCTTGCTGGCCGAAGGCGTCACACCGGCCCTGATCGAGAATGCCGGCAAGATGGCCGGCATGCCGTTGGGGCCGCTGGCTCTGGCCGACGAGGTTTCGATCGGGCTGATGCACCACGTGCTGCTGCAGACCCGAACCGACCTCGGCGAGGACTACCGGCCGAGCACAGCCGACGACGTCATCTGCCACATGGTCGAGAACCTGGACCGCGCCGGCAAGAAGGGCGGCAAGGGGTTCTACGATTATGGCGAGGGCGGCAGCAAACGGCTGTGGCCGGGCCTGACCGAGGAATACGCCTTGGCCGACGAACAGCCGGACGTCGAGGCCGTCAAACGCCGCATGCTCTACGTCCAAGGCATCGAAACAGCGCGCTGCCTGGAAGAAAACGTCGTCACTACGCCGGCCGACGCCGACGTGGGTTCGATTCTGGGCTGGGGATTTCCTCCCTTCCTGGGCGGGCCGCTGTCGATGATCCAGACTGTCGGGCTGGAGGAATTCGTGGCCCGCTGCGATGAACTGGCCGAGACCCACGGCGAGCGCTTCGCGCCGCCGGAGTTGTTGCGCCAGAAGGCCGCCGCCGGGGAGGGGTTCTACGCGGCTTGAGGCGGCGCGGGACCATCGCCGCGACCGCAGAGGCTTCAGCAGCGGTGGGAACCGCTATTCGGAACCGCGACCGGTTGGCGCTACTTCTTGTCCGTTCGGAAGGGTTTGTGACAGCCGCCGCAGGATTTGCCAACGTCCCCAATGCCGCTGCGCAAGCCGTCAAGACCGGTGCCGGCGACTTTGACCAGATTAGCCAGGGCCGATTTCAGGGCCTTGGCCTTTGTTGCCACGTCAGGATAGGTGCTCCAGATTTCCGGTTTGGCTCGGGTCTTGTCACCAAGTTTGTCCGCACCGGAACCCGGCACCCACATCGCACTAGAGTCGAGACTCTCCAAGGCCAATAAGCTGTTGGCAGCGCCCTGCGCCTTCTTGGCGTCGTACGGCATCTTGGCTTTCGCCATGGCGCCGATTTGGCCCAGGTAGAAACTCCTGAGTTTCATAACGGCCTGCCGGGCCGCCACCGCCTTGTCCATGTCGGCAGCCTGGGCCGGTCCCGTCAGGACCGCCAAAGCGACAACGGCGAACGCTATCCCCCTCAATATCTGCTGCATCTTGCCAACCCTCCTTCGGCATGTTGCGAATTGAAATCGCTATAGATCAATTATCTTACCTTGTGTGGAATTGCCTGGCTATTTGGCAAAATTGCGGACACTGTTGTGCGAATTTGCACAGTTATCCCACAGAATCGAGAGACAGCAATGGCCTGGGATGATTTACGCTATGTATTGGCAGTCGCCGATCAGGGCACATTGAGCGGTGCGGCGCGGGCTCTTGGGGTCAATCACTCGACGGTCATGCGCCGCATCTCGGCGTTCGAGAGCAAAAAAGGCGTGCAGGTTTTCGATCGTACCGGCGGGGGCTATTTGTTGACGCCGGAAGCCCGCCATCTGCTAGCGCCGCTACGCGCTATCGATGATCAGGTCAACGCACTGGACAGATCGATCGCGCGGCTGGGGCTGGAGCTCGACGGCCCCGTTCGGATTACCACATCCGACACCATCGCTTTGGCGAGCCTGGCCGGCCACGTTGCCGACTTCCAGTCGCGGCATAAAGGCACCAACGTGGAACTCAACATCAACAACAGCTACGTCGATTTCAAAAAGATGGAAGCCGACATCACCGTTCGTCCCGCCAACGCGTTGCCGCCGGATCTCGTGGGGCAACATGCCTGCGATATCTTGCTGCACGTCTACGCCACGCCGTCCTATCTGGAAGGCAACCGGCGCAACAGCTACAGCGCCCATCGCTGGCTTGGCGTCGCCCCGCCCCTGACAGCGACGATGGTGGGAGAGTGGGAGCGGCGAAACATTCCGGACTCGGCCATAACGTTGAGATCGAACTCCTTCGTTGGCTTGCGAGGTGTCGCGGAAACCGGATTGGGCTTGGCCTTGCTGCCCTGTTGCCTGGGTGACCCTTCTCCGAATTTGATCCGCGCCGATTGCTTCCCCGAAGCATTGTCGACGTCCATCTGGGTGGCCACGCACAAGGACATGATCGGCTCGGTCAAGGTCCAGTCGGTCATGAGTTGGTTCGTGCAGGCGATCGGCAAGGATGCCAATCTCTTTGAAGGAAGATGGTCGGAGCCAGTGCGCCAATCGACTAGTCAAAAAAACCTTGCCCGGATGGATGGCGCCTGAGGGGGCCAGCCCGCATTTCTCACCGGGTCACGGGGTGCCCAGCAAGGCCTGCCGGAAACGCATCTTGTGATAGACGGCATCCCAAACGGTCTTGACCTTGGGCGGATCGTCCACCGCCACCTTCAGCAGCACGAAGGAGGCGCCGTTGCTCTGGCGCAACAGCGCCGCCGCGTCGGCAAGTTCGGCCGCCTCCCACACCGTGCGCACGGCGCCGATGCCGGCGCCGCTGGCCATCGTCGCCAAATCGGTGCCAAACGCGGTGTGGCTTTTCTGGAAACCGGTTTCGCCGTAATGCTCATTGTCGACGCAGACGATGCCCAGGTTCGGCGGATTGGCCACCGCCACCGTAGCCAGAGTGCCAACGTTCATCAGCAATTCGCCGTCGCCGGTGACCACCAGGACGCGCTTGTCCGGTTGCGCAAGGGCCAAGCCCAGGCCCATAGCCGTTGCAGCCCCCATGGCGCCGCCGAAGGGGAAGACCAGGGGATAGTCGGGGCCCACCGCCGCCAGGACATCGCCTTTGGCGCCGGCCAAGCCTGCGACGATCAGGGTATCGCCGATATCGTCCAGCAGCGTCTTCACCGCCTCTCGCCGCGAAAGATGCCCCGACGCCGTCTTGCCTGCGGCTCGGCCACCGTCGCCCTTGCCTGTTTTGGTCATGCCATAGCCTCAAATTTCTTGGCGCCGAGCAGCTGTTGCCCCAATAACACCGCCACCGGCATCTCGGTTTGAAAAGCCATGGTCAAGGCGGCATCAATGGTCGGCGCGACTTCGTCCGCATGGTCGATCCGCAGACAGGTCACGTCACAGCTTTCCAGCACAGGTTGGGTCGAACGGCCCATGGGAATCTGCCAGGGATTACCCTCGCCGAAATCGCCGCGCATGCTGGTCAGGGTAAGAAAGGGAAAGCGCCCGGCCCGGATCAGCGACAGCAGGTTGATGCAATTGCCAACACCACTGCTCTGCATCAGCAAGACCCCACGGTCGCCGCCCAGATGAGCTCCAGCCAGCAGCGCCACGCCCTCCTCCTCTGTAGTCAGAGCCACCGCGTGAACTTCGTCGTCGGCTAGACAGCGATTGATCAGGTAGTCATGCCCGGCGTCGGGCACATAGGCGAATTGGCGCACACCGGCAGCACGCAGCAATTCATAAGTAACTGCTTCCCACTCGGCACTCATTTCCGATGTCTCCCAAACCTGAGGATGCAACCGTACCTGATCAATGTGAGCGCGGCCAATTCATGCCGGAGAAATTTCTCGACACCGGGCAGGCTGATTTCGAACGGGCGCGGCGCGGCTGCATCGCTGCCATTCCCGACAGAGTCGTCTCGAATGAACAGGTCCCAAAACCAGATGGTCGCGGTCGCCAATCAAACTCGGTCGGCGGTCTTTTTCCCTTCACCGCGCTGGCGTCAATACCGCCAAGCAACTTTGTAACAAGGCCTTTGGTTCGATGTGGTCCGGCGATGCAGCGACCAGATGGACGCCCGCCAGAAGGGAATAAAGCAGCCACGAGCGCGCTTCGGCCTCAGCGGCATCGTCACAAACGCGTCCAAACAAATCCCGTAAGTAATTCAATCTCCTATCGTCGACCCGACGCAGGGCGCCGTAGACTTGGGTGTCTCTTTGCGCCCACTGGCGGATCGCCGGTTCAAGCCGGCTGCCGACTTGGGCGACGGAGAGATCCACAACCCGACGCAAGCGGTCCATCGGCGTGCCCCCTTCGGTTTCAACCTGTTCGATTATTTGTAGTGTGCCAAACCCCTCCCAGCGATCCAACATCGCATCAAGCAAGTCCTGGCGATCTTTGAAATGCCAATAAAAGCTTCCCTTTGTGACCCCGAGTTCGCGCGCCAGCGGCACGATTCGGACTTTGTCGATACCGTCCAGCGCCAGACGGTTCAACGCCGCTTCTACCCAGCCCTCTCGGCTGAGGGCTTCGGAGGCCCATTTGTTGGGCTCATTCGATCGTCCGGCTCGAGGCATGGAAATCTCACCATATCCTAGAGTATTGACACCTGCAAATACAGCCAATACGCTCCCTACCGGGGGGTATGGAGGTAGCAGTGAACGCCAATCATGAGGCTGACCAGGGGCTTGACGCCAGCGAGGTCAAGGCTATTGCGCGCGTTGCCGGCGCCGATCTCGTCGGCATCGCCAATGCCGAGGTGCTGAACGAATATCCCCCGGATCCGGCCCACCCCCAGATACCGGCCCGCATCACCCGAGAAGCCCGCAATGTCATCGTCATCGGCAAACGCGTGCCCGTGGCGGGCTTTCGCACCAAAGCGCGTGCGCCCTACCACAACATGACCGTGATGGTGCTGCGGCGTCTGGACAAGATTGCATTGCGCATCAGCCAGGCTTTGGAACGGCACGGCCACTTCGGAGTGGTGGCAGCGACGAACTCGACCTCTTGGGAGCTCAAACGCGGCACCTATGGGCATTTCAGCCTGCGTCACCTGGCGGTCGAGGCGGGACTGGGAACCCTGGGCCTGAACATGAATTTCCTCAGTCCCGAATTTGGCCCGCGCCTCTATCTGGGTGCCATCCTGACCGATCTGGATGTCGAGCCCGACCAGCCCATGCGCGAACAGGTTTGCATCGGCGAAAGTTGCGCCCGATGTGTCCACGGTTGCCCGACCGATTCGGTGCGGCACTTTGCCTTGGACAAACGCGCCTGCTCGCCCGAGGCCCAAGTCGCCGGTTTCTCCGGCGTCACCTCTCTGTTCTCGGCCTTCGTCAAGGCTGACAGAAATACCAAGGAAGATATCGCCAGATCACCGCAAATGCTGGCGCACTGGCAGAGCATGATGCGCGTGGCCGGTTGTTTTGCCTGCTGTCCCCGTTGCAGCGCCGTTTGCCCGGTCGGCGATGACTATCACGCCCACCTGGCGGAGATCAGCAAAGTCATCCCGGAAAAAACGCCTGTGAAAATCGAAAAGGCCGGCGAGTTCAAAGTCGCCCGCAAGATGGGCGATAGCGTGGTCGGATTGAATGAGTGGAATGTCCGCTGGGTCGGACCGGACGGCTATACCGGCGAGGCAAATCGCCAACAACGTAAGAAACACAAGGCCGAACAGCAGCGCAGGATGGCCGCAGCCGCCGCTGCGACCGCCGAACAGGATCGGAGAACATAAGTGATGAGCAGCGTCTACAAAGCTTCGCTGACGGCAGCGACGATCAAGGCCAAGGCCCGCGAGTTGGGCGCAGACCTTGTCGGCATCGCTGCAGGTGCTGCCTTGAACGAAAACCCGCCCAATAGGGCGAACCCGCGACGCCCCATGGACATCACCGAGTTCGACGCCGACCGGGTGATTGTGTTGGCCAAGCGGGCCAGTTCCGGCGCCACCCGGCTTTCCGCCTGGAACGACCGCCACAAGCTTTACAATGACGAACTGGTGCTCTCGCAGTTGGAAGAAGCCTCGCTCGACCTGGTCTACTGGCTGGAGGACCTGGGCTATCCAGCCTTGATCGTACCGGTCCATCATGTCGACCCAACGCGCTATCAAGGCGGGCCCGAGCGTCACGATGCCAATCTTTTGTCGGCCGATCATGCCGCCGTCGAAGCCGGGCTGGGAACCCTGGGTCTGAACCAACAATTGCTGACACCCGAGTTCGGCCCGCGTGTGCACCTTAGCGTGGTCATGACCTCGCTCGAGGTCGAGGTCGACCGGAGGATGGAGACGGCGCTTTGTCCGGGACCATCGTGCGGACGCTGCCTGAAATCCTGCCCCGGCGATACCGTGCGGCACTGGGACCGGGATTGGGTCGCCTGTGACCGCTTCCGTTCGCCTTTCGGATTTCATCACCTCTCGGATTACATGATCAGCGTCGTCCGCGAAGATGACAAAGACAAACAGATCATGATGCTGCGCTCACGCGAGTCGGCGGATCTATTCGCGAGCGTGCTGCGCGGCGGGGGTATCATTACCGGCTGTCGGCGCTGCGGAGAGGTTTGCCCGGTCGGCGACGATTACGAAAGGTCTCTCAAACAGTGGGTCGACGAGATCCCCGAAGTGACACCTGAAAAGCAACAGCGGCTGGAATCCATGGTTACTGCTGAGGAAAATGGCGATCGGCCCGCCGTTTACGCCGAACAGGCGCGCTGGATTGGCAGATTGGACTGAGGCAATGGACTATAAATCGCCGACCGCCGACATTCTCTTCGCCCTGGAGCACGGCGCCGCGGCCAGCCGTCTCGCCGATTGGGATGCCGAGCTGGCGCGGGAAATCGTCGGTCAGTCGGCGCGATTTGTCGACAACGAGGTCGCCCCGTTGGAGCCTCTGGCCGACCAATCGCCGCCGCGCATGGTCGATGGACGCATCAAGATCGAGCCCAAGGTGGTGGCCGCCGTTAAGGCGCTTTACGCGGGCGGTTGGGTAGGCCTTTCGATGCCGACCGAGTTGGGTGGGCAGGGTTTGCCACGGGTTTTGACAACCGCACTACTGGAAATGATTGCCGGGGCCAGCCTCAACTTCATGATGCTCATAAGCTGCCCGGAAGCGGCCATGGCTTTGGTCCTGAACCAGGGATCCGAGAAGCAAAAGAAGCATTATGTTCCAGGGCTCGCCAACGGCGAGTTCAGTTCCACCATCGTGCTCAGTGAGCCCCAGGCCGGGTCGGACCTCTCGCTCATGCAGACCAAGGCCCAGCAGGATGCCGACGGCAACTGGTCCATAAGCGGTAACAAGGTTTTCATTTCCAATGCCGATCATGATCTCACGGCAAACATCGTGCATTGCATCTTGGCCCGGGTGCCCGATGCCGGCGGCGGCCTGAAGGATCTAACGCTTTTTCTTTGCCCGGCCGTGCTCGAAGACGGCAGTCGCAACAATATCCACATCAGTCGCATCGAAGAAAAATTGGGTATTCATGTCACGCCCACCTGCCAGGTCTCGTTCGAGGGAGCCAAGGCTGAAATAGTCGGCGAGCCGGGCCAGGGCCTGACACGCATGTTCACCATGATGAACGCCATGCGCCTTGACGTCGCCGCGCAGGGTACGGGGATGTGCGAAATCGCCACACAGCGTTCCTGGGCATATGCGGCGGAGCGCCAACAGGGCCGCTCCTCGGTGCCGAAATCGGGCGATGGCCGCGCCGTCGCCATCAATCGCCACGGCGATATCCGCCGCCAGCTTCTGACCCAGCGGGCCTATGCCGAAGGCACAAGGGTGATGCTCTATCGCACCGCCGTGGATTTGGAGTTGGGCCACAATCCGGCCCTGGTCGATCTGATGACCGCGGTCTGCAAGGTGCTGGCTTCCGATGCCGCCGTTGAAAGCGCCAACATGGCCATCCAGATTCACGGCGGCTACGGTTTCATTCGCGAATACCGGGTCGAGCAGATTCTGCGCGATGCCCGCATCTGCCGTATTTTCGAAGGTACCAACGGCCTGCACGCCACCAATCTGGCGGGGCGTCTGATCCGTATCAAGAACGGCGCCTGCGTCACGGCATTCGAGCAGGAAATCGCACAGGCAGGGATCGAAAATCAGGCTTGGGCCTCGGCACTTGGCCGCGCGGGCGCCGCCTGGAGCGAGGCCACCGATGCCGTGCAGCAAAAGACCGATAGCGGCTTTACCGCCTATGCCTACATGGAGCTCACCGGGCTGGTGGCACTGGCTATCGCCTGGAGCCGCCTGGCCGCCGCCGCGGACCAGGCACCGAACCCGGAACGCACGCGCGAGACCGCTGATTTCGTCATGAACTGGATGTTGCCCGAGGCTGATTTCCTGGCCCGGCGCATCAAGGAGGGCCCGGACAACGCGGAGATTTCCGAAACGCTGTTTGCATAGACCACAATAAGAATAGACCACTTCATTTTTTCGGGGAGGAAAATCGGTGGCTAACGACACACCGCTGAGGGATTACGGCAGCAACAAACCGAACATCGAGACAATAGTCGACGCCCTGGATTTTGCGGCGGACTTATCACCCGACCAGACGGCGATCATTTGCGGCGACGACCGGATCAGCTATCGCCAGTATCGTCACGCGGTTGCCGCATTTGCGCACGACCTGAAGAAGTTCGACTGCCGGGGGAAACGCATCGTCGTTCTGATGGGAAATTCCATCGAGACGTCCGTTGCCATCTACGCGGTTTGGGCCGCCGGGGGTGTGCTAGTGATGCTCAATCCCATGTACACGGAAAACGAACTGGGCCCCCTGATCGCCGACGCCGATCCCTGTGCGGTTATTTGCGCCTCGGCCTTGCAGGACAAGATAGTGCCCATCGCAACGGGGGCGGGTGTCGAGAAGGTCGTGGCTCTTGGCCCGGGCGCCACCGTTTTCAGCGACTGGCTGGCGCTCGAGGAACGAAAGCTGCCCGAGCCGAGACCCGCGGCCCAGGACGCGGCTTCGCTGCAATATACCGGCGGCACCACCGGGCTGCCCAAAGGCGCCCGTCACCTGCACAGCGGTATCGTGGAGACGACCCGGCAGATCGACTGGGCCTGGGTGGAGAAGCCGGGCGGCCACATCTGGTTGGATGTGGCGCCGCAGTTTCATATCTGGGGACTCTGTATGACCGCCCTGGTGCCGACCTATGCCCGGGACACACTCGTGCTGATAAAGGAGTTCCAGCCTGCTCAGGTGCTGGACGCCATGGCCCGGCATAAGGTGACGATGTTTGCCGGCGGTCCGGCGCCGATTTTCCATGCCCTGATGGGGCAACCCGAGTTCAGGGGCACCGACTTTTCCAGCCTGCGCCTGGTCGGTGGCGGTGGATCGCCATTTGCCTTCGAGACGTTTAGGGCCTGGGAAGCGGTGACGGGATGCTCGATCAACCAAGGGCTGGGCATGTCGGAAGCGGCGCCCCTTGCCCTTAATCCCTGTCACGACGAAAACCGGCTGGGCACCTGCGGTCCGCCTTGTCCGGGAACGGAAATCGAGGTCGTCGATTTGGCAACCGGAAACACCATTTTGCCCCAGGGCGAAGACGGCGAGTTTCGCGTGCGCGGCCCTCAAATGATGCAGGGCTACTGGCGGCGCCCGGAAGAAACAGCCCATACCATGCGCGAGGGCTGGATATACACCGGCGATATCGGGCACCTCGACGAGGCCGGCTATGTGGTGATCGTCGATCGCAAAAAGGAGATGGCGATCGTCAACGGTTACAACGTTTTCCCCCGCGAAATCGATGAAGTCCTGTTCGCCCACGCCGACATCCAGGAAGCTGCGGCGGTCGGAACACCTTCCGACAAGACCGGCGAGGTCATTCACGCCTATGTCGTCCCCAGAGAGGGCGCGGCACTGACAGAGGCCGAGGTGATCGGCCATTGCCAACAGAACCTGGCGCCCTACAAGGTGCCGGCAATGGTGATCGTCGTCGATCAACTTCCCAAGACACCGGCGGCAAAAATCGACAAAATGGAATTACGGCAACGATCGTTGGACGCCTGACAGCAAGATTGAAGCCCCACGATCCTAACATCGGCCCGCTGCCACTAAGCGTTTCTCATCTGGCGAGCTGTGGAATTCGTTCTTCACGGCGTCCACAAACGGCTATTTCGAGGTCGTCATGCATGATCCGCACGAATCGAACGATCTGCGCATCCTCGACTACAACGGTTCACGGGCATTCGGTCTGTTCAGCTTCGACGATTTGTTGGGATCGATTTGCTACGAAGGGCCGAAAGCGGTGGAAAAAATTCCGCCGTCGAATACGTGACTATTGGGGCGCTAATAGCCTTCGGCCAACGGCGATAATCTTCTTCGGCCGGCCAAGCAAGACCTACCCGTGGGGCCGGTCTATTGCTACAATAATTATGGTTTTTCTGTGCGTGCCGCGTGTTTTGGTCGAAGCCTCGTGCCTGGCACGGGGCTCGCGCGATCCCGTTGACAGGGAGAACCACCATGACAATCTCAGCAACTGTGGAACGACATCTTGCCGATGCGGGCATCGCCTACAATGTCATTCCCCACGACCATACTGGCGACAGCATGTCGACGGCAATGGCGGCCCACATTTCCGGTGAATCAATGGCCAAGGCCGTGGTTCTAAAGGATGCCAAGGGTTACGTGATGGCGGTCATGCCGGCGACCTGCAAGCTTTCAGCGGGCGAAATGTACGATGTCCTTGGAAGGCGTCTGGAATTGGCAAGCGAAGATGAACTTGCCGACATTTTTCCAGACTGCGATCCGGGCGCCGTACCGCCGCTGGCTGCGGCCTACGGCATGGAGGCGATTTGGGACGACAGCCTCGTCTATCTCAAGGAAATCTACTTCGAAGGCGGTGACCACGACAACGTGGTGCATGTAAACGGCGAGGACTTTCGCAAACTAATGGGTGATGCCCAACGCGCTCATTTCAGCCATCACATGTGAAGCGGTCGAGTAGTACCCAATCGCGTGTTCGAACCGGTTGAATCAGTAGTTACCGGTGTGTGGGTGTTCGCGCCAATCCTGTCGTCCGACGCCCAACCGCCAATGAAAATACAACCCTGAATCAATGGAGGCTGCCATGCCCACATACGTCGTGTTTGCGGACTACACGAACAAAGGCATTGCCAACATCAAAGATGCGCCGGATCGCCTGGACGCCGTCAGGAAACTGGTGGCCGACCATGGCGGTGAGGTTAAGGCGTTTTATCTGATGCTGGGCGATCATGACATAATGACCATTATCGACGCCCCAAACGACGACACCGCCGCCAAACTGCTGCTCACCATCGGCGGCGAAGGCAACGTCAGAACCAAATCCTATAAGGCCTTCGAGGAGGACGAATTCCGCAGCATCGTTAAGTCGCTCCCCTAGACTGGCTGGCAAGTTTCTAAAGGAGTGTTGGCGACCTCGGTTCGTTCGGCCTCAACGGTATGCGGAAAAGATATCCGGAAAGAAGGTAAAAACTTTCGCGGCCGAGACACTCATGAAGACCATAGAGCGTAACCCACGGCACTATGGCTACGCCGTTGGTCAGCCGCGAGGTACGGCCAATTGGGGATGCGTGACGAGGCGGAACGGGAGATATCAGAACTGAGAATTATTGGCTGGGCGAAAACTCTGAATGATCACGTCGCGCGTCTGGCCAAATCCAGGGCCTTGACCACGCGTTCGTTGTCATCCGCGAATTTGAAAGGCTGCCGCCGACCGGCAAGATAGGCGTCCACATAGTGCGGTGCCGCGGCCCGCAACTGACGGAATGCCGCACCGGCCTGGCGCAGTTTGCCCGCGGCTGCATAGCTGGCCACCCCAATGACAAGGAGCGACGGTCTTTTCCGCTCTCGGGGACCGAGGCGCTCCGCCCAGGCGAGGCCCTGGCCTAGTTCGCCGCGCTTGAAATGCACCACGTGCATGGTGTGATAGGCACAAGCCAGGTCCACATGAGTGGGCGCAATGGCGATGGCATCCCTGGCTGATCGCATGGCCAATTCGTCGGCCCCGCGGGCGGCTTGGACAACCCCGTAAATACCTCGCAAATGTACGTCGTTCGGGTTGAGCAGGAGCGCCTGGCGCAAACTTGCCTCGGCGCCATCGTGATCGCCGCACACGAATTGCAGCCAGCCCCAGCGGAAATGTGCCCGATGATCGTCCGGGGCCAGCGCCAGCATACGATGGCAAGCCACCATGGCAGCGGCGATGGCTTCCGGTCGACCCGGCAGCTGCATGAAGACGCGTTGCGTATTGCCGCGTGCCTGCGCCAACCAGGCGGTGAGGCAATCAGGTTCGATATCCAATGCCCGTTGCGAAAGCGCCAGACCCTGGCACAGCATATCAGGATCATTGATCAGCGCCGCCCTGTCGGCGAGGGCATGGCCACGCCAGGCCAGGTTAGCCGCATCGAAATGATCTTCAGATATATGCCGATGCTCCTCTCCTTCCCTGGCGTCGACGAACGGCGCGATCCGCGCCGCCAAACGCCGGGCAAAGGCATGCGCCAAGTCGTCATGTGCAGCGAAAGGCAACTCGATGCGGTCGCTCCAAATCATGGCTGTTGATCCGGGGGGCCGCAGCCCCACATGCATCACCACCCCCTTCGGCGTTTGTTCGAGACTCCCGGCGAGGCGGTACGATCGCACGCCAACTTCAGGAGATGCGATGTCGAATGCCCGGAACCTGGTGAGTTCCAGCACCGTCCGGTCGGCAACATCGTCAGCAAAAGCGGCGCCGGTCGATCCCGCGGTGGAGAAAGACGACACCGCGATAATGGGGCGATCACCCGGGGCCGGTTCGGGCGTGGCGGTCACGCTTACTATCGTGCTCGGTGCGATTTGGCGGCGCAACTCCCTCACTTGTTCCGACGGCCCCACATCGAGCTCCGCACGGAGCTCGGTCGTGTAGCGATTATAAGCATCGATGCCATCACGCCGGCGACCAGCCGCCCCGAAGGCACTGAGCAGCGCGCAAATCGTCTCGTCTTGAAGGGGAGCCAAGGTCAGAGCCCGGCGCGCCGCACTGATGGCTTCGCTATGGCGTCCGACAGCGCTGTTCATGGCCGACAAGCGCTGCAGGATATCTGTTGCTTCTTCGCGCAAATGTACCCGTTCGCGAAACAACCAGTCTTCAAACGACTGCGCCTTGACGAAAAAGCCGCTCATTAGGTCGTCTTGGTAAAGCGACGCCGCGATGGCGATATCTTGAATTTCGTC
>NZDS01000154.1 GCA_002690215.1 Rhodospirillaceae bacterium | reverse complement strand
TGGTGGTCTATGGCGGCATCGGGCGAGCCGCCCGAACGTGGGAGGATTTCGACCGGATCGCCGCTAGCCTGAGAACACTGGAAGATGATGAGACGCTGCTGGTCCAATCGGGCAAACCGGTCGGCGTGTTCCGCACTCACAAGGATGCCCCTCGCGTACTGATCGCAAACTCGAACCTCGTTCCGCACTGGGCCAACTGGGATCATTTCCACGAACTCGATAAGAAGGGCTTGGCGATGTATGGCCAGATGACCGCAGGGTCATGGATCTACATCGGCAGCCAGGGAATCGTTCAAGGCACTTATGAGACGTTCGTCGAGGCGGGCCGACAGCATTACGACGGAGACCTGACGGGCCGCTGGATTCTCACCGCCGGCCTCGGCGGTATGGGCGGCGCGCAGCCACTCGCGGCAGTGATGGCCGGGGCTTGTTGTCTGGCCGTTGAATGCGACGAGAACCGCGCCGACTTTCGTCTGCGCACCCGCTATGTCGACGAAAAAACACGTTCGCTGGATGAAGCGCTGGAGATGATCGAGCGTTGGACCAAGGCGGCTGAAGCGAAATCCGTGGCGTTGATCGGCAATGCGGCGGACGTGTTCCCCGAATTGTTCCGCCGCGGCATTCGCCCCGACATCGTCACGGATCAGACGAGCGCGCATGACCCGGTCCACGGCTATCTGCCGCAAGGGTGGACGGTCGCTGACTGGCTGAGCAAGCAGGAGAGCAATCCGAAGACGGTGGAAGCCGCGGCGCGGGCCAGCATGAAGGTCCATGTCGCCGCCATGGTGGATTTCTGGAACGCCGGGGTGCCAACACTCGACTACGGCAACAACATTCGTCAGGTCGCGCTGGAGGAAGGGCTGGAGAATGCCTTCGCCTTCCCCGGCTTTGTGCCCGCCTATATCCGTCCGCTCTTCTGCCGGGGCATCGGCCCGTTTCGCTGGTGCGCGCTTTCCGGCGATCCCGAGGACATCTACAAGACGGACGCCAAGGTGAAGGAACTGATCGACGATCCACACCTGCACAACTGGTTGGACATGGCGCGGGAGCGCATCAGCTTCCAAGGTCTTCCCGCCCGTATTTGCTGGGTCGGCCTCGGCACGCGCCACAAACTCGGCCTCGCCTTCAACGAGATGGTCGGGACCGGTGAGCTAGGCGCCCCGGTGGTGATTGGACGCGATCATCTCGACAGCGGGTCGGTCGCGTCGCCGAATCGGGAGACGGAGGCAATGAAAGATGGCTCGGACGCGGTGTCGGATTGGCCGCTTCTCAACGCGCTCCTGAACACCGCCAGCGGTGCTACCTGGGTGTCGCTCCATCATGGCGGTGGCGTCGGCATTGGCTTCAGCCAGCATGCCGGCATGGTGATTTGCTGTGACGGCACGGCAGACGCAGCTCGGCGAATTGAGCGGGTTCTCTGGAACGATCCGGCAACCGGAGTGATGCGGCACGCGGATGCGGGTTACGAAATCGCCCAGGACTGCGCCAGAGAGAATAATCTGAACCTTCCGGGCATCCTTGGGGATCAATCCTGACGCGCTCTAGAAATTTTCCAGCAACGCTTTCTTGATTTCATTGATGCGCTTCTCGTCACGTTTGTAGAACGTCCATTGCTTGATTCGGCTGGAACGCACGAGTTCGGCACGAGTGAGAACCCTCATATGCTCGCTCACGGTCGGCTGACTGAGGCCGAGCTTATCGGCGAGAAGCCCGCCGCATACACCGTCGTCGACAAGATCGCCGTCCACCTGTGGCGGAAAATGCGCTTCGGGGTCCTTGAGCCATTCGAGAATCAACAGTCTGCGCTCGTTGGCAAGCGCCTTGATGACAGCGAGCATGGACATATCGGAATATTGCTAAATTACTAAATATATGTCAAGAAATGCCCCGTGCTTTGCGGTCTTTGGAGAGACGGGGCAATGACGGAACAGGCAATCGATCGGGCGGGAATCAAAGCCGTTGAGGGGCTCATTCGGCCTTACGTCCGGCGCACGCCGGTCATCGAAGTCAACAGCGGCGATTTCGGTTTTGGCGACAATCCGATAAATCTCAAGCTCGAGCTGATGCAACATGCCGGCTCGTTCAAAAGCCGAGGCGCCTTCACAAACCTCCTCAGGCGCGAGATCCCCGAGGCCGGTGTCGCCGCCGCCTCCGGCGGCAACCATGGCGCGGCGGTCGCCTATGCCGCCATGAAGCTCGGCATCCCCGCAAGAATATTCGTGCCGACCATTTCCTCGCCGGCAAAGGTCGAGCGCATCAGACAGTATGGCGCCGAGCTGGAGGTTGGCGGAGATCGCTATGCCGGCTCACTAGCCGCCAGTGAGCGCTGGTTGGGGCAATCCGGCGCCCTGCCGATTCACGCCTTCGACCAAGTCGAAACGATACTCGGCCAGGGCACCGTCGGGTTGGAATTGGAGGACCAGGCACCGGAAATCGACACCTTGCTCGTTTCCATCGGCGGCGGCGGCCTGATCGCCGGCATCGCCTCTTGGTATGCCAGTCGGATCAAGGTCGTTGGCGTCGAGCCGGAGGCTTCACCAACCCTCACGAGGGCTTTGGAAATGGGCCGCCCGGTCGATACCGAGGCTGACGGATTGGCGGCCGACTCCCTGGCGCCGCGGCGCGTCGGCGAATTGGTCTTTCCCATCGCCCGGCGCTTTGTAGATCACGTTGTGCTGGTCAGCGACGAGGCGATTCAAAACGCCCAATCCGCCCTTTGGAGCGTGCTGCGCCTTGCCGCCGAGCCGGGCGGCTCCGCCGCATTCGCCGCCCTTCTTTCTGAAACATATCGGCCACAACCAGGTGAGCGACTTGGCGTCGTAATTAGTGGTGGAAACACGACCGCAGTCGATTTTGGCGGCTGAGCACGCTGCCCTAAAGCTTCTCGATCCGCTTGATCATCGGCCCACTGGGGGCGCCGCCGAAGATGTGGAAGTGCAGGTGCATGACCTCTTGGTGGCCGTCGGCGCCGGTGTTCGACATCAGGCGGAAGCCCGATTGGTCGACGCCGCAAATCTTGGCCACCTCGCCGATGGCCTTCATCAGATCGACCATTTCGGCCGCGCTGGCCTCGACCGAGAAATCGTTCATGTCGACATAGGCGCCCTTGGGGATGACCAGCACGTGCACCGGCCGGCCCGGGTTGATGTCGTTGAAGGCCAGTGCGTGCTCGTTCTCGTAGACCATGTCGCAAGGGATCTCGCCCCGCAGGATCTTGGCAAAAATGTTCTGATCGTCGTAGGCCATCTGGTCTCTCCACATCACTCCATGTCTTGCTTGAACTTGCGCCGTTGCTTCTTCTCTATCAGCCCGGACATGCCCTCGCGGCGCGCCAGTTCGGCGTAGATCTCGTCGGGTTCAACGCCGCAGTCGGCCCACAGCACCATGAGGTGAAAGAGCAGGTCCGAGCTCTCGGAGACCACGCCGCGGCGGTCGTCGGCAGCGGCAGCGATGACCGTCTCGACGGCCTCCTCGCCGACCTTCTGGGCAATCTTTTGGCGGCCCTTGGCAAAGAGCTTGGCGACGTGGCTTTTTTTGGCGTCGCCGCCACGGCGGCTTTCGATGACGGCGAAGACCCGTGCCAGAACGGAACTGCCGGATGCTTGGTCGGACATGGTGGGGATCTCTGCAAATGCAGCGGTTAACGCGGCCACCCGTGGCGGGGCCTTGGGTAACAGATTACGCCGGCCCTGTCACGGCCGCACCGCTACCCCGGCGGCCTGCATGTGGGCCTTGGCCTGGGCGACGGAATAGGTGCCGAAATGAAAGATCGAGGCGGCCAACACGGCCGATGCATGGCCCTCGCGCACGCCCTCGACCAAATGATCCAGCGTGCCGACACCACCGCTGGCGATCACCGGTATCGTCAGACGGTCGGCCACGGCGCGGGTCAAGGTGAGCTCAAATCCTTCCTTGGTGCCATCCCGGTCCATCGATGTGAGCAAGATCTCGCCGGCCCCCAGCTCGGCCATGCGGGCGCACCAGTCGATGGCCTCGAGGCCGGTGGACTTGCGGCCGCCGTGGGTGAAGATCTCGTAGCGGCTGCCGGCCCACTTGGCGTCGACGGCGACGACGATGCACTGGCTGCCGAACTTCTCGGCCGCCTCGGCGACGAATTCCGGGTGATGCACGGCGGCGGTATTGATGGCCACCTTGTCGGCCCCGGCCAGCAACAATGCCCGGATGTCGGCGGTAGTGCGTACGCCGCCGCCGACAGTCAACGGCATGAAACACTGATCCGCCGTGCCGGCCACGACGTCGAGCAGGGTGTCGCGATTTTCGTGACTGGCCGTGATGTCGAGAAAGCAGAGCTCGTCCGCCCCTTGGGCGTCGTAGACCCGGGCTTGCTCGACGGGATCGCCGGCATCCACCAGGTTGACGAAGTTGATGCCCTTGACGACGCGCCCGTCCTTGACGTCCAGGCAGGGAATGATGCGCGGCTTGAGCATGCGCTCTAGCCCGCCAGCAGCGCCAGTGCGGCAGCCCGGTCGAGGCCGCCGTCATATAGTGCACGACCGACGATAACGCCGGCGATGCCGCTCGCTTCGGCCCGCTTGACCGCTGCCAGGTCGTCGAGCGAGGAGACGCCGCCCGAGACGATCACCGGCGTCGACAGGCTGTCGGCCAAGGCCTGGGTGGCCTCGACGTTGGGTCCGGCCATGACACCGTCACGCTCGACGTCGGTGTGGATGATGGCGGCCACGCCGGCGTTCTCGAATTCGAGCGCCAGGTCCAGGGCCGTCACCGACGAGACCTCGGCCCAGCCCTCCACCGCCACGTAGCCGCCGACGGCGTCGATGCCGACGGCGATCTGGCCGGGGTGGGCCCGGCAGGCTTGGCGCACCAAATCGGGATCGCGCAATGCCGCTGTGCCCAGGATGACGCGTGAAATACCGCTCCCGAGCCACATGGCGACGGTCTCGAGGTCACGGATGCCCCCGCCCAATTGCACCGGCATGGTGGCGGCGGCCAGGATGGCATCGACGGCGTCACCGTTGACCGGCCGTCCGGCGAAGGCGCCATTGAGATCGACGACATGCAGCCAGGCGAAGCCGGCCTGACTGAATTCCCGGGCCTGGGCCCCGGCATCGGCGTTGAACACCGTGGCCTTCTGCATGTCGCCCTTGTAGAGGCGCACGCACTGGCCGTCCTTGAGGTCGATGGCGGGGAAGAGGATCATTTATCGGGCTCGATGTCCTTACCGTAGTACCAGCCGGCAATGAATTTGCCGTCCACCAGGGCGTACTTTTCCTTGACTGCCCAGCGTTCGTAGCCGGCCGCTTCGATCAGCGCCACGGCCGGCTGCTGGGTCTCGCGCACATCGAGTTCCAGCAGCCGAAAGCCCTGCTGGCGGGCCAGCGCCTCGCAGGCCTCCAATAGCCCCCGGGCCAGGCCGTGGCCGCGGGCCCACGGCGCAATGAAGAACGAGTTGACGGCGGCCGCGAAGGAGCGGGCCTGGTTGTTGGCCGGCGGCCTGACGAACTGGGCCGAGCCGACGATAGCCGAATCGAGCCTGGCCACCAGGAGTTCCCGTTCCGGCACCAGCAGCACGCCATGCCAGTAGTTTTCCAGTACCCGGCGCGGCGGCGGCGCCAGCCAGCCGAAGCCGTTGCCATCGATTATGGCTTCTTCGGCCGCCCGGCAAAGCTCGTCCATGTCATTGCCGGTGAACTCGGTAAGCCATTCCACGCGCGTCACCATCAGGGCCTCCAGTCGAGAAAATTGGCGATCAGCCTGAGTCCCACGGCCTGGCTTTTTTCGGGGTGGAACTGAGTGCCGGCGAGATTGTCGCGGGCCACCATGGCGCTGAGGTCGGCGCCGTAGTCGACACGCGCCAATACATCGTCGGCAGCGGCCGAAGCGAAATGGTAACTGTGCACGAAATAGGCGTGGTCGCCGCTCTCAAGGCCGGCGCAGAGAGCATGGCCGGATTGGGCCAAATCAAGTTCGTTCCAGCCCATGTGGGGGATCTTGAGGGCCGGGGCATCGTCTGTAGGGGTGGTCGTGGGTATCGGCACCACCTCGCCGGCCAGCCAGCCGAAACCGTCATGCCGGCCGTGCTCGAGGCCGCGTTCGGCCATCAGCTGCATGCCGACGCAGATACCCAGGAAGGGCCGGCCGCGCCGGCGCACGGCTTCCTCAATGGCTTCCTCCATGCCATCGACCGCGGCCAAGCCGCGGCGGCAGTCGGCGAAGGCGCCGACGCCCGGCAGCACCACCCGTTCGGCCGCCGCCACCTCATCCGCTCGGTCGCTGACCACGACGCGGTGGTACCGCCCGCCTTCGCGCACCACCCGCTCGAAGGCCTTGGCCGCCGAGCGCAGATTGCCCGAGCCGTAATCGACGATGGCGACGGTAGATCCGGACACGGGCTTTAAGGCAGATAAATGCGCGGGCCCAGGACGGTGAACAACCGGCGCTCCGCTTCACCGGCGTCCTTGCCGCTAACTACGCCTGAGAAGCTGGCACCGCGCAGCTTCAGCAGCCCGCGCCTGATATCGTTGCCGAACATGCCCAGCAGCAGCTTCATGGCCAGCACCCCGGCCCCCGCGACGTCGCCGCTGAGGCCAAAGCGCAGGTGCAGCGCCGCCAATACCGCGGTCAGCGCCAGTAATCCCAGCAGCACCAGCCAAAGCCGGTGGTAGAGCGCCCACAGGAACGAGAACACCAGGGCCGGCCAGCAAAAGCCCTCCTTGATCAGGGAGACGTCGGTGTCGGCACCGGCCGGGCCGGCTCGTTCATGGACTGTATAGATACGCATGCCGCCGCTCAGAGCGAGCCACCCAACACGCCCTTGGTCGAGGGCACTTCATCGGCCCGCCGGGGGTCCAGCGCCACGGCCTGGCGCAGCGCCCGGGCCAGACCCTTGAAGCAGGACTCGGCCAAATGGTGGGTGTTTTCGCCATAAAGCGTTTCGACGTGCAGCGTCAGCCCGGCGGCCTGGGCAAAGGCCTGGAACCATTCGCGGAAGAGCTCGGTGTCCATGTCGCCGAGCTTGGCCTTGGGCATCCCCACCCGCCACACCAGGTAAGGCCGATTGGAGGCATCGAGGGTGATGCGCGACAACGTCTCGTCCATGGCCGAAAGGGCGGAGCCGAAGCGGTTGATGCCGCGACGGTCGCCGAGCGCCTGGCTCACCGCCTCGCCGATAGCGATGCCGACGTCTTCGGTGGTGTGGTGGAAGTCGATGTGCAAATCACCCTCTGCCGTCACCTCAAGATCGATCAAGGAATGGCGCGAGAGCTGCTCCAGCATATGGTCGAGAAAGCCGATGCCGGTGGCCACGTTGTACTGGCCCGTACCGTCGAGGTCGACGCGGGCGCTGATCCGCGTCTCCTTGGTCTGGCGTTCGACGCTGCCCTGGCGCATGGCTGGCTCCTGGTTGCGGAATTGGGGCCCTTCGAGCCCCGGGCGCGGTATAGCAGGATCGCCCGGGCGATTCCAGTGCCGGCGGGGCCGTCTGTTCCGCATCGCCACTTGACCGCAGCGACCAAATCCCCCACATGTGTTGCTCGTTTCAAGTCAGAGAAAGCAGGCACCCATGGCGGCCGAGAACCCCACCTGGTACGGCACCACGATCCTGGCCGTGCGCAAAGACGGTCAGGCGGTAATCGCCGGCGACGGCCAGGTTTCGGTCGGCGACACCATGATCAAGGGCAGCGCCCGCAAGGTGCGCCGGCTGGGCGAGGGCTCGGTGATCGTCGGTTTTGCCGGCGCCACGGCCGACGCCTTTACGCTCTGTGAGCGTCTGGAGGAAAAACTCGAACGCTTTCCCGGACAGCTCACGCGGGCTTGTGTCGAACTGGCCAAGGACTGGCGCACCGATCGCTATTTGCGCCGCCTCGAGGCCATGATGGCAGTGGCCGACGCCTCGGTCAGCCTGGTGCTCACCGGCACCGGCGACGTCCTCGAGCCCGACGACGACTTGATCGGCATCGGCTCGGGCGGCAACTACGCCCTGGCGGCGGCGCGGGCACTATATGACCGCTCCGACATGGACGCCGAGGCCATCGCCCGGCGGGCCCTCGAGATCGCCGCCGGCATCTGCGTCTACACCAACGATTCCGTCACCATAGAAGTGCTTTAGCGTTATGACCGAGTTCAGCCCACGCGAGATCGTTTCCGAGCTCGACCGCTTCATCATCGGCCAGGACGATGCCAAACGGGCGGTGGCCATTGCGCTGCGCAACCGCTGGCGGCGCCAGCAGCTCGACGACGACCTGCGCGAAGAGGTGTTGCCCAAGAACATCCTCATGATCGGCCCCACCGGGGTCGGCAAGACCGAGGTTTCGCGCCGCCTGGCGCGGCTCGCCGGCGCCCCCTTTATCAAGGTCGAGGCGACCAAATTCACGGAAGTGGGCTACGTCGGCCGCGACGTCGAGCAGATCGTGCGCGATCTGGTGGAGATCGCCATCGGCATGGAGCGCGAACGCCAACGCGCCGAAGTCAACGCCCGCGCCGAACTGGCCGCCGAGGAACGCGTGCTCGACGCCCTGGTCGGCGAGCACGCCGGCGAGGCCACACGCAAACGCTTTCGCGAAGACCTGCGTGCCGGCCGCCTGTCCGACAAGGAGATAGAACTCGAGATTGCCGATTCCGGCGGCGCCGGCCTGCCCACCTTCGATATTCCCGGCATGCCCGGGGCCAGCGTCGGCATGATCAATCTCAACGACATGCTGGGCAAGGCCTTCGGCCAGCGCTCCAGCCGCAAGCGCCTGCGGGTATCGGAGTCCTACGAGGCGCTGATGGAGGAGGAGAGCGACAAGCTGCTGGACCAGGACCGCCTGACCAAGGGGGCCATCAAGTCGGTGGAAGAGGACGGCATCGTCTTTCTCGATGAGATCGACAAGATCTGTGCCCGTTCCGAACGCATGGGCGCCGACGTCTCACGTGAGGGCGTGCAGCGCGACCTCTTGCCGCTGATCGAGGGCACCACGGTGGCCACCAAGCACGGCCCGGTTAAAACAGACCACGTGCTGTTCATCGCCTCGGGCGCCTTCCACCTGGCCAAGCCCTCGGACCTGTTGCCCGAGCTGCAGGGCCGGCTGCCCATCCGGGTGCACCTGGCGGCCCTGACGCACGAGGATCTCAAACGCATATTGGTCGAGCCCGAGGCCAGCCTGATCAAACAGTATATCGCGCTCATGGCCACCGAAGAGGTGACGCTGGAGTTCAGCGACGACGCCATCGACGAAATCGCCACGGTCTCCGAGGAAGTCAACGCCGGCGTCGAGAACATCGGCGCTCGTCGCCTGCATACCGTGCTGGAGAAGCTTTTGGAAGAAATCAGCTTCACCGCCACCGACCGGCCCGGCACCACCGTCACCATCGACGCCGCCCATGTGCGCGAGAAGGTGTCTGATCTGGCCAAGGATTCGGATCTCTCGAAATTCATTCTTTAGGCCGCCGCCACAGGCGGGCTTTAGGGCTGGCTACTTCTCCGCCCGAATTTGAATCGAGTTCAGCGCTGAACTAGGGTTTTTTGTTGCGCTTCGGCAACATCTTGTCGGCTGTTAGAGTATTCAGCCGGGCGCCCCTAAAAGGAACCCCCACCATGAACGCGCGCTATGAGGCCAGCCAGTTGCGGGACTTCGCCAGCGCGCTCTTGACCGCCGCCGGGCTGGCACCCGAGCGCGCGGCCTGCGTCGCCGAAGTGTTGCTGGAGGGCGACCTCTTGGGCCGCACCACCCATGGCTTGGCCCTGCTGGCGCCTTACTTGCGGGCCCTCGACGAGGGCACCATGGCGGCCGTCGGCGAGCCTGTGGTCGAGGCCGATCACGGCTCGGCGCTGTGGTGGGACGGCGGTCTTCTGCCAGGCCCCTGGCTGCTGACCCGGGCGCTGGACGAAGCCTTGGCTCGCCTCGACGATCACCCCGTGGTCACCGTCTCGATCCGCCGCAGCCACCACTTGGCAGCGCTGGGCGCCTATCTCGAACGGGCCACGGCAGAGGGCGCCTTGTGTCTGCTGACCGCCACCGATCCGCGCATCCAAACCGTGGCTCCCTTTGGCGGCGTCGATGCCGTGCTGACCAGCAATCCCATCGCCGCCGGCATCCCCAACGGCGACGATCCCATCCTGATCGACATCTCGACCTCGCTGGTCAGCAACGCCGGGCTTTGGCAATACCGCGCCCAGGGACAGCCGCTCCCCGGCCGCTGGTTGCGCCAGGGCGATGGTACATTGACCGACGATGCCGCGGCCATCGACGACGATCCGCCCGCCACCATCCTGGCGCTCGGCGGCGAAGAGTTGGGCTACAAGGGATTCGCGCTCGGTCTTTTGGTCGAAGCCCTGGCGCTTGCCCTTTCCGGTCATCGTCGGCCATCTCCGGAGGGCGGCTGGTCCGAGGGCGTCTTCTTGCAGCTCATCGACCCCGAGCGCTTTGCCGGGCGCCGGAACTTCAGCGACGCCATCGCCTGGCTGGTCGCCGCCTGCCGCGCCAGCCGGGTGCCCGAGGGAGCGCCGCCCGTGCGGCTACCGGGCGAGGCGGCACGGCGACGCCGATCCGACCAACGCGCCCACGGCGTCACCCTGGACCCGGCCACATTGGATAAACTTGCACCCTGGGCCGAACGCTATGCCGTCCCGGCCCCAGCCGCCCGGAGTTAGCCATGATCGTCAGCCATAGCAGCCAACGCCCAAAGATCCACGAAAGTGCCAGCGTTGCCCCCAACGCAGTTCTTTCCGGTGACGTAACGATCGGCCCCGAGTGCCGTATCCTCTTTGGTGCCGTGATCACCGCCGAGGGCGGGCCGGTGATCATGGGCCACCACTGCATCGTCATGGAAAATGCCGTCGTCCGCGGCAGCAAGCACCATCCTACAGTGCTCGGCGATCATGTTCTGGTGGGCCCCCGCGCCTACCTCAGCGGCTGCACGGTTGCCGACAATGCCTTTCTCGCCGCTGGGTCCACGGTTTTCAACGGCGCCCGCATCGGCGCCCGAGCCGAAGTCCGCATAAACGGCGTAGTGCACATCAAAACCGAGCTGCCGGCCGACGCCACCGTGCCCATCGGCTGGGTGGCGGTGGGCGATCCGGCAGCCATTCTGGCGCCCGACCAGCACGAACGGATATGGGCCCTTCAGGAACCGCTCGACTTCCCCGGCGAAGTGTTCGGCCTGGCACGCAGCGCCCCCGGCGACACAATCATGCCCGAGCTTACGCGACGTTACAGCGCATTCCTGGCCACCCACGACGAAGACGAAATCCTCAAGGAATAGAGCGGAGTCCAAAAAAATCGTTGTGTGGCAAATACATAAATTGGGGACAGGGACCTATTTTTCACGCTAATCAGCCTCGTCGTCGAGCAGCGCCAGCAGCCGGGCGATGGTTGCGGCGTCCAGATCGGTGATTCGTTCGGCCAGGCGGTTGGCCACCTCGGTTGCCGCCGGTTCCAGGCCAGCGGTGTCAATCACCACTCGCGGGTGCGACAGCTCGGCCAACCGCCGCAGCGCTTCGGCCTCGTCCCAGATGATGTTGAAATAGGCGCAAACTTGGTGCACCAGGCCCGGCGAGGGGCGGCCGCGGCGGCCGTGTTCAAGGGCCGAGAGGTAAGCCGGCGAAACTTCCAGCGCCGCCGCCATCTGCTTCAGGGTGTGACCGCGTTCGGCGCGCAAAGCTCGCACCTTGGCCCCGAACGGTGTCACGGCCGGCGCAACATGACGTAAAGCGCACCGTCCCCGCCGTCACGGGGAAAGGCGGCCCGGGAGCCGATGACCAAGCGGGCCAAAGCCGGTTCCTGGAGCCAGCGCGGCACCATCGATCGCAATATTCCGACCGTTCGTTCGGTACTTTGCTCAGAGACTACCCGCGTGCCCTTGCCGGTGATAACCAGGACGCATTTGCGTCCGGATTCAGCGGAACTCCGTACGAATTCGATGAGCGCCCGGTGCGCCGCTTGCTGGGTCATGCCGTGCAGATCCAAGAGCCCCTCAATGGTCAGGCGGCCCTGCTTGAGGCGACGGCTGGCATGTTTGTCGAGACCGCCGGGTGCGGGTGTTCGTGGTGGCGGCGGAGCCGGCCCGGCGCGGGGTGTGGGCCCAGCGCGAGCCACCTGCCGGGCCGGCGCTGCACGGGGCGCCGCCTCCCCGGCCGGCGGTCGGTCGCGCGGCTCGTGGCGCTTGATATCGGACATGGCGCGTTCGAAGAGCGCCACTTCGTCGTCGGTCGGCGCTGCGGGTCTTTCAGGCGGCCTGTTCTTAGTCCGGCTCATCGGCAACCAGCACGATATGCACCCGGCGCGGCCCGTGCGCCCCGAGATAGAGCGTCTGATTGATGTCGCCGGTGCGCGAGGGCCCGGTGACAAAGAGCACGGTGCGCGGCATGACTTGTTCGCCGAGCCGGCGGCGCAGCGCCGACCAAGCCTCTTCGTAGGTGCCGACGATCTCGCTCTGGCGCAGCACCACGATGTGGCTATCGGGCATCAGGTTGACGGTCGAGGGCGACTCGGACCCCGAAAGCAGCATCACGGTGCCGGTCTCGGCGATGCCGGCGAAGGCGCCGGTGATGCCCACGGCGTCGGCGTCCTCGGCCCGACCGCGGCGCAACTCCAACAAGGGTTGGTCATTCCAGGGATAGGCGTCGAGGCGGCTGTCGGGCGCCATCACAGCGCGCTGCGGCAGGTTGTTTTCGGTGAGATATACCGCCACCGCCGCCGGCACCTCGGTGTCGCTGGCGACGTGGCTAAAGGTGGTATCGACCCGCGCCGCCATGGTCTCGAAGAGATCGACCTGGGCCGCCGGTGCGAGCTGCGCCCGCTCGGGCACCAGATTGGGAGCATGGGCAGCGATGTGTTCTTCGACCACCTGAGCCGGCGTCGGTCCTTCGCGGCCCAAGGCCTGACGTACCCGGGCGAGGAACTGTTCCCGTCCGGCGTTCACGGCGCTCATTTCTGTGACCTCCGCTTCCAGGCCGCCATGAAAGTGCGGCCCGTGGGCGCTGCCAGATCGCGCCCGCCAGTCCAGCCCCCGACCAGCGGCAAGGTGGAAAAGCGGCCGCGCCCCAGCGCCATGTTGTGCAGCACCCGGGCCGCCAACCCGGTGGCCAGGCGGTAGAGCCGAGGATGCCGGGCGAACCAGGCCCAGAGTTTGAGGCCCGCTCGTTCCTTCAGCGGAACGAATTTTGATTCGAGCGCCTGTTCGCGAAAGCGGCGCAGCATCCTGGGTATCGGTATGCGCATCGGGCAGATGTCTTCGCAACGGCCGCAAAGGCTCGAGGCGTTGGGCAGGTGCCGGGTGCTTTCGAGGCCGATCAGCCGCGGCGTCAGGATCGCCCCCATGGGTCCGGGATAGACCCAGCCGTAGGCGTGGCCGCCGACCGAGGAATAGACCGGGCAATGAAAGAGGCAGGCGCCGCACTTGATGCAACGCAAGACGTCGCGAAACTCGCTGGCCAGCAATTCGGTGCGCCCGTTGTCGAGCAGCACGACATGGTATTTCTCCGGCCCGTCGAGGTCGCCCGGGCGCCGGGGTCCGGTGGAAAACGTCGTGTAGACCGAAAGCTCCTGCCCGGTGGCCGAACGCGACAGCAACCGCAGCAGAAGGGTTACGTCCTCCAGCGTCGGCACCAGCTTTTCCGGCGTCGCCATGACGATATGCATCTTGGGCAGGGTCTGCGTGAGATCGCCGTTGCCCTCGTTGGTGACGATGACCGAGGTGCCGGTTTCGGCAATAAGGAAATTTGCCCCGGTGATGCCGACGTCGGCGGCGATGAATTTTTGCCGCAGCACCTGGCGGGCTTCGTCGAGCATGGCCCGGGGGTCGGTCTGGCGCTCGGTCAGGCCGTATTTTTGGTGATGCTCCTGGAAAAGGTCCGAGACCTCGTCCTTGGTCTTGTGCACGGCAGGCGCAATGATGTGGCTGGGCGGCTCGTCGGCAAGTTGGATGATGTATTCGCCGAGGTCGGTTTCGATGGCTTCGATGTCGTGTTCGGCCAAATAGTCGTTGAGCGCGGTTTCCTCGGCAATCATGGTTTTGCCCTTGGTCACCGTGCGCGCCTCGACCGAGCGGCAGAGTTCGAGGATGACCCGATTGGCTTCTTCCGGCGTCTCGCACCAGTGCACCTGACCACCGTTCTCCACCACCTTGGCCTCGAAGCGCTCGAGGTAGGCGTCGAGGTTCTCGAGCACGTGGTTCTTGAGGTCGCGGGCCTGGTCGCGCAGCGCGTCGAACTCGGGTAGCGCCTCGCGGGCGTTGCGCCGGGCGCCGGCAAAGCCTTTCTCGACGTTGCCCAAAGCCAGCCGGAGGTTGTCGTCTTGAAGTGCCCGGCGCGCGTTCTCGGGAAAAAGATGGGCCGTCGATTTCATGAGCCCTCCCCCTCGCCGGGCTCGCCGATGGCCGGCCCACTGTGCCCAGCCAGGACCTCGGCGACATGGCGCACGCTGAGCCGCGAGCCCTGGCGCTGCAGGCGGCCCGAGAGGTTCATCAGGCAGCCGAGGTCGCCGCCCAACACGGTGTCGGCCCCGGTGGCCTCGAAGGCCGCCACTTTGCGATCGGCCATGTCCACCGAGATGTCTGGGTACTTGACGGCAAAGCTGCCGCCGAAGCCGCAACAGGCCTCGCCCTGCTCGGCTTCGCTGAGCTCGAGGCCGGCCACCGAGGCGAGCAGGCGACGCGGTTGACCATGAATACCGAGCTCGCGCAGGCCGGAGCATGAATCATGGTAGGTGACGCGGCCGGGAAAGGCCGCTTCCAGCCGCTCGACGCCAACTACGTCGGTGAGGAACGAGGTCAGCTCAAAGCAGCGCTCGGCCAATTCGGCTGCCCGGGGCCCGAACTCGGCGTCGTCCGCGAACAAACGCGGATAGTGCAGCCGCACCATGCCGGCGCAACTGCCCGAGGGCGCCACCACGTAATCGAAGCCGGCGAAAGCCGCGATGACCTGGCGGGCGATGGCCTTGGCGCTTTCCCTGTCGCCTGAATTGTAGGCCGGCTGGCCGCAGCAGGTCTGGCTCGGCGGCACTTCGACCCGGCAGCCCGCCTGTTCCAGCAGCTCGACAGTCGAAAACCCGACGCTCGGCCGGAAGAGATCCACCAGGCAAGTTACCAGAAGCGCAACGGAAGGTTTTTCGGCGGCGGCGGGCTGGGACATGGCGAGACTTCGACTGGCAGCGGAAGGCTTCAGTGAATATCAGCGGCCCCGCTGCCGCAAGAGAATATGACCCCGCCTGGCGCTCTCGGAAGATTGCCGCTCTTGCCCCTCTTCAAGAGCCCCAGGAGAAGGGCGCGAAGTGGCCGTTGTTGCCCTGGCCCGACATGTCTAGGTCCAGGCCGAAAGCGTGCAAGTGGGTCTCCGCCGAACGCGCCAGGGCCAGGCGGGTATTGGCGGGATGGGCGGTATTGTCGACGTAGAATGGCTCACCGCTCTGGTTGCGTGACGCCACACCTTCGATTTCGAAGGAGAGCACGCCGGGAATCGATACCCTGCGCTTCAGCCCGTCCATGACGAATTCGATGGACCGGTATTCGACGCCGCGGAAATCACTCACCAGATTGTCGCGTATCAGCCCCGGTATGCCGCCGGCCTCACCGCTGACGATGGTTGTCAGGGCCTGGCGCTGGTCAGCATTGGCGGCCTCGTCGATGACGCCGGCGAAGATCCAATCACCGTCCGCCATGACCTTGCCCGATTGAATGACCAGGGCGAACTTGAGGCCATCGAGCCGGGCATTTTCGTAGGTTCCCTCATCGACGCGAAAGATCAGCAGCGCCGTGCACTGGTCGAAGGTCACCGGCCCCTGCGGGTTGGTGTAGATGCAGGGACATAGATAGTCGCAGTTGCAGCTCTCCATGTATTCGCCGCTGATCTTCCAGGACTGTCCGGCCATGATGCGCTCCCTCCAGATATGGCAGCCATTTTCGGTGACGGCTGGGCTTTGGTAAAGCTTACTTCTTTGCTGCCATCACCTCATTGGGCAGCAGCACGAAATATCGTCCCCGGTGCTGCATGTGGCCGGCCAGATTTTCGGCCGCAGCGCCATGACCGAAGAAGACGTCGCCTCGGACGGCACCACGGATGGCACCGCCGGTATCCTGGCTCACCATCAAACGTTGCAGGCGTGGACCGTCGATTTCTCCTTCAGGTCCCGGAGCGGCGCTGTCGAGCCAGAGCGGCAGACCGAGCGCCAGAAAGCGCCGGTCCACAGCCAGCGAACGGCCGGGCGTGAGCACCGTGCCGCCGGCGCCCAGTGGGCCTTCGCCTTCGAGTTCGCGAAAGAAGACAAAGCTTCGGTTGGTGTTCATCACGGCCTGGGCTTCGGAGGGATGGTCCACGAGCCAGCGCCGGATCGATTGCAACGAAACGGTATTTTTTTCCAGCGCCCCGCGCTCTACCAATTCGCGGCCGATGGCGAAATAGACGTGGCCGTTGGTGGCGGCAAATCCAAGCCGGGCCATGCCGCCTTCGGGCAACAATATCCGCCCCGAACCCTGGATATGAAGAAAGAAGGCAGCCACGGCATCGTCGACCCAGAACAGCGGCCGGCCGTGCCCGTCCAGGCCGTCGGCAATTATTGCGCCGCGGTCAGGATAGGGCTGCAAGCGCCCTGCAACCTGGCGGCCAGCGATGCGGCGGCCCTTGAGATCGTCGCGAAAGCGGCCCAGATCTACGCTGATCAGATCGTCAGGCAGGCCGTAGAGCGGCACCGTGTAGGGGCCGCCGGGTTGGCGGCTGCCTCTCAGTTCTGGTTCATAATAACCCGTGAACAGGCCCTCGCTCTCGCCTTCGCTACTGGTCGCGAAGGGCACGAAGCGGCTTTCGAAAAAATCCCTTGGATCGACTTCGTTTTCCCCAGCGGCTTTGCAGACCGGGTGCCAGTCGGCCACCTGGCCGGCAGCTGCCATGGCGATTTGGGGATCGAGGCGAAAAAGGCGCTCGCAGGATCGCCGGAAAGCCGACAGAGCCGGACCCAAATCGTCTTGTTGCCAGCCCGCAAGGTCGCTGAAGGCGGCGCGTTGCAAAACCAAGCCGGGGCCCGGCACGGGTCGCAGCCACCAGGCCAGCCACAAAGCGATGGCAGCCAGTATCACGAACACGGTCGTGAAAACCCGCACCGCTGACGGTCGGGACATCAGTTCATGCTGCGGGTTTCGATCAGCCGCCAATTGGGATCAGAGCTGCGTACGTCGCGCGCGAAAGTCCAGATGTCGGTCACCACGTTGACGGCCATGGCATCGCCAGCCACCACTTCGCCTTCGGCATCACGGGTGACGTTGCTGATTTCGGCGACGAACTTGATGGTTACCTCGGCCATGTCACCGACTACGCGGGCATCAAGGGGGTCTGCCGTTTCCAGCGACACCAGGGTGGTTTCCAGGATTTCGTTGCGTTCCTGACGATCGCGAATGGCCCCGGTGAAATCGTCGAGCACGCTGTCGGAGAGCAACTGCCCAAGCGTCTCCTCGTCGCCGTTGGCAAAGGCAGCGATGATCATCTCATAGGCCACCCGGGCACCCTCGACGAAGGTGTCGACTTCGAAGCTCGAATCGACCAGGCGGATCTCGGTCAGACCGGCCGCCACCAGCGTCGCTTCGGTAGCCACCACCGGGCGCGGCTCATCGTCGTCGCCCTGCCGAACTTCTTCGCTATCTTTTTCGCTTCCGTCGTCATAGCCAGTAGCCGGTTCGAGCCCTGGCGCCTCTTCATCCTCGTGGCTGTGATCAGGTAGCGGAATGACATTGTCCTCGCCGGCCTTGCCCTGGCGGGTCATGACATCCGGCGGACGCTGTCCGTTGCCGGGGCGGCGGCCCAGCACGCTGCGTAGCCGCAGGATAATGAAGCCGGCAACGACGGCAAAAAAGATGATGTCGAGAAAACCGTCGCCCATTGTCCGCGTGCCCGAGTTATCCGCTTGCCCGAAACCTGCGCGTCCCACTCGCGCATATGTGTGACGCACGTCCACCAAAGGACGACGCCGATCGCAGCTGGGGTTTGCCACTTGGGCAACGCCAGCCGGGCGGGAACACCTTGCTGCCAGACTAGCTGTTCACGATCAAGGGGTCCAGCAGTGGTAATTGCCTTGTCTCACTATATATATGGCAGGTCAAATTACCATTGCGAGGCGGAAATGCCCTGGGTGCTTGTCTTTCTGTTTCTGCTGATCGCCGTGCCGCTGGCCGAGATCGGTGTTCTCATCCGTTTGGGCGAGGTTTTCGGATTGTGGCCAACGTTGCTGGCCATCGTGCTCACCGCGGTGGTTGGCATCTGGCTGCTACGCCGTCAGGGCTTTGCTACGCTCTCGCGCGCCCAGGCCAGCCTGGAGGCCGGCCGTTTGCCGCTGGCGGAAATTTTCGACGCCGTGTGTCTGCTGCTGGCCGGGGCGTTGTTGTTGACGCCTGGTTTCATTACCGACAGCTTGGGCGGCTTGCTGTTGCTGCCGCCGTTCCGCACACTGCTGCGATTTGCCCTGGGTGCGCTGTTGGCCCGTCGCCTGGCCCCCGGTGCGCCCGAGGGCGGTGTGGTCGACGGCGAATTTCGGGTGCTGACGGAAGAGCCGGAAGAAAATCTTCCGCCAGGCCCCACGACGGACTCCCGCCATTAGCCCGCATTTCTCACCTGGTCATGGCCTGCGCGGCGTTGTCGCGCCGACAGGGTAGGAGCGCTGCACAGCGCGATGTGAGACATCGGGCAAGCAGCGCGACGCACCCTGTCGGTGCGACAGCGCCGCCCGGAGGGTCGCTCCCAGGCGCGCGCCCGCGTTGTCAAAGACCGAAGTGCGTAGTACCACTACGCACTTCAGTCTTTTCCTGGCGGATCCCATCACCTGGGAGCGACGCAGGCCGTGACCAGGCGAGAAACGCGGGCTAATGACGAAAGCCCGGCGGGTGTGCTATGGAAGCGGCGACCCGGCCGCCGACCAGCCGGCAGCGGAGGCGCCAAGGCGAGCGAAAGCGTAACGATGACAGATACCCAGGCCAGTGGATCTTCAGCGCCGCGCATGAGCGTCAGGACGCAATACGTCAAGGATTTCTCTTTCGAGAATCCGAACTCGCCGCGCAGCCTGTCGCAAAGCGTCAACGAGCGCCCGGCCATCACCCTCGATGTCGACGTCGAAACACGCCAGTTGGGCGGCCCGCATTACGAAGTGGCGCTGCGCATCACGATCGATGCCAAACGCGCCGGGACGCAGATGTTTGTGGCCGAGCTGCTTTATGCCGGCCTTTTTGCCCTGGAAAACTTCCCGCCCGAGCGCATCGAACCGGTTTGCCGCATCGAGTGCCCGCGCATTCTCTTCCCCTTCGCCCGGCGTATCATTGCCGAGACCACGCGCGACGGCGGCTTTCCACCCCTGCTCCTCGACCCCATCAACTTCTCGCACCTCTACCGCCAATACCTCGATCAACGCGTGACCGAGGCCGAACAGCCGGTTCAAGAAAGTTCGGAAGTTGCAGATGCCGTCAGCGAGGGGACGGCGCCTTAACGTTTCCAGATCGGGTCTTCAATCTTTTCCAGAAAGCTTTCGTGGGCCGCCAGCTCGGCGGCACTGGGCTCATGTATCCGGGCCTGGCGGGCGGCGCGCTCTCCGCTTGTGCTCTCGACCTTGGCTTCGGCAGCCAGGCTGAGCCCGGGCTGGCGGCCGCCGACGAGCTCGAGGTAGACCTCGGCCAACAGCTCGGCATCCAACAACGCACCGTGCTTGGTACGGGCCGAGTTGTCGATGTTGAAGCGCCGGCACAGAGCGTCCAGGCTGGCCTGGGCACCGGGAAACTTTTTTCGCGCCAGGCGCACCGTGTCGATGGTTTGGTTGTCGATGGCCGGACGATCGAGGTGGGCCAACTCGGCATTCAGAAAACCCAGGTCGAACTCGGCGTTGTGGATCACCAGGGTGGCATCGGCAATGAAGGCCATGAATTCGTCAGCCTTGGCGGCAAAGCGCGGCTGACCCGAGAGAAAATCATCGCCCAGCCCGTGGATGGCCTGAGCTTCCGCCGGCATCGGCCGTTCAGGATCGAGATAGGTATGGAAGACCTGGTCCGTGGGCATATGGTTGACGAGTTCCAGGCAGCCGATCTCGACGACGCGGTGGCCGCTGCCGGGCGATAGGCCGGTCGTTTCGGTGTCGAGTACGATTTCACGCATCGGCGGGCTCCGGTTTTGGCACCCTGATCTGGGCCTTCACACTCCCGCCTGGACCCGCCGCCCCACTCGGCGCCGGGGCGCCGTGCGCGGAGCACGCGAAAGCGCTGCGACTATAGACCGGATGTATCCCAGCGACACCCGCTTTCCCGAACCCGAGGGGATTACGAAGTCGGCCCGCCGGCGTTTTTCCTTGTCGGACGTCTGCTGGGCCAGGATGGCGCCGAACCTGTCGGCGCTCATGCCCGGCCGGGCCAGCACGCGCTGGCGTTGCACGAAGGGGGGCGCCGAGACTACGGCGACGTAGTCGCAGCGCCGCTCGCCGCCGGTCTCGAAAAGCAGCGGCACATCGTTTACCACCAGCTCTGCCGCCGCCGCCCGGGCCCGGCCCATAAAGCGGTGTTGAGCCTCACGCACCAGGGGATGGAGAATGGCCTCGAGGCGGTCGAGTTGAGCCCGGTCGCCGAAGACCCGGCTACCCAACGCCGGGCGATCGACGGCGCCCGCCTGGACAACGCCCGGAAAGGCTGCCTCGACCGCCGCCACGGCTCGTCCGCCCTGGCCGAGCAGGCGGTGGACTTCGGCGTCGGCATCGAATACCGGCACGCCGAGCCGGCGGAAGGCCTTGGCGGCCTCGCTCTTGCCCATGCCGATGGATCCGGTGAGGCCGAGCACGATCATGAAGTTGCCGCGATATCGGCAACCAGCAGCTCGCGCAGGCTAGCGTTAACTTCGGGTGCCGTGCCGAACCAGGCGGCAAAACCGGGCCGGGCCTGGTGCAACAGCATGCCCAGGCCGTCGACGACAGCGTTGCCCCGGACGGCGGCGTCGCGCAGCAGCGGTGTTTCCAGCGGTGTATAGACGACATCGGCGACCACTGCTTCAGGCGCCAATGCTGTCAGATCAAGATCCAGCGCTGGGCCGCCCGCGAGGCCCAGGCTGGAGGTGTTGACCAGCAGCGCCACTTGGCCCAACAGCCGCGCCCGGTCGACCCACAACCCGACTTTGACCGCGCCGCCGAGATCCAGTGCCCCAAGCTCCAACGCCAATCCTTCGGCCCGGCTGGTGGTGCGGTTGACCAGAGTGATTTCGGGCAGTCCTGCCTCGAGCAGCGCCACAGCCACCGCCCGCGCCGTACCACCGGCACCCAGGAGCAGCGCCGGGCCGGCTTCGGGTTGCCAGTCGGGCACGCTCTGGCGCAGGTTCTCGATAAAGCCAAAGGCGTCCGTGTTGTCGCCCAGGAGACTGCCGTCGGGACGCATGGTGACGGTGTTGACGGCGCCGATGCGGCGCGCTGTCGCCGTTGCTTCGTCGACCGCTGCCAGCGCCGCCTCCTTGTGTGGCAGCGTCACGTTGACGCCGCCAAAACCCATCAAGGATAGCGCCCGGAGTGCCTGGGCGAAGTGCTCGGGCGCCACGGCCAGCGGCACATAGGCGCCATCGATGCCGTAGTGCTCGAGCCAGTAGCCATGCAGCAACGGCGACCGCGAATGCGCTACCGGCCATCCCATGACACCGGCCAGCCTGGCCTTGCCGCTGAGTTTCACGAGGCGATTACTCCGTCATCGCGCAGGAAGTCGAGCAGTGCCAGCAACGGCAGCCCGAGGACCGAAAAATAGTCGCCCTCGATGGTCTTGAAAAGCTGCGCTCCCGGTCCCTCCAGACGATAGCCGCCGACGCTCGACAGCACAGTCTCACCCGCTGCCGCCAGGTAGGCATCGAGAAACGCTTCGCTGAAGTTCCGCATGGTCAGAGCTACGCGGTCGCTGTGGCGCCAAACCACCTGGCCGTCGCGCACCAGACAAAGCCCGTTGACGAGATCGTGGTGCCGGCCCCTGAGGCGCAGCAACTGCTGCCGCGCCGCCGCCAGGTCGGCCGGCTTGGCAAGAACCTCGCCGGCCAACCAGAGGATTTGATCGGCTGCCACCACGGCGGCTTCGGGTCGGCGGGCCGAAACCATCTTGCCCTTGGCTTCGGCCAAGGCCAGGGCGATTTCTTCGGGCGGCGCGTTGTGCTTCAGCAGGGTGCGGCGCAATGCCGCTTCGTCGAGATCAGCCGCTATGGTGCAAAAATCCAAGCCGGCACCTTGCAACAATGCCGCCCGGGTGCTGCTGGCACTGGCCAGAACGAGCTCACCCGAACCATCAGACATCAATGCTGTCGGTATGGAGATTGAGGATGGCCGCCGCGGTTTCCTCGATGGAGCGCCGAGTGACATCGATGACCGGCCAGTCGTGGCGCGAAAACAGCCGCCGTGCCGTGGCCACCTCTCGCTTCACCGTCTCGATGCGCACGTAGTCCGTTTCGTCGTCCTGGCGCAGCGCCACCATACGATTGCGCCGAATGTGAACGAGGCGTTCAGGATTGGTGGTGAGACCGACAACCAGCGGTCCTTCGATGTTCTCGAGCTCCGGTGGCAACGGACAGTCCGGCACGATGGGCACGTTACCCACCCTCAAGCCGCGGTTGGCCAGGTAAATGGCGGTCGGTGTCTTGGAGGTCCGCGAAACACCGACCAACACGATATCGGCGTCATGCAGATCGGCCAGCGACTGGCCGTCGTCATGGGCCAAACAAAAACCGATGGCATCGATGCGGCCAAAATACTCCGCGTCCAAAACGTGTTGAATTCCGGGCAGGTCCCGCGGCTTGGAACCAAAGAAGCTGCTTAGTGCACCCAGCACCGGGTCGAGCACCGGCACACAGGCCAACTGCCATTCGCGACAGCTGTTTTGCAGCATGTCTCTGAGGTCATGATCGACCAAGGTAAACATCACCAGCCCGGGGTGGGCTTCGATCTCGCTCAGCACCCGGCGCATCTGCTCCGGGCTACGCACCAGGGACCAGAGGTGCAACTCAGGTTCGATATTTTCGAACTGCACGATGGCGGCGTGGGCCACGGCACTTAATGTCTCGCCGGTGGCATCGGACACCAGATGCAAATCAAAGTGCGTTTTATGCGCTTCCAGGCCGTTGCCGGTTGGGGACAGATCTTGTCCGGCTGGGGACAGACTGCGCTGTGGCGCTCGATCGTTCATTCTGTTCCTGTTTCGCCTCTTTTCATCCCATCGCCGATTGGCCGTTAGGGGTTTTGGCGGCTAGCCGGATTCACCATCTCTCGGCCACTTATCCTGTCTCGGATCTCCTAATATCACCGTTATCCCCGGCTTTCCAATCCCCAGCCCAGCAGGGCTTTTCCCGTCTTATTCCAAGAACGGTTGATTTCCCCTCCCCAATCGGGGAAAACCCGATGGCCTGGTAGTGATTCCGGGAGGGCTTTGAATCCCCACAATTCACAGCCATCCACTACTACCACTACCTTTCTCTTTAATAAGATATATGAAGTGGTGATGTGAGTTGATGGGCAATGAGATGGCTAATCAGGACGAAGCCGACCAAGGCAGAGACAAGCCGCTGCTACGAGCGTTGCGGGGCGAAATCCTGGAGCGGCCGCCCTTTTGGCTGATGCGGCAGGCCGGGCGCTATCTGCCGGAGTACCTCGAAGTGAGGCGCCAGGCCGGCGATTTTCTAACGCTTTGCTATTCGCCCGATCTGGCCGTCGAGGTAACCCTGCAGCCGTTGCGTCGTTTCGCCATGGATGCCGCAATTCTGTTTGCCGATATCCTGGTCGTGCCGGACGCCTTAGGGCAGCCCCTGAATTATCGCGAGGGGGAAGGCCCGGTGCTGGAGCCGGTGCGGAGCGTGGCCGAGCTGAGCCGGCTGGATATGGCCGGCTTGCACGATCGCCTGGCACCGGTATACGAGACTATCCGCCGACTGCGCCAGGAGCTGCCGCCATCGACGGCCCTAATCGGCTTTGCCGGGGCGCCCTGGACGGTAGCGACCTACATGGTCGAGGGCGGCGGCAGCCGCGACTTTGCCACCATCAAGGCCTGGGCCTACGGTGATCCCGACGGCTTCGGCGAACTGATGGCACTATTGGTCGATGCCACGACGGAATATCTCGAAGCCCAAGCCGAAGCCGGGGCCGAGGTTGTGCAGCTTTTCGATACCTGGGCCGGAGCGCTGCCGGAGAGCGCCTTCGGGCGCTGGTGCGTCGAACCCGTGGCGGAGATCGTAAGGCGCTTCCGGAAAAGCCATCCCGAAGTTCCGGTAATCGCTTTTCCCCGCGGTGCCGGAGTACTCTATGCCGGTTATGCCCAAGCGACAGGGGTAGCTGGCCTGGGGCTCGATGCCACGGTGCCGTTGGGCTGGGCCGCCGAGACACTGCAAACAGGTGCCACCTTGCAGGGTAATCTCGATCCACTGATGCTGGTCACCGGCGGCGAGCCGATGCGCCACGAAATAGGCCGCATACTGGAAACCCTGGGAAACGGCCCCTTCATCTTCAACCTGGGCCACGGCATCATCCCGGCAACGCCGCCTGATCATGTGGCGGAGCTGGCCGAATTCGTGCGTTCATGGCGGGCTTAAAGTCGGATTTTGGTAATGCGCACGGCCGTCGTCGTCTTCAACCTGGGTGGGCCTGATGCCCCCGAGGCCATACGGCCCTTTCTCTTCAACCTCTTCAGCGACCGCGCGATTATCAATTTACCGCAGCCGTTGCGCTGGCTGCTGGCGCACCTGATTTCAGGCCGGCGGGCTGGCCCGGCGAAAGCGATCTATGCTCATTTGGGCGGCCGCTCACCGATTCTCGAAGGAACCAAAGCCCAGGCTCAGGCATTGGAGGCTCAGTTAGGTCGAACATTGCCGGAGAACGACGAAGTGCGGGTCTTCGTAGCCATGCGCTATTGGCGGCCACGAGCCAGCGAAGCGGTTGCCCAAGTGGCGCGTTGGGCACCGCAGCGCATCGTGCTGTTGCCGCTATATCCGCAGTATTCGACTACCACCAGCGCCTCGTCGCTGGCTGAATGGCGGCAATTGGCAGGGCGTGCGGGCCTGGAGATGCCAACCACGGCAGTGTGTTGCTACCCGCGTCAACCGGGCTTCATCGCCGCGCTGGCTGGCGGCGTGCGGCAGGCGCTCGAGGATATGCGAGGACAGGGCCAGGAGCCGCGGTTGTTGTTGTCGGCCCACGGCCTGCCGCGGAAGGTGATTGAGCGCGGCGATCCCTACCAGTGGCAAGTCGAAGAAACGGCAGCGGCACTGCTGGCAGCGCTGGGCGACGAAGACGCTCAATCGGTGATCTGCTATCAAAGCCGGGTTGGGCGTCTGGAGTGGATTGGGCCGGCTACCGAAGACGAGATAAGGCGCGCCGGGGGCGAGGGCAGAGCGCTGCTTGTCGTGCCGCTTTCCTTCGTATCGGAGCATTCGGAAACCCTGGTCGAGCTCGACATCGAATATGCCGAACTGGCTGCCAAAGCCGGGGTGCCGGCCTACCGTCGCGTGGCGACGGTAGCGACCGATGCGGCTTTCATTGGCGGTCTGGCGGATCTGGTCGGCACGGCGCTGGAGGCGCCCGCCGGGCTGTGCCGCGGCGGCGCGCCCTGTCAGGCCGGTCTGGCGGGCTGTGCCGAGCAGCAGGCGGGCGGCAGCGGCGGAGCATAGGGAGGGAATGGCATGTCGTGGCAAGCCGCACAGGGCGCAATAGCCGAGTGGTACGACTGGTTGCGTGCGCTCCATGTCATCGCCGTTATCGCCTGGATGGCGGGCATGCTCTATCTGCCGCGGCTCTTCGTCTATCATTGCGCCGCCGAGCCCGGGTCGCAGCAATCCGAGACCTTCAAGATCATGGAGCGGCGGCTGCTGCGCGCCATAATCAATCCGGCCATGGTGCTGGCCTTCGTATTCGGTGGCTTGATCGTGGCCGCCGGCGCCATCGATTGGAGCCAGAATTGGCCCTGGATCAAGGCCGGGGCGGTAATTCTGATGACCGGAGTGCATGGCTTTCTGGCACGCTGGCGGCGCTTTTTCGCCGAAGACCGGAACCAGCATTCCGAGGGCTTTTATCGTGCGATCAACGAGCTTCCGACGCTGTTGATGATCGTCATCGTCATCATGGTGATCGTAAAGCCCTGGTAGGGACGGTATTGTCATACCAATGGCGAGTTCTTGGGTCTGATTCGCTGCCGATTAGCCGTTGACTTCTGCCCGGCCTTTGGTTACTGGTTTGTCTTCAGTCTACAGCGGGGCCCACGGGAACCGTCTTCTCGCCAGATAGTGAGTCTTTTTCGCGGCCGGAACGTCAGCCGGTCGAGCGATCTGCGCATATAGGACCATCCGTCCGCCCCCCCCTTCCAGTTGCTGGTCACCACAGGACCGAAATGAATCTCCAGGAGCTCAAATCCAAATCGCCGACCGAGCTGCTTCAGTACGCCGAAGAGCTCGAGGTCGAAAACGCCAGTACGCTGCGCACCCAGGACATGATGTTCGCCATACTCAAGCAGCTGGCGGACAACGAGGCCGAGATCTCGGGACGCGGTGTGCTGGAAATCCTGCAGGATGGTTTCGGCTTCCTGCGCTCGCCGGAATCGAACTACCTGCCGGGACCTGACGACATCTACGTCTCGCCCAGCCAGATCCGGCGCTTCGCTCTCAAGACCGGCGATACCGTCGAAGGGCTGATTCGCTCACCGCGCGAAGGCGAGCGCTATTTTGCCCTGCTCAAGGTCAATACCATCAACTTCGAGGAAAGCGAACGGGCGCGGCACAAGGTCAATTTCGACAATCTGACGCCGCTCTATCCCGACGAGCGCATCATCCTGGAGTCCGATGATCCCACGACCAAGGACCGTAGCGCCCGGGTCATCGAATTGATCTGTCCGCTGGGCAAGGGCCAGCGAGCCCTGATCGTGGCGCCGCCCCGCACCGGCAAGACCATGATGCTGCAGAACATCGCCCACGCCGTGACCGAGAACAATCCCGAGGTCTATCTCATCGTGCTGCTGATCGACGAGCGGCCCGAGGAAGTGACCGATATGCAGCGCTCGGTGCGCGGCGAGGTCATCAGCTCGACCTTCGACGAACCCGCCTCGCGCCACGTGCAGATCGCCGAAATGGTGATATCCAAGGCCAAGCGCCTGGTCGAACACAAGCGCGACGTGGTCATCCTGCTCGATTCCATCACCCGCCTGGCAAGGGCTTACAATACCGTTGTGCCGTCGTCGGGTAAGGTCCTGACCGGCGGCGTCGACGCCAACGCCCTGCAGCGGCCCAAGCGTTTCTTCGGCGCGGCCCGCAACATCGAAGAAGGCGGCTCGCTGAGCATCATTGCCACGGCGCTGATCGATACCGGCAGCCGCATGGACGAGGTCATCTTCGAAGAATTCAAAGGCACCGGCAATTCCGAGATCATCCTCGACCGTAAGCTCAGCGACAAGCGCACCTGGCCCAGCATCGACATCACCAAATCCGGCACCCGCAAGGAAGAGCTATTGGTCGACAAGGGCACGCTCTCGAAGATGTGGATGCTCAGACGCATCCTCATGCCCATGGGCGTGACCGATGCCATGGAGTTCCTGCTCGACAAGCTCAAGACAACCAAGAACAACACCGAGTTCTTCGATTCCATGAATACTTGACCGATCGGTCGCGGAAAAATACGGCGATCGCAGAATTCCGAACGTTCGAACGATTTTTGTTGAGCAGCGTGGCGGCCGCACGCGAAAGCACCGGGCGTCCCATAATGGGACACCCGGCACCGGAAGAATCATTCCGCTAGAGCGTTCTGTAATTAGATTGAAGCATACCCGGAGTTTCTGAAATAGTTGGCGCATTCCTGTGGCGTGAATTCGTCGAGGAGGACGCCGATCCGT
>NZDS01000153.1 GCA_002690215.1 Rhodospirillaceae bacterium | reverse complement strand
CGGGGCTGCCGAATGACCGCAGAGCAAAATTCCTTCCATCGGTGGTCGGGTTCGCCTACGATTTGCTACGATACGAATGCTATCTGGGAAATATCGGATGAAACCGTTGGTGCTGATTTCGATTTTCGTCTGGGCGGCCCTCCTGACGCCGGTGGCGGCTCAGGACTACGACTCCGGTATGCGGGCTTACCGGGCCAAGGATTATGCCGGTGCAGTCCACCAATGGACGCCTTTGGCCGAACAGGGAATCGCCCGGGCCCAGAACAGCCTCGGCTTTATGTATGCCGCCGGGAGGGGCGTGAAGAGGGACTTCAAAACGGCGGCAATCTGGTATCGCAAAGCAGCTGAACAGGGCGATGCCCGTGCTCAATCCCGGCTCGGAGAGCTCTTTGAAGCCGGTCGCGGCGTGGCCAAGAGCTATCCGGACGCCCAAATATGGTATCGCAAGGCCGCCGAACAGGGACTGGCCAGGGCCCAGTACACCTTGGCGCGGCTGCACTGGTTCGGACGCGGCTCGAAGAAGAGTTATCCCGAAGCAGCCAAATGGTATCGCAAAGCGGCGGAGCAGAACTATGCGAAGGCCCAATCCTCGCTTGGCTACATGTACTTCAACGGCCAAGGCTTGAAGAAGAGCAGCGCTGATGCGGCAATCTGGTACCGCAAAGGGGCAAACCTGGGCAATCCTGTGGCTCAATCGCGATTGGGGACTCTGATGGCCGCGGGCAATGGCGTCGCGAAGGATCCGGTCGAGGCCTATTTCTGGATGACCTTGGCCATCAAACGCAGCAGCGGGAACCTCAAGAAGAACATAACAACGGAACGTGCGCGCTTGGCCAAAACCATGACGCCGGCACAGACTCTAAGCGCTGGCAGACGTGCCGCCGGATGGAGCGTCAAGACGCCGAAGTAACTGGTTCCGCGCCGTCCACGAGCCGGTGATAATTACCGGCCTAGGCGGCGCTTTGTTCTGAATCCTGGTCGTTGTCCTGGTCGTTTTCCGCGGTGGCGTCGGCGGCCATCGACTCTATGGCTGCCAAGTCTTCCTCGCGGGTGATGGCTTCGTCGTCGCCGGGCATCAAGTGGCTGTGGAACATACCCGAGCGCAGCACCCACATGAAAAATAGGGCAGTGATGCCTCCGAGCACAATTATAACGGAAAGCACGATCAGCATTGTGGACATGGCAAAATCCCCACTTGCCGCCACGCGGCCTTGCTCAGTTCGATTCCAACGGCTTTTTGATAGCGCGAACGGCGTTTCTACTCAATAAAAATTACCGGGGAAATTACTGGGAGATTCGTTGGGCAATTGCCGGCCTAATTGCTGCCGGCGGCGGCCGGTTTCACGGTGAAGAGGTCGAGCAGACTTTGCCAGACGCCCTGCAGCCCTTCCCGTGGCGGCTCCTTTTGCGCTTCCTGCCGGGGTTTTTGCGCTCCTTCCCTGTCGCCTCTTTCGTCGTGTGAGGTTGTCCGGGCGACCGAGCCGGGTTGCAGGAAGCGTTTGCCCATGTAGTCGTCGCGCAGCATGTTGCGCAGGTGGAAATCGCGATAGATCACGATGTCCTCGAAAGATTCGCAGCCCGGCGTCAGCAGCAGAATCAAGATCAAGGCTGCACCAGCCAATGGCGCGCGGGAGGTTGTCATGGCTGGGCCGCGGCGCGCAGCGCCGAGATGGTAGTGGAGGTCGAAATGGCTTCCGGGTCGAGCTGCAGGTCGAGCACGGCAGCCCGGCCGGCGGCCAGGGCCTGGTCTAGCGCCGGGGCGAAGTCCTCGGTGCGGGCCACGCTGGCACCGAAGGCTCCGGCGGCGCGGGCCAGCGCGGCGAAATCCGGGTTCACAAGATCGGTGGCGCTGACCCGGCCCGGATGGCGTCGTTCTTGGTGCATGCGGATAGTCCCGTAGAGGCCGTTGTTGACAACCAGAACGATGGGGTCGAGGCCGTGCTGCACTGCTGTCGCCACCTCCAGCCCTGACATCTGGAAACCGCCGTCGCCGACGAAGCTAACCACGGTGCGCTCGGGCGCCACCACCTTGGCAGCGATGCCGGCCGGCACACTATAGCCCATGGCGCCGTTGCGCGGGCCGAGCTGACTGGGAAAGCGCACATACTGGTGAAAGCGCTGGGGCCAGCCGGAGAAGTTGCCGGCATCGGTGGTGACGATGGCGTCCTCGGGCAGCACCTGGTTGAGGGTCTGCATGACGGCATACATATCGAGCTCACCGGGGCAGTCGACGGGCTCGAGGGTGGCCAAGTAGTCGGCTCGGGCGGCCGCGGCCCAGTCGCTCCAAGGCGCACTGTCGACGGCCTCCAGGCGGCGTGCCGCGGCGGCGAATTCGGGCATGCCGGAAACTATGGCCAGGTCCGGACGATAGACGTGGCCGAGCTCGTCACCATCGGGGAAAACGTGAATCAATACCGGCCGCGGAACGGGTGCCTCGACCAAACTGAAGCCCGCGGTGGCAATGTCACCCAGCCGGCTGCCCACCAGCAACAAGAGATCGGCCTCGGCCAAGCGGCGCGAAAGCTCCGGCGACTTGGCGATGCCCAGATCGCCGACATAAGCAGACAGTCGGTTGTCGATCATGTCCTGGCAGCGGAAATCGGCCGCCGTGGGCAGTCCATTGGCTTCGGCGAAGGCCGCCAAATCGGCACAAGCCTGAGGCGTCCAGCCGCCACCGCCGACCACCATCAGGGGCTGCTTGGCGCGCCCAAGGTGCTGGCGCAGCGCCGCCAGGTCGGCGCCGCCCGGACTGGGCCGGGCGTTGCCGTAAGGTTCGGTATCCATCACTGCCACCGATTGCCGCAGCATGTCTTCGGGCAGCGCTATGGCGACCGGTCCGGGGCGGCCCGAGACAGCCAGATGGAAGGCTCGGCTGAGGATTTCGGGGATGCGCGCCGGGTCGTCGATCTGGCCGGCCCATTTGGTGGTCCAGCCGAACATGGCTTTGATGTCTATTTCCTGGGTGGCATCACGGCCCAGCATGCCGCGCGGCGTCTGGCCGACCAGCAGGATCAGCGGCGTCTGGTCCTGCTGCGCCACGTGCAAACCGATGCTGGCGTGGCAGGCACCGGGGCCGCGGGTGACGATGGCCACGCCCGGCCGGCCGGTGAGCTTGCCGTATGCCTCGGCCATGTTGGCGGCGGCGCTTTCGTGGCGGCAGTTGATATAGCGCAACGGCACGTCGACCAGGGCGTCGAGGATCTCGAGGTAGCTCTCGCCGGGCACACCGAACAGGCAATCGACGCCGTGCAGGCGTAGCGCGTCGACGACGATGCGGCCGCCGCTGCGCTCGGGAGACAGGTTGGACATCGATATCCTCTACTGGGCAAGTAGGCGGTGGAAGGGTACGGCGTAGTTAAGCATCAGCGATTCGGTACCCGGATTGTTGTCGTCCAGGCTGGCGTTGGAGATGTGGCTGAGGCTGACACCCAGCCGTGAGCGATCGTCGAAACGGTAGGCCAGCTCGAGCTGCGAGCGGAACTCGATCCAGTGACCCAGGTCCTTGCCCTGACCGCGGTGGTAGACACCGGGCGCGAAGCTTGGCGTCAGCACCAGGCGGCGGCCGAAGTGGATGTCGATGAGCACGCCGAGGTAGCCGTAGGCCGCCCGGTCGCTGGTCAGCAAGAGACCGGAAAGCGGTTTGAAGGGTCCGAAGCGCTTGTCCGAGCGGTATTCCAGCCGGCCCTCGGCGGCCGTCTTGTTGTCGTTGATGTCGTAGGCGCCCAGCGCCACGGCGATGAAATCGGGATCGTCGGCCCGTGCCGGCTGGCCCCACACCAGAAACGCCGCCAGGGCCAGGGCGACCACGCCGCCAATCTTCGCTGAATTCGGCAAAAGCTGTCCTTTCACGGGATCGCCCGCGAGTTTACGGATAATCCGCCGCCGGACAACCATGTCGGCGCGACAGCGCCGCGCAGGCCATGACCCGGTGAGAAATGCGGGCTATTCTGGTTGCATGATTGGTCGCCTGCTTGTGCTGGTTTTCCTGCTGCTGCCCGCCGCCACGTCGGCTGCGCCTGCTAAAACGCTCGAAGGCTTGACTTCGGGTGGCGACGGCATGGTGGAAAGCGTGGTCGACGGCGACACTCTGGTGTTGGCGCAAGGAATGACGGTGCGTCTGGTCGGCATCCAGGCGCCCAAGCTGCCGCTGGGCCGGCCGCACGTGCGCCTGCAGCCGCTGGCGGCAAAGGCCAAGGCCCGACTCGAGGAATTGACTTTGGGCCGCCGCGTCGGCCTGGCCTACGGCGGTCAGCGGCGCGACCGTTATGGCCGGGCCCTTGCGCATCTCGAGGTCGATGGGAAGTGGGTCCAGGGCGAGCTTTTGCGCGCCGGCCTGGCCCGGGTCTACAGCTTTCGCGATAACCGCGCCCGGGTGGCCGAGATGCTGGTGTTGGAGCAGGCCGCCCGGCGAGCCCGGCGCGGCATCTGGCGCCACAGTTTCTATCGCGTGCGCCAAAGTGACGAAACCCGGGGCGCTTTGGATGAGTTCCAGCTCGTCGAAGGCCGGGTGCTGACCGCCGCCGTAGTGCGCGGTCGGACCTATCTCAATTTCGGTGAGGACTGGCGGCGCGACTTCACGGTCACAATAGCGCCCCGCGACCGCCGCGGCTTCGTCAAGGCCGGCTTCGATCCCAAAGGCTATGCCAATCGGCGCATCCGCGTGCGCGGCTGGCTTTATTGGCGCAACGGGCCGATGATCGAGGCCACCCACCCCGAACAGATCGAGGTCATCGAAGAGTGAGAAAGAGAATCAAAGCGCTGATCTGCGCGCTGGTTCTGGGGCTGGCGTCGAGTTGCTTGTCGACACCCAATCCGGCCACCGGCGGCCAGGATTTCACGCCCTTCATGTCGCCGGCCAAAGAGGCCCAGATCGGCGCCGACGAGCATCCCAAGATCCTGGCCCGCTTTGGCGGCGTCTATGACGACCCGGCCATCGGCGGCTACGTGGCCGAGGTCGGCGGCCGCGTCATGGCGCATGCCGGGGCGCAGCAGCAGAGCTTCCGTTTCACCGTGCTCAACAGCCCTCAGGTCAACGCCTTCGCGCTGCCGGGCGGCTACGTCTACGTCACCCGGGGGCTGTTGGCGCTGGCCAATTCCGAGGCCCAATTGGCCGGCGTACTGGCCCATGAGGTCGGCCACGTGGTAGCCCGGCACACGGCCCAGCGCTACAACCGCGCCATTTTCACCAGCTTGGGCGCGGCCGTGCTGGGGGCGGTGGCAGGCAACCAACTGGTCGATCAACTGGTGCAGATCGGCGGCGAGCTCTACCTTAAGGGCTTCTCCCGCGATCAGGAGTTCGAGGCAGATACGCTGGGGGTGCGCTACATGGCCGGGGCCGGCTACGATCCCCACGCCCAGGCCCGCTTTCTGGCCGCCATGGGCAGCCACAGCGCCCTGGAGAGCAAGATCGCCGGCGCCCAGGGCCGCGATCCCATCGCCGATTTCTTCGCCACCCACCCGCGCAGCGAGGAACGCGTGCAGCGTGCCATCGCCGCCGCTCAGGTCACTGGCGGCGCCCAGAACGCGCCGCGCCGCCGGCAGCGCTATCTCGACACTATTCAAGGCCTGGTTTACGGCGACGATCCCTCGCAAGGCTTGGTGCGGGGGCGGGTTTTTTCCCATCCCAAGCTCGGCTTCAGCTTCACGGTGCCGCCGGGCTACCGCCTGATCAACACCGACCAGGCAGTATTCGCCAAGGGACCGAACGGCGCTGCCATCAAGTTCGACGGCGCCAAGAAGCAGGACGCCGGCCGCGATGTGTTGAATTACCTGAGCCGGGTCTGGGCTGCGCGCCTCAGCCTGGTCGATGTCGAGCGCCTGACCATCAACGGCATGCCGGCGGCCACCGGCCACACCATCGTCAACGCCAAGAGCGGCGGCAAGGCCGATCTCAGATTGGTGGCGATCCGGTTTTCTCGCGACCGCATCGTGCGATTCATGATGCTGACGCCGGTCAATCAGCTCGGTCGCTTGCGCCAGGAACTGCAGCGCACGACGTTTTCCTTCCGCCGCCTGGGCCAAGCCGAGCGCTCGTGGCTCAAACCCTTCCGGGTGCGTCTGCTGACGTTCGGGCGCGGTGACAGCATCGATGGACTTGCGGCACGCCTGCCGATCGAGGGCTACAAGGTGGCCCGTTTCCGCACCCTCAACGGTCTCGGCCCCAATGATCGGCCACCCCCCGGTGTGCAATTGAAGACCATCGCCGAATAGTTTGGGGTATTTTTTTTGCGGCCCCTCACCGGGCGGGCGCATCCGCGCCCTTGGCCTCCGCCCCCCATCCGGGGGGCGGCTTAGAACCAAAAAAAGGTGGCTTTTTCCGTTTCTGCTTGGTTTTAGTGCAACGGGAGCGACCGCGACCCGCCGCACCTGCGGCGCGCCCGCGCAGGCAGCGGACCTTCAGGTCCGCCGCTGTGAGCGACAAAAACCCAGAGTGAATCCCAGGAACTGGGATTCAATCTAGGGCTCCAGCTCGGCATCCCAATAGAGATAATCTCGCCAGCTTTCATGGAGGTAGTTGGGCGGAAAGGCGCGGCCGTTTTTCTGCAGATCGTGCATGCTCGGCTCGAATGGGGCCACACGCGGCGTCATGCGGGCCTCACGAAGCGTGCGGCCGCCTTTGCGCAAATTGCAGGGTGCGCAGGCCGTAACCACGTTGGTCCAGCACGTCGTGCCGCCGTTCCAGCGCGGCATCATGTGGTCGAAAGTGAGGTCGTCGCCGTCGCCGCAGTACTGGCAGTTGAAGCGGTCACGCAGGAAGACGTTGAATCGTGTGAAGGCCGGGCGCCGGGCCGGGCGCACGTAGCGCTTGAGCGAGACCACGCTGGGCAGCTGCATCTGGAAGCTGGGCGAATGTACGATCCGATCGTATTCGCTGACGATATTGACGCGCTCGAGGAAAACCGCCTTGACGGCCTCCTGCCAGGGCCATAGCGACAACGGGAAATAGCTCAGCGGACGATAGTCCGCATTCAGCACCAAAGCCGGGCTTTGCTCCAACGACACGTACCCTTCCCTCCGCCTCTTTCGGGCCGCTCAGACCACCATGGTCATAAGGCCCCCAACTGACCGACAGCCCACCGGGGCCGCCGGCATTGTGGCGTCTCGGGCGGAATTTGGCCAGTGTGGATCTCACGCAGTGAGATCCACACTGGTTATTGTCGCTCACGGCGGCGGGTCGCGGTCGCTCCCGTTGAGTTTTGGCGCTCACGGCGGTGGACCTGAAGGTCCGCTGCCTGCGCGGGCGCGCCGCAGGTGCGGCGGGTCGCG
>NZDS01000152.1 GCA_002690215.1 Rhodospirillaceae bacterium | reverse complement strand
GTAACGCCGGCGGGCCGTTGGGCATCGTCGGGCTGCTGTTTGCCGGCAACGGCTTGGCCGGACCGGCGATCAACAACCGGGCCAACAAAGCCTATGGCGGTACGCTCGGCTATCAGATGTTTTTCTCGCCGGCCCTGCGGCGCAATCTGATTTTCGAGATCGGCAGCAAGATCGACAATTCACCCGGCGGGATCGAACGATACGGTGCGCAGGTGCGCTATTCACAAGCCGTCGGCCGGCACGTCCTGTTCGAGGTCGGAGGCTTTGGCGTTCGGCAGGAAGCGATGAAGGACGCGGTCGGCTTGCGGACCAAAATAAATGTCATCTTTTAGGGTTCTGCCTCGTGAGGGCAGCAACCAATAAGCAATCAGTGGGAGGGTGAGACTTGTCGGCTCCATCAATCAGACGTTTGGCATTGCTGGCGGCAATGGTGATCATGGCGTTCGCGGGGACGCCGGGGGTGATGGCTGAGCCCTATTTTCAGGGCCCGAAATCCTGCGAGGAATGCCACAAGGACGAATACAAGGTCTGGGGGGAAACGAAGCACTTCAAGGCCTACCGCACGGCGCACAAAGCGAAGGACGCAAAGAAGATCGTCGCTGCCGTGGGCGGCAAGAAGAACATGAAGCGGAACAAGAGCTGCAGCGTCTGCCATTATTCGACCGAACAGAAGAAGCCCGATGGCAAAGCCAAGGTGAAATACGGCCCATCCTGCGAAAGCTGTCATGGCGCTTCGTCCGATTGGGAGGTTATCCACTCCGACTATGGCGGCAAGAACGTCAAGCGGGAGAACGAGACGCAGGACCACAAGGTCAAGCGGATCGCCGATTCCTTTGCCGCCGGGTTGGCCTGGGCCTCGTCGAGTTATGAGATCGCCGCCAAATGCATGAAGTGTCATGGTTTGGCCCGCTCGGAAATCAGTGGCGGGGCCTTCGCCAAGATGCTGGAGGCCGGACATCCGATCAACCAATCCTTCGAGATCGTCATGTTCTCCCAGGGCAAGATGCGCCATTGGCTCAAAGAGCGATCGCCGGCGCAGCTGAGCAAGCTGTTCGTCGCGGGCCAGGTGGCAAAGCTGGTTTCCGCCACCGAAGCCGCGGCCAAGACCGAGGACGCCCAATACAAGGCGGCGCAGATGAAACGTGCCGCCGATGCCAAGGCCGCGTTGCAGGCTGTGCCCCAGGCGGCGGCGTTGATCGCCACGCCCAGCGAAGGCAACGCCCGCAAGATGATGCAGACGATCGGCCAGCAAGACCTTTCGGGCCAGGTCGGCGGACAGATCCCCTGCGCCGGCCCGGACAAGGAGAACCTGAAGCAGTGCTAGGTCAACGACGAGATCATCCGCGTCAAGCCAGCCACGGCGGCTGACGGCGCCTCGTTCGAGGTTTAGCGCCGCTGCCGCATGCGGATGAGTTGAGGTTCGACCGCGCGCTGAAGCCACTCACATTTTCTTGCCCGTGGTCCAGCCACCATCGACGATCAGCGTCGTGCCGGTGATGAAGCTTGCGTCGTCGGATGCCAGAAACAGGATGGCGCGGGCGATCTCGTCCACTTCGGCCCAGCGATTCATGGCGTGGATCGAGCGAATCGAGGCGGTTATCTCGGGATCTTCGAAATAGTGGGCGGTCATGGCCGTTCTTGTGACGCCGGGGCCGACGGCGTTGATGCGAATTCCCTTTTCGCCGAATTCGAGGGCCATCTGCTTGGTCAAGCCGACCACGGCGTGTTTGGAGGCCGTGTAGGCCGGCCGGTTCGGCGCCGCCACAACGCCCAGCGTCGAGGCCAGATTGACGATCGCTCCCGGACGGTCGGTGGCGAGAAGACGTTTTACGAACGTCTGTGAACACAGCCACACGCCGGTCAGATTGACATTGATGACGTGGCACCACTCTTCGTAGGTCAACTCGATCACCGGCGTTATCTCCCGGATCCCCGCATTGTTGACGAGTATGTCGAGATCACCGAGCCAGCTCTCGAAAGCCGCAAATCCCGCCGCAACCGCCTCGGGGTCCGTGGTATCGAGCGTGAAGGCTTGTGCCTGGCCGCCTTGCTCGACGATCTCCTTGGTGGTGCGCTCGGCCGTTATGGGATCGATGTCGGAGACCACGACCTTGGCTCCCTCGGCGGCAAATTCCAGCGCCGTCTCGCGTCCAATACCGCCTCCGGCTCCTGTAACGACAACGCCTTTGTTTTGGAATCGCAATTTGCCTTCTCCTCTAGTCGTTGGCACTAGGGTTCACCTCGCTCCGGTGAGCAGGGTGACATCAATCGCATTCTGCCCGCAATTAAGGCACGCGAAACTCCATCTGATTCATCACAGAGGAATATTACGTCGTACGGACAGGTCACCCAAAAAAACTTGAAAACCTGTGAGTTGCCAAATGGTTTGCCACGGTGGCGTGGCGGGCGGGAATCGGCAGGCGGCTCGTGGCGCCCGAACTCAGAACTTTCGAATCGCTACAAATCGCGGCCGGGGCGGTCCAAGCGATCACGGATCTGGCGCAGTAGGTCGAGCGCGGTGGCGGCGGCGGCGAAGGCGGCTGCCCAGACGACGCCTGCCGCCAGTTTGGTCACGGCAATCGCCCACATGACTTTTCCGAGTTCAGGCAACGGCGCGACGTGATGCCGGTCGGGGCCGCGTCGTAGGCGCTAATAGCACCTTTTGTTCGCTGAGGAGTGCAAGCACCCAGAGCAACATGACCACTTTTACTGGTTGCTCCGTCAGATGGCCTCTACTTTTTTCACCGGATAGCTTCGGTGACAGTCCACAGCTTGACGGACGATCCGCCCGCATAAACGCGGATCAGCGACGTCATGTAACCGAACTTGATGGGCCAATATTTCTTACCGCCAATGGCAAAACACACCTTGTTCAACAGCGCAGCGCGTTGACGCTTGTCCTTGTTGGCGGACGCCGTCTGAAGCTCGTCAAGGGCCGCCTCAGTCAGACACCCGGCGTATCCAGAGTTGACGGTCCCGCTGGTGGCGCCGGCGGTGGTCGGGGTCGCGAGCAGGAGCGCTGCCGCGAGGGCCAACTGCCTCATGACTAGAAGCTCTCTCCACTTTGGTATTGGGGCAGTGGGTTGAGTATTTGACCCAAGAGCGAATCGGTGCAGACGATGGTGGAGCGGCGAAGGGCGCGAGAGCCGCCGCGGTGCTTCTTGTTGCCTAGGCTGGCCAGACAGCGCATAACCGTATTAACGTCGCTGCGGGCGACGGCCGCGTGAGCGTTCCTGGTGGCCGTCAAAAGCGAAAATGTACAAAGTCGCAGCCCACTCATAGCGGCTAAATCCTCTTTGGAAACTCTCTCACCTATCCAGAGGGGATGCAAGCAAAATGATTCACGAACCGCAATTCCCCAGCGCGGCTCGATGGGCCTTTGCTCGTGCTCGTCGCCAATATATCGAATTGCTGCGCCGCGCCGGCTACGACTGCCAAATGCAATTCGATATGGCCGGCTGGGTTGATTGGCGCCGGGCGCAGGGGGGGCAGACGACCTATTCGTTCGATCCTGAATACAACCGGCTCTCGCCTGCCAACTCCTTTTGGATCGCGGCGCGGTACATCGGATCGGATCCGGTGCGGCAGCGGGATACGTTGGATGGGCTGGCGGCGGTGGGGGCATGCCGCCTCTTTGAGACCGGCGACCTGGTCGAACTGGTGGCTTCGGGCCGGCTGTGGTTTCGCGAGGCGACGGCGCGGCGCACAGAGTTGGCGCCGGGGCTGCCGCTGATCGGCGGTCGCGTTGGCCACCACGGCGGGTTGTTCGTGCGGCAGGCGCACCGTCGCCAAGGCCTGCCAGTGGCGTTGTCGCGATTGGCGCGGTTTTCGATCGCTGAGCGCTGGGCTCCCGATTGGGACAGCGGGCTCTTGACGCAGGATCCGCCACCTGGCCGGGACATGGTGCGCAAGTACGGCTTTGGCTGGGACCTGCCCCTGGTGCGCGGTTGGTCGGCGGCGCGGCGAGGGCCTGCGGCGGTCAACCTTTTGCTGCTAAATCGGGCCGGCCTGATCGATCAGGCGCGACGTGATGCGGTACTCGTTGACCTCTACGATGGAGGCGATCCGCGTGACGCGCTGGCGGCTATCGTAGAGCGGACAGAGGAGCCGGACATAGCTCTGCGGCCGTCCGGCCAACACACGGTCGACGCGGGCAAGGACGGGCTTGCGGCCCTCGGCGCAGGCCACGAGGCTGTCGGCGTGTGAGTTCGCCTGGACCGGGTACGGCCAACCGCGCAAGGGCACGCCTAAGGCATCCCAAGTCGGGGCCAAATTGCCGATCGGCGACCAGCGGCGCATGTAGTAGCCCAACGGATCGTCGGCGGAGACGTCGAATATGTGGAAGCGCTCGGCGGCGCCGCAACCCTCGAGATCATCTGGCCCCAACTGGTCGATCGTGGGGCAATCTGCGAGGCTGCGGCGGGACTGCCAGAGCCACAATGCTGCTATGAGATGGTCCGGCAACTTGCCGCCGACACGGTAGAGCGGAAAGACTTTAACGTTGTAGCTATCGGTTGCCATCAGCCTACGCGGTGTCACAGTTCATTCCGACGAGGCGGTAGACCTCGGCGATTTCGACGTCCTCCAACGTGGGCACGGACGGGTTGAAGTGTTCGAGATTGTAGCGGCGGCTGCCGGAGCGGATGACCCGCTTGATCAGCGTATCGCCCTTGGTTGTCATCACCAGGCAGAGCTGCCCGATACCGGTAGAAACCTCGGTAGCCTGAAAAAACAATTGCCAGCCCGGCTGCAGCGGCCAGAGGTCGGAATCGCGGCCCATCGTCAGGGCGGCGTATTCGCCGCGGATCTCGATGAAATCGGGGACCTCAACGGCCGGCAGTCCGGTCGCTTGATTGACCATGCCGTGTCTCCCAACAGTACCCAATAAAGGCGCGAGGGGTCGTTCTTGTGAAGTGGCGGTGTCGCCGCTTCCGGTCAATAGCCAGTTGAGGCCGACGTGAAACGCACGGACGTAGCGTTCGGCGCGCTGAGCGGAAACGCCGCGAACGCCGTTCTCGTGGGACCGATAGGTTGCCGCGTTCCAGCCGAAAGCGTCCGAAGCGGCGCGGGCGTTCTCAAATCCTGCACCTGTTCGAGCGCGGCGTAAACGGTCTGACACCTGTTCTGGCATGGCAGTGCAATATGTATCAGGTATCTCGAGGCATTCGGTATCACTCCAAAGTGATACGTATCGTATCATTACCGGCATGGCGCACCAATCGAAGGATTTCCGTCTTGACTTATCCGTAACCGGAACCATTACAATCCGAGACCTGTTTGACGGCCTGCACGGGACTGGTGGCAACCCTGATCGACACGAACTCCAATCACAATTTGGCACCGGCCGTATCGTTTGCAGAATTAGCACTTCCCCGCGCCGGGCTCTCTATTGCACCCGATCCCTCACCGCCAAAGCTCTCTACCCCAACCTAACCCGTGAATCGGTCTCCGGCATCGCCTGCCGTGCTGCGTCGGGTTGGGTGATCGGCAGGCATCCGCAATTCCAGCGCCATGCCGAAAGATGATAGTGAAAAGTGAGGAAAGGGATATTGATGAAGATGACGCGACCTCAATTAATCCGCTCAGCGGCCGTGGCGCTGGCGGTCCTGGTCGCCGCAGCCGCCGTCTGGCTTCAGTTTGGCCAGACCGACAGCGACCCTGGCGGCACCACCAAGGCGGCATGGATTTCCGGCGAGACGGAATTCGGCGGCCCCTTTACCCTGGTCGACCAGACCGGAAAAACGGTCACTGAAGCCGACTTTCTCGGCAAGTTCATGCTGATCTATTTCGGCTATACGTTTTGCCCCGACACCTGCCCGGTCGGATTGTCGAACATGACCCTGGCCATGGATCTGCTACCCGATAAGGGCGCAACGGTGGTGCCGATTTTCATCACCATCGATCCCGAGCGCGACTCGGTGACTGTACTGGCCGAATATGTCGGAGCATTTCACCCCCGTCTCGTCGGCCTGACCGGCACGGCGAAACAAATTGCCGCGGTCGCCGAAGTCTATCGTGCCTTCTATACCAAGTTGGGGGGGACGGCAGACGACGACCCCGACGAATATTTCATGGGCCACACCAACACGGCCTATCTGGTCGGCCCCGACGGCAAATCCCTGACTACCTTCAGCGGCGCCAGCGAACCCGAGACCATAGCTGCGGGCCTCAAGAAATTTGTCTCGTTGCCGCGGTTTTCTGAAGCCCTCGCCGGAGATGAAAAGAAAGCCAATTGAACGCCCCAATTGAACGCCATTGTCGGTAATGATGGCCGCGACCCGCCAAGCCTGACGGCAGGAGAAACGAATGTTGAAATCATCTGCATGCGCCGCATTAGCCATCCTCATGGCGTTCGCGGGAGCCGCAAATTCGGAAGAAAAGGCCGAAATGGTCAAAAAGGGGGCGCCGGCCTATCGAATTTGCGCAGCCTGCCATTCGTTGCAGCCCGGCGTGCATCTGTCCGGCCCCAGCCTCGCCGGCCTCTGGGGCAAAAAAGCGGCATCGGTGGACGATTATGGCCGCTACACCGAAGCTCTGAGAAAGGAGGATTTGGTCTGGGACGAGGATACGCTGAACGCCTGGCTGGCGGATCCGCAAGCCATGGTGCCGGGGACGACCATGACGTTTCGCGGCGTCGAGAAGGACGATGTCCGGGCAAACCTCATCGCCTTTCTGCGTCGGGCGATGACCGAGGGCGGCACGGTGAAGGTCGTGAAGGAGGGGCTCGTTTCTGAACGCATGGCATCGGGGCCGGTCCCGCCCGAACTGTCATCGCTGGGAGCGAACCAGCGGATCACCGAGATTCGCCACTGTCGTGACGGCTACTTCATCACCACTGCCGATGGCGCGAAGTTCCCATTCTGGGAAACCAATGTCCGCATCAAGATCGACACGAGTCTGCGGGGACCCAAAAAGGGTGAGCCGGTACTGTTGCGCTCGGGCATGGCGGGTGACCGCGTGTCAGTCGTGTTTTCAAGCTTGGCGGAATTCAAGAACCTCGTCGCTGAAAAATGCTGAAGGCAGTTCAATTTCAGTCGCTAGCCGTCTGAATCTGCTTCGGCCCGCAAGTCCACACGACGGATCTTGCCCGAAATAGTCTTGGGCAGCGCTTCCCGAAACTCGACCTCGCGGGGGTACTTGTAGGGCGCCGTGAGCTGTTTGACGAAATCCTGGATGTCGGTCTTGAGGGCCTCACTGGGCTCATGACCGGGCGCCAGGATCACGAACGCCTTGACGATTTCGCCGCGCAAGGCATCTGGCTTGGCGACCACCGCCGATTCCACTACCGCCTGGTGTTCGATCAGCGCGCTTTCGACCTCGAAGGGGCTGATGCGGTAGCCCGACGAAGTGATGATGTCGTCGGACCGGCCGACGAACCAGATGTAGCCGTCGGCATCGCGGGTGGCGGTGTCGCCGGTGTAGTACCAACCGTTGCGGAAGGCCTGGGCGGTGGCTGCCGGGTCGCCGATGTATTCGTGGAAGAGCCCCGGCGGATGGGGGGCCGTCAGGCGCACGGCGATGTGGCCGACCTCGTTGTCGGCGACAATGGTGCCGTCGTCGTCGATGATGCCGATGTCGAGGCCCGGCACCGGCTTGCCCATGGATCCCGGGCGGATCTCCATGCCGGGGAAATTGGCCACGATGTTGATGGTCTCGGTTTGGCCGTAGCCGTCGTAGATGTCGCAGCCGGTGGCCTGTTTCCACGACCGCATGGCTTCCGGATTGAGGGGCTCGCCGGCGCCGATGCAGTGGCGCAACGAGCCCAGATCGAAGCCGCTCACATCCATCTGGGCGAACAGCCGGTAGATGGTCGGGGGGGCGCAAAAGGTCGTTACCTTGTGGCGTTCGATGAGGCGCAGGTGCATCTCGGCATCGAAACCCTCGCCGTCGTAAAGCATGACCGTGGCGCCGGCCAACAGCGGCGGGAAGATGATCCCCCAGGCGGCTTTGGCCCAGCCCGTGTCGGTCAGCGTCCAATGCACATCGTCTTCCCGCAATCCCATCCAGTAGTCCCCGGTGATGGAATGGGCCAGCCCATAGGACTGATTGCGACCCACCATCTTGGGCATCGACGTGGTCCCTGACGTGAAGTAGACCAGCATTTGGTCGTCGGCCCGGATGGCCGGCAGAGCCTCCTGGTCGAGCTCCTCGGAAGCGGCGGCGCAGGCCTTATCGAACGAAGTCCAGCCCTCGGCTGCGCCCCCAATGACGATCAGGTGTTCGAGAGTCGGGCACTGGCCGCGCGCCGCCTCGACCTTTTCCACGTGCTCGGCGGTGACGATGGCCAAGCGTGCGCCGGCCTCGTTGACGCGGTATTCGATGTCCTTGGCGGTGAGAAGGTTGGTCCCGGGCATGGCCACGACACCGGTCTTCATGCAACCCAGCAGTACTTGGTAGAAGGCGGGCAGGCGCGGGATCATGACGAAGGCGGCGTCGCCCTTGGCAGCTTCCAGGTCACTGAGCACATTGGCGAAGCGGCTGGAGGCACGGTCGAGATCGGCGTAGCTGTGGCGCTCGACAGTTTCGCCATCGGCAGCCACGGCAATCAGCGCCGTCTTGTCGTTCTCCCGGCCGCGGCGCGCAACCACGTCGAAGGCGAAATTAAAGTGCTCCGGGATCTCCAGCGCAAAGGCCTTGCGGGCCGCTTCGTAATCAAAGGGGGGAAAGTTTTCGGCCATCTCGGCACCTCGTCATCGAGCTAAATACCAGTTCGCTGAAAATAGCGAAATTCCGCATCATAGGGGTGGTGAATCTGTTTATAGGTATGTTAGTATACCTTTATACGTAAGAGCTACTTTCGGGAGAATGATCTTGGCGAGTAAGAAAAAGCCGGGCGGCCGTTCCCGGCGCCGCGAGAAAAAAGTCACCACGCCCCTCGACCAGGCCAAGAAACTCGGCATCCGACAGGTCGTGGACCAGTACGGCAAGCCCTGCGGCGATTTGCCCGAGCCCGACCTGAGCCGGGACGAGCTTCGCCGGCTTTACGAGATGATGGTGCTGGTGCGCGCCATCGACGAGCGCGGCTGGACGCTGCAGCGTTCCGGCCGAGTGGAATTCTGGATACCGCACTGCGGCCTGGAAGCGGTGCACATCGCCGCCACCATGGCCTTTCCCTTCGAAGACTGGATCTTCATGGGCTACCGCCACCCCGGCACCATGCTGCTCCGCGGCGCGCCGCTGGTGCAGCTTTTTGCGCAATATTTCGGCCGCCGCGACGAGCCCCTCAAGGGCCGCCGCCTGCCCACCTTGATGGGCGACAAGCGCCTCAACATCGTACCCATGACGACCCAGGTGGCGTCATATATACCGCACGCCTGCGGCGCTGCCTGGGCCGCTAAGATCCGCGGCGACGACACCCGCGTGTTGACCATCTTCGGCGACGGCTCGACGTCTCGCGGCGAATTCCACTCGGCCATGAATTTCGCCGGCGTGCACAAGCCACCGGTGGTCTTCATTTGCGAAAACAACGGCTGGGCCGTATCGACGCCGACCGATGTGCAGACCGCCTCGGTCACCTTCGCCGAGAAAGGCAATGCCTACGGCGTGCGCAACCTGCGCGTCGATGGCAACGATGCCCTGGCCGTCTATGCCGTCACCCGCGAGGCCCGCGAGCTGGCACCCCGTGAGGGCGCGTCGCTGATCGAGGCCGTAACCTACCGCATGGGGTTCCATACCTCGTCTGACAATCCGGATCTCTACCGCACGGCAGAGGACGTCGCCGCCTGGGAGCCCTGGGACCCCCTGAACCGCCTTCGCGGCTATTTAGAGTATCGCGGCTTTTGGACAGACGACGAAGAAACAGCCTTGTGGCAGCGTTGCAAGGACGAAATCCAGGCCGCCATCGACGAGGCCGAAGCCATGCCGCTGCCCGATCCCGAATCCATGTTCGACGACACTTTCGCCGAGCTCACCTGGATGCTCGAGGAGCAACGCACGGCGCTGATGGACGATCTGGAGGGCAACTGATCATGCCCAAGATGACAGTACTCGAATCCCTAAACGCGGCCATGGCGCATGAGCTCGAACGCGACCCCGATGTCGTGTTGCTGGGCGAGGATGTCGGCCGGGCCGGCGGCATCTTCCGCACCTCGCAAGGCCTGCAACAGCGCTTCGGCTCGCACCGCGTGATCGATACGCCCCTCGACGAGAAGGGCATCGTCGCCCATGCCGTGGGCATGGCGCTTTATGGCCTCAAGCCCATCGCCGAAGTCCAGTTCTCCGGCTTCATCCACGATGCCTTCGAACACATCATGTTTTGCGCCGCCCGCTACCGCTGGGCCTCGGGCGGCCAGTACTCCTGCCCCATGGTCATCCGGGCGCCCTCGTTCGGCGGCATCAAGGGCGGGCTCTGGCATTCGCAAAGCGTCGAGGCCTATTTCGTCCATCACGGCGGTATCAAGATCCTCTGCCCCACTACGCCCGAGGATGCATACAGCATGATGTTGGCCGCCGTGCGCGATCCCGATCCCGTGCTGCTGGTCGAGCCGGTGCCGCTTTACCGGGCCATGAGCGCCGACTTCGAGCCCCATGACCAGGCTGCCGAAATCGGCCGGGCCGAGATCGTGCGGGCGGGCGACGACGTTACTGTGCTGACCTTCGGCCCCATCCGCCATTGGGTGGTCGAAGTGGCGGACGAGCTGTCGCAGGATGAAGGATACGAATCCGAGGTCATCGATCTGCGCACCATCATTCCCTACGACATCGAGACCATCATCGCCTCGGTCAAGCGCACCGGCCGTGTCGTCATCATCCACGAGGCGCCGCTCAGCATGGGATTCGGAGCCGAACTGGCCGCCGTCGTCCAGGAAAGGGCCTTCGGTTACCTGCACACCCCGATCCAGCGCCTGGCGGCGCCTGACGTGCCTTATCACTTCAGCATCGGCGACGAGTACTACCGCCCCAGCCGCCAGCGCATCAAAAACGCCATCGTGCGTACCATGGAGTTTCAATTCTGATGTACGATTTCATCCTGCCCGACATCGGCGAGGGCATCAGCGAGGCGCTCTTGATCTCCTGGACCGTGGCCGTCGGCGACGCCTTGGAGGAGGGCGCCGAGGTTGCCACCATCAGCACCGACAAGGTCGATGTCGAGCTGCCCGCACCGCGCGCCGGCAGCGTCGCCGAGCTTTGCTGGAAACCGGGCGACACGATTCCGGTAGGCGAGGTGCTGATGCGGATCAGTGACGGCGGCGCAGCCGCCGTCGATGCAGAGGCGAAAGCGGAACCCGAGCCCGAGCCCGAGGCCGAGTCGGCGCCAAAGGCGAAGTCGGCGCCCGTTGCTGCGCCTGTAGAAGCCATCCTCGCCGCGCCCTCGACGCGAAAGCTGGCCGCCGATCGTGGTGTCGACCTGGCCGGCCTGCAGGGTAGTGGCCGGGACGGAATGATCCTGCGCCGCGATGTCGAAGCAGCCGCTGCTCCGGCTGCCGTTCCGGCGCCGCCATCGTCGCCACCGCTTGCAACCGACGATCGGCCCGAGGTGCGTCGCGAGGGCCTCAACGGACCCCGCGCCGTGGCCTTCGAGCGGCTTTCCTTTTCGGTCCACACGCTGGTCCATGCGACCATGACTTTCGAGGTGCCGGCCGATGCCCTTGTGGCCCTGCTGGCCAAGCTCGGGCCCGAAGCCGAAAGGCGCGGTGTCAAGCTCAGCTATGCCGCATTGTTTGCCACCTGCGTGGCGGCGGCGCTGACGCGGCATCCGCGCTTCAACGCCACCATCGACGAGGAGCGCCGCGAGCTTTTGCTGCACCGCGACGTCAACATGAGCATCGCCGTGGCAACCGAGGCCGGGCTGCTGGTGCCGGTGGTGCGCGGCCTCAACAATCTTTCGCTGTTCGCCGCTGCCGCCGCCATCAACGACGTCGCCCAGCGCGGTCGCGATGCCAGCCTCGGCCGCGCCGACATGCAGGACGGTACGTTTACGCTCTCCAACACCGGCAACCTGGAGCGCACCACGTTTCTTTCCACCCGGCCCATCATCAACCCGCCGCAGACGGCGACGCTCTGGCTCTCGCGCATCAACGACCGGCCGCGGGCCGTAGACGGCGCTTTCGAGGTGGGGCCGATGGTGGCCTGCAGCCTGAGTTTCGACCATCGCTTCATCGACGGCGCCGACGCCACCCGCTTCGTCAACGACGTCGCCGCCATGATCGAATGCCCCGAGGCGGCCTTGGCCGCCGGCTAGAAAAGGAACGGAAAAATGAGCAAGGATTTCGCCGAACGCGCCAAGGAGATCGATCTTAACAGCCGCGAGCTTTTCCAGGCCGCGCCTGGTCCCATGGGCGCCTACCGCGACCTGATGACCAAGGTCTCTGCCGACGGCGTCCTCGATGGCAAGACCAAGGAGCTGATGGCGTTGGCGATTTCCGTGGCCATTCGCTGCGAGGGCTGCATCACCTACCACGCCCGGGCCAGCAGCAAGAAGGGCGCCAGCCGCGAGGAGGTGGCCGAGACCATCACCGTAGCCGTCGAGATGGGCGGTGGCCCGGCGGCGGTCTACGGCGCCGAGGCCCTGGCGGCCTTCGATCAATTTGATGGGGCCTGACAAAACCAGAGGAGGACAAAAACCATGGCCGTACCTCAGTCGGTGCTCGACAGTCTCAAGCAGCTTCTCGGCGACCGTCTTTCGACCTCCGCCTCGGTGCGCGAGCAGCATGGCCGCGACGAGTTCTGGCACCACCAGGCCGAACCCGATGCCGTGGTCTTTCCCCTGACCACCGAAGAAGTTGTGGGGGTGGTCGACATCTGCCGTGACGGGGCTGTGCCCCTGATCCCCTTCGGCACCGGAACTTCGGTCGAGGGCCACGTGCAGGCGGTTCACGGCGGCGTCAGCGTCGACGTCACCGGGATGGACAGCATCCTGGCCGTCAATCCGCTCGATTTCGACTGTATCGTGCAAGCCGGTGTGCGGCGCAAGCAGTTGAACGAACACATACGCGACACCGGACTTTTCTTCCCCGTCGACCCCGGCGCCGATGCCTCGCTGGGCGGCATGACGGCGACCCGTGCCTCGGGCACCAATGCCGTGCGCTATGGCACCATGAAGGACAACGTGCTGGCCGTGAAAGTCGTGCTGCCCGACGGCCGTGTCATCGACACCGCGCGCCGGGCCAAGAAGACGGCGGCCGGGTTGGATCTCACGCACCTCTATATCGGCTCCGAAGGCATTCTTGGCGTGATCACCGAGGTGACGTTGAAACTGCACGGCATTCCCGAGGTCACCTCCGCCGCCGTAGTGCCATTTCCCAGTGTCGAGGCAGCCGTCGATTCCGTGGTCACGGCCATTCAGTCGGGCATTCCCATCGCGCGTTGCGAGCTGATGGACGCGGTCATGATGGGCGCCGTCAACGCTTATTCGGGCTTCGACTATCCCGTCGAGCCGACGCTGTTCATGGAATTCGACGGCACCAAGCGCGGCGTCGAGGAGCAGATCGAGATGATGCGCGCCATCGCCGAAGACCAGGGTGGCGGCGAATTCCAGTGGACCAGCGATCAAGAGGAGCGCAACCGATTGTGGCAGGCGCGCCACGATTCTGCATATGCCGCCAAGGCGCTGCGTGAGGGTTGCGAGCTTTGGGGCACCGACGTCTGCGTGCCGCTGTCGCGCCTGACCGAGTGCATGACGGAGACCCGCAAGGACCTGGAAAGTTGCTCGCTGCCGGCGCCCATGCTGGGCCACGTGGGGGATGGCAACTTCCACCTCATCTTCGTGCTCGACACCAGCAATGATGCCGAAATCAAGGAGGCCGAGGAATACAACGAACGCATGATCATGCGTGCTCTGGCCATGGACGGCACCTGCACCGGCGAGCACGGCATCGGATTGGGAAAGAAGGATTTCCTGGTGGCCGAGCTGGGGCCGGCCGTCGACGTCATGCGCCAGCTCAAACTGGCGCTGGATCCCACGAATTTCATGAACCCGGGCAAGATGATCGAGATCGAAGGGGGTGTGAGGGCGGGAGAAGTCACATGAGCGTCTTCGAAGCCGCCGAGTACGACGGCCACGAACGAGTTCTGTTCGTCAACGAACCGGACGTGGGCTTGCGCGCCATCATCGCCATCCACAACACCAATCTGGGCCCGGCACTGGGGGGCTGCCGCATGTGGCCCTACGCCAGCGAGGCCGAGGCGGTACGCGACGTGTTGCGGCTCTCCAAGGGCATGACCTACAAGGCCGCCATGGCCAAGGTCAAACTGGGCGGGGGCAAGTCGGTCATCATCGCCGATTCGCACAAGGACAAACGCCCCGAGCTGCTGCACGCCATGGGACGTTGGATCGATACTTTGGGCGGGCGCTACATCACCGGCGAGGACATTGGTACCAATCCATTCGATATGGCCGAAATCAAAAAGGAAACCAAGTGCGTCACTTGCCTGCGCGAGGAGGACGGCGGCTATGGCGACCCGGCGCCGCTGACGGCGTTGGGCGCCTTCCAGTCGATTAGCGCGGGTGCTGAACGGGCCTTGGGCT
>NZDS01000151.1 GCA_002690215.1 Rhodospirillaceae bacterium | reverse complement strand
TGGGCACTGGACGCCAAGGGACAGCCCACCACCGATGCCGGCGCCGCGCTCGACGGTCTGATCCAGCCCATCGGTGCCTTCAAGGGCATCGGCCTAGCGGTAGTCACGGGCTTGCTGGCGACCGTGCTCAGCGGTGCCCGCTACGGCAGCGCGCTCGGCGACCTGATGCAAGGGCCGGTGGCCGGCGGCGACGGCCAGTTCTTCCTGGCGCTCAAGGTCGCAGCCTTCCGGCCGCTGGGTGAGGTCACGGCCCAGGTCGACGAAACCTGCCGTCAAATACGCCAAAGCCGGCCGGCAGAGGGTGGCGGCCGGCCCTACCCGCCCGGGCACCTGGAACATGAGATCGCCGAACGCCAGCGCCGGGAAGGCATTCCACTGAACGAGCAATCCATCGCCGGTATCGTCGGCACGGCCGAAAGCCTGGGCGCCGACGCGGGGGAACTGGCGAGCTAGAAAGAACCGGGCCGCTGGCGGCCGAGAAATGGCGCACGGCCGGTCGAATCAATATCGTCGGGTCCAGGCCGGTAGGCCCGCAGGCGGATGTCCGACCAGGCAATACTGGGGCCCATGTGCTGGAAGAGCCCGAACGAGGCCGCCTCGTGACGCGGTCGGTCGGGCGGCACCGCGGTGTCGCACTCGTCGCAGAGCCAGGTTTCCGGCTCCACCGTGCCGGCCGGCCAGATGCGGAAGCGCACGCGGTCGAGCCCCTGGTGCAGGATGAGTTGATGGCGCACACGGTAGTCGATCCCCGCCTCGATCACCACGGGGGCCGGCGGATGGCAGACCACGGCCCATTCGTCGGGGCTTGCCGAGTGATCGCCCCAGGCGATGAAGCTGCGAGCCTCGCCCGTTGGGCCGAGCGCAGCCATGCCGGCGCTCGACCAGCCGACGCCGATGCCGCGGGGCGGCACGCCCTCCTCCAGGCCGACGAAAAAGTCCGAAAGACCGAGCCACTTGGCTCCCGCCAGGTCGCTGAAGTGGACCGCGTAGGTGGCCTCTTGACTGGTCCCTTGCGAGCCCAAGACGAGGAAGGCATCGGGCGCCACCGGGGCGCAGGAGCGGATGACGTTGGCCCGATGGTCGATCTCGAAGGCCCCGTTGATCGTCTGCCCCAGATCGCAGACATGCGCGAAACCCGACAGATCGCTGAGATCGAGGGGTAGCGGCAGCGGCCGCGGATCCCAATCAAGGTCAAGGTCGAGGGTCTGGCCGGCCACCGAAAGGGCGATCCGATTGCCACCGGCTACGAGATCGGGGTCATCGGCGGCGATCTCGACACAAAATTCCCCCCGCTCCTTGCAGCGCAGCTCGGCCGGGCTGGATTTGTAGCCGTTGACCCAATCGATGCCGTCGTCGGGGATTTCCTCGACGTAGAGAGCGCGCTCGAATCCCCCGTTGAGCCTGAAAGAGGCACCGGATAAGTCGTCTGCCTCGGGATCGACACGGCCCCGCACGGTGATTTGGCGGCTGCGGCGGCGGTAGCGCTGGTGGTTGCCGTACGTCAGCTCGATGCTCATGGCTCGGCACTCCTTTGGCGCCAAACGTCGGGTTCCTCGATCATCAGTATGGCCAGAGCGGCAATCAAGGCGGCGCCGGCACCGAGGCTCAGCGGCAGCCAATAGCTTTGCATGACGTCGAAGGCGTAGCCGGCGAGAACCGGCCCAGCGAACATGGCGATCGAGGCCGCGGTGAACTGGGCGCCGATAATGGCACTGATGCTGCGGACGCCAAAATAGTCCGCCGTCACCGCCGGGGCCAGCGCCACGAAACCGCCGTAGCAAGTACCGAAAACGATGGCAAACAGGGAAAGCTGCCAGGTGGTGGTCGAAATGGCCCACCAGGCGGAAGTGAATGCCAGCCCCAGGTTGATGCCGATCATCGCCCGTCGGCGGCCGAAGCGGTCGGCCGCACCACCCACGAGGAAACGCCCGACCGTACTGGCCAGGCCGATCAGGCCCAGCATGGCTGCCCCGGTGGCCTTGCCCAGCCCCAGATCTTGCACGAAGGGCATCATGTGCACGAACGGCATGGAGACGCCGAGCGAAGCCAGCAGGCCGGCTGCGTAAAGCACCCAGAAAGGTTTGGAGCGCAGTGCCTGCGGCAGCGTCAAGCCGTCGTCGCCGGGGACCACGGGGACAGCCCGATCAGCACCCGGGAGGCGGCCGGCGGGTGCCACGCCGTCAGGAAACTGACCGCGCCGTTCGGGAGAGGATTCGATCAGCAACGCCGCCGCTACGCCGCCGATCAGCGCAGTCGCCGCCAAAACCAAGTAGGCGGTGCGCCAATCGAACCAGAGGATCAGCGCCGTCGCCAGCGGCGGCACGGCGGCGGTACCGAGGCCGATGCCCGAGACCGCTAGGCCCGAAGCGAAACCGCGGCGCCTGACGAACCAGCGCTGCACCGCCCCTATGGCCGGGGCGTAGGCAAAGCCGATGCCGACACCGATGCCCAGCCCATAGCCCAAGTAGATCTCGGTCAGGCTGCTGGCGCGGCTCACCCAAAAGAGCCCGACACCGAGCAGGAACATGCCCCCGGCACATACCCAGCGCGCATTAATGCGGTCCGAGATGGGGCCACTGATGGCACCCAGGCTGAAGTAAAGAAAGGCGCCGATCGAAAAGATCAGCGATATCGAGCTCCGGCTGGCCGAGAATTCGCCCTGCAATTGATCGAAAAAGGCCGTGAAAGAGTAGGCCGCACCGAAGGCGATAAAGAGGGCGGTGAACGCGCCGCCAACCACGAACCAGCCATAGAACATGGGGCTATTCTACTCGCTCAGGACGGAAATCCAGAAATCCGGCCTCGATCATTGCCACTACCAATCCAGTGACCACGACGGCCAGCAAGCTGGTTGCGGCCACCTTCTTCCACATGTGCGGCCGCACCGGCGCGCCCGGTTCATGGCCCGCCTCGGGATCTTCTGGCTGGTGCACGCCGATGGGCAGCATCACGAAGAGGCAAAGCCACCAGACAACGGCATAGACCGCCAGCAGGGTGGTCCAGCTCATGCTCAGGCGGCTTCGATCTCGACCAGGGTGCCGCAGAAATCCTTGGGATGGAGAAATAGCACCGGTTTGCCGTGGGCGCCTATGCGCGGCTCGTCGTCGCCCAACACCCGGGCGCCGCCTGCTTTGAGGCGATCGCGAGCCGCCAGGATATCATCGACTTCGTAGCAGATGTGATGCATGCCGCCGTTCGGGTTCTTTTCCAGGAAGCCGGCGATGGGCGAATTTTCGCCCAGCGGATGCAAGAGCTCGACCTGGGTGTTGGGCAACTCGACGAAGACGATGGTAACACCGTGTTCGGCGATATCCTCGGGCTCCGATACCTTGGCCCCCAGCAGCTCGCGGTACTGGGCCGCCGCAGCGGCCAAATCGGGAACCGCTATGGCAACGTGGTTGAGACGTCCGATCATGATACTTTTCGCTCCTTCACTTGGTAATCCAACCGCACTAGTTCGACCTTGACCAGCGGCCGCCGCCCGGTGACCGCCCGGGCGGCCCGGCGCACGGCCACACGCACGGCCTCGGCCACCGCGTCGTCGTCGCGTCGGCGCTGGCGCGAAAGCTTGTCCAGCGCCTGGTCCGCAGCCGCCTCGAGGGCGGCCGGCAAATCCGGCTCGATCAGGGCATCGAAGGCGCCATGGTTGCTTAGTTTTGGGGGCGCCAGTCTGTCACCGGCCGCGTCGATCACCAAGGTGACGCTGATCAGGCCATTGAACATGATCTTGCGGCGTGCCTGAAGCGCCTGCCCGCCTTCGGGCACCAGGCTATCACCGTCCACCAGCAGCCTTCCGGCCGGCACTTGCTCGACCACCTCGGCCGGCCCGGGGCCCAGCCGCAGCATGTCACCGTTGGCGATCATCCTGGCCTCGGGCACGCCCAGCGATCGGGCCAAGCGAACATGGGCCTCGAGATGCCGGGCCTCGCCATGCACCGGAACCGCCAGGGCGGGCTTGAGCCAGCCGTAAAGCTCGCTGATCTCGTCTCGCGCCGGATGGCCGGAGACGTGGACGAAAGCGTCCTTTTCGCTGACAACCTCGACGCCGGCCAGCACCAGGTCGTTGTGCACCCGGCTCAGTGCCCGTTCGTTGCCGGGGATGATCTTGGAGGAAAAAACCGCCAGGTCGCCGGGATCGAGGTGCAGCCGCGGATGGCTGCCATTTGCTACCCGTGTCATGGTGCCGCGCGGCTCGCCCTGGCAACCGCTGCACATCAGCAGCACGCGATCGGGCGGCAGGTGGGCGTAATCGTCCTCGCTGAGAAATTCCGGCAAGTCACCGAGATAACCGCACTGCTGTGCCGCCTCGCTGTTACGCCTGAGCGCCCGGCCGGCCAGGACGACGTGGCGGTCAAGCTCGACCGCCACTTGGGCCACGGTCTCGATACGGGCGACGTTGGAGGCAAATGTAGTGACCGCGATGCGGCCGGGGTGCCCCTTCATGACCTCAAGCAAGCTGGGACGCAGGTCGGCCTCGGAGCCGGAACGGCCGGGCTGCAAAACGTTGGTCGAATCGCAGACCAGAACCGATGCAGCCTCGGCCACGGCGGCAAAGCCGGCGGCGTCGGTCAGCGGCCCCACCACCGGTCCCGGGTCAAGCTTCCAGTCACCGGTGTGGACGACGCTGCCGGCTGCCGTGTGGATGGCCAGCGAACTGGCTTCGGGGATGGAATGGGTGACGCCGAGGAAATCGATGGCAAAAGGCCCAAGATCCAGTCTTTCGCCCGCTGCAATGACGTGCAGCGGCACCTCGTCGAGCAATCCCGCTTCTTCCAGCTTGCGGCTCAGCAGGTTGGAGGCAAACGGCGAGGCATAGACCGGGCAGCCGAGTAGCGGCCAGAGATAAGGCAGCGCGCCCAGATGGTCCTCGTGGGCATGGGTCAGCACGATGGCCAGCAGGTCCTGGCGACGTTCGCTGATGAATGTGGGATCGGGCAGTATCAAGTCGATGCCGGGCTGGCGTTCGTCGGCGAAGGTTAGGCCAAGATCAACCATTAGCCACTTGCCGCCATGGCCGTAAAGATTGAGGTTCATACCGATCTCGCCGCAGCCGCCCAGCGGCAGGAAAACCAGGTCGGAGGGATCAGGGATCATGGGGCTCACAGGGTTCATTCTGTGGCCCGGTTGTGGCGGTGAATCGCCACCAAGCCACGCAACGTCAACTCTCCATCGACGTGCTCGATGACCTCGGTGCCGTCGGCGAACAGCGGCGCCAGACCGCCAGTTGCAACCACGGTCATGTCGCTGTCCGCGATGGTGGCGCGATACTCTTGCTTGATGCGCCCAACGATGCCCTCGGTTAGGCTGATGTAGCCCCAATACACGCCTGACTGCATACAGGCCACGGTGTTGCGGCCGATGACCTCGGTCGGGCGCTGGACGGCGATGCGCGGCAGCGCGGCGGCGGCCGAATGCAGAGCCTCGAGGCTGAGGTTGATGCCGGGTGCGAAGGCGCCGCCGCGGAAATTGCCCTCGGCGTCAACCACGTCGAAAGTGGTGGCAGTGCCGAAATCGATCAAAATCAAGGGCCCGGGATAGCTCTGATGCGCCGCCACGGCATTGACCAGGCGGTCCGAGCCGACCTCGGACGGGTTGTCGACCAGCGCCTCGATGCCCAGGTCGACCCCCTGCCCCACCACCAGTGGGTCGCAATCGAAGTAAGTGCGGCAGAGCGTACGCAGGCTAAAGAGCGCCTGCGGCACGACGGTCGAGATGATGGCGTCATCGACATCCTCGCGATCCAGCCCTTTCAGCGCCATGAGTTGCGACAGCCAGACGGCGTATTCATCGGCCGTGCGTTCGGCATTGGTGGCAGCCCGCCATTGACCTCGGACTTCACTCTCGCCTTCACCGTCTCCATAAACGGCGAAAACGGTATTGGTATTGCCGGCATCGATGGCTAGCAGCATGGTGGCCTCATCAGGTTTGTGGCAGCGTGCGCACCACTTCGCCGGAGCCGACGGTGTGGCACCGGCCGTCGTCGCCAGCCAGAATCAGGGCGCCGCCGGCATCGACGGTTTCGAAAACGCCAGCAAGGGTCTCATCGCTCACCGCCAATTCGACGCGGCGGCCCAAACCGCTGCAGCCGGCCAGCCAGGCCTCTCGCACCGGCGCAAAGCCCTCGTCACGCCAGCGCCGCTGCCAGCTCAGCAGGTGGTTGGAATAGCTTTCCAGCACCGTTTCAACGCCTGCCTTCGATCCCTCGGCCTTGAGCGAGGTGGCCGGCCGGTCCTGGTCGACGGGGTAGTGTTCGACGTTGATGCCGGTGCCGATGATGACCCAGTCGACCGGGCCGGCTGGGGAGATCCTCGATTCCAGCAGGATACCTGCGATCTTGGCCCCTCCGATCAACACGTCGTTGGGCCATTTGAGGTCGATCTCGGCGTCGTTCAGCAGCTCGCCCAGGGCGCCCGCCACGCCCAGCGCCGCCACGAAGGAGAGCTGGTTGGCCTGGGCCGGCGGACAACCAGGCTTGAGCAAAACCGTGCAGAAAAGATTGCCCCGTCCCGAATCCCAGTGGCGACCGCGCCGCCCTCGTCCGGCCGTCTGTTCGCGAGCCCAAACCAAGGCGCCGGCATCCTCGCCTGCGGCCAGGCGGCGGGCCTCATCGTTGGTACTGGCCAGGCTGTCGTGGGCAAAGAGCCGGTAGAAGGGGTCGAGGTGCGGCACCGAAACCTGCTCGGTGCCGGCGGTCGAACTCACGGAAACAGTGCCTGGGCGGCTGTTTGGGCACCGGTCAAAAGCGGCACCGGGTAGACGAAAAAGAGCAGCGTGAAGGCGCCGCTGAGCGTCAGGATGGTGCCCATGGCGGCGCCCAGCGGCCCCTCGAAAGGTTCGGCCGGGTCGTCGAAGTACATGATCTTGACGATGCGCACGTAGTAGTAGGCGCCCACCACGCTGGCCAGTACGCCGATCACCGCCAACGCATAGAGGCCGGCGTTCAGCGCTGCCATGAAGATGTAGAACTTGCCGAAGAAGCCCGCCAGCGGTGGAATGCCGGCCAGCGAAAAGAGGAAGATGGCCATGGCCAGCGCCAGCAGTGGGTTGTTGCGGGCCAGGCCGGCCAGGTCGTCGATGTCCTCCACCATGGTGCCGTCGCGACGCATGTTGAGGATGACGGCAAAGGCACCGACGTTCATGGCGAGATATATGGTCAGGTAGATCAGCACGCCGCGCAGGCCCTCGGGCGTGCCGGCGGCCAGACCGACCAGGGCATAGCCCATGTGACCGATCGAGCTGTAGGCCATCAGACGCTTGATGTTGGATTGGCCGATGGCGGCAAAGGCGCCCAGCACCATCGACAACACCGACACCAGCACCACGATCTGCTGCCAGTCGTGCACCAGCGCCGCGAAGGGGTCCAGCATGGTGCGCAGGAAAAGGCCGATGGCAGCGATCTTGGGGGCCACGGCGAAGAAGGCGGTGATCGGCGTCGGCGCCCCTTCGTAGACGTCCGGCGTCCACATGTGGAAGGGCACGGCGCTGACTTTGAAGGCCAGGCCGGCGAGCACGAAGACCAGTCCGACGACGACGCCCAGCGGCGCCTCGCCCTGGCTCAGCAGGCGGCCCAGGTCGGCGAAGTTGGTCGAGCCGGCGAAGCCGTATATCAACGAAGCACCGTAGAGCAGGATGCCAGACGACAGCGCGCCGAGTACGAAATACTTGAGCCCGGCCTCCGAGGAACGCTGCGAATCGCGCTTGAAGGCAGCGACGATATAAAGCGAGAGGCTTTGCAATTCGAGACCGACATAGAGCGAGATCAAATCGCTGGCCGAGACCATCATCAACATGCCCAGCGTCGCCAGCACGATCAGGATGGGGAACTCGAAGCGCTCCATGCCCTCGCGGCGCAGATAGCCCAGCGACATGATGATGGCCAGGCCCGAGCCCAGCAGGATGAGGATCTTGAGGAAATTCGAAAAAGGATCGACCACGAACATGCCGGCAAAAGTCAGCGTCGCTTTGTCCGGCCCCATGACCACGAGAAATCCTGCCACCACGAACGAAATCACGCCCAGCCAGGACACGCTCATGGTGGCGCCGTTGCCGCGAAAGGCTCCCAGCATCAATAGCGCCATGGCCACGATGGCGAGGAAGATCTCCGGCAGGGCCGGGGCGAGATCTGGGACGATTGCGGGCGACATGGGCTCTCAGTTCTCCGGTTTCGCCTAACGCGCGGCCAATGCCGTTTCAGTGACGCGCAGCGCCACCTCGTGGTTCTCGATCAACTGGGCCACCGAAACATGCATGACATCGAGCAACGGCGCCGGATAGACGCCGAACAGGATGACCAGCACCAGAAGCGGCGCAAAGACCAGGATCTCGCGCTTGTTCATATCCAAAATGTCGGCCAGGTCGGCCTTCTCCAGGGTGCCGAAGATGACGCGGCGGTAGAGCCACAGCGCATAGGCTGCACTCAGCACGATGCCAGTGGTGGCCAGCATGGCGACCCAGGTGTTGACCTGGAAGACGCCCACCAGCACTAGGAACTCGCCGACGAAACCGCTGGTTCCAGGCAGGCCGACGTTGGCCAGGGTGAAGATCATGAAGGTCGCGGCATAGACCGGCATGCGGTGCACCAATCCGCCGTACCGCGCGATCAGACGGCTGTGGATGCGGTCGTAGACCACGCCAACAATCAGGAACAGTGCCCCCGACACCAGGCCGTGGCTGAGCATCACGATCAGTCCGCCTTCGACGCCCTGGACGGTGAAACTGAAGATACCGATGGTCACGAAACCCATGTGGGCGACCGAGGAATAGGCGATCAGCTTCTTCATGTCCTCCTGCATCAGCGCCACCAACGAGGTGTAGATGATGGCGACAACGCTGAGGCTGAAGATCAACGGCGTGAAGTAGGCCGTGGCGTCCGGCAGCATGGGGATGGAAAAGCGCAGGAAGCCGTAGGCGCCCATCTTCAACAGCACCGCCGCCAGTATCACCGAGCCCGCCGTCGGCGCCTCGACGTGGGCGTCCGGTAGCCAGGTATGGAACGGCCACATGGGGATCTTGACGGCAAAGGCGGCGAACATGGCGAGCCACAGCCAGCGCTGCCACATGGGATCGAATCCGGCGTTCATCAGGGTCGGGATGTCGGTGGTGCCGACTTGGAGATACATGAACAGGATGGCCAGCAGCATCAGCACCGAGCCGAGCAGCGTATAGAGGAAGAACTTGAAGGTGGCGTAGACCCGGCGCGGGCCGCCCCAGATTCCGATGATCAGGAACATCGGAATCAGGCCGCCCTCGAAGAAGAGATAGAAGACGACGAAATCGAGCGCGCAGAAGACCCCGATCATCATGGTCTCGAGCACCAGGAAGGCGACCATGTATTCTTTCACCCGGGTCTCGATGGCCCGCCAACTGGCCAGGATGCAAAGCGGCATCAGGAAAGTGGTGAGAATGACGAACAGCATCGAGATGCCGTCGACGCCCAGGTGGTAGGCGATGCCGTCGCTGATCCAGGCCTTCTTTTCGACGAACTGGAAGGCCGCCGTCGAGTTGTCGAAACCCGTCCACAGCAGCAGCGAAACTACGAAGGTGATCAGCGTCGTCCACAGCGCCACGTTGCGGGCGTTGCGGGCCACCAGTTGCTCGTCGCCGCGTACCAGCAGGATAAATGCGGCGCCCACCAGCGGCAGGAAGATGACGATCGAAAGCAGCGGCCAGTCGCTCATGGCTCTAGCCCCCGACCATCAGGTAAAGCGACCACGAGACGAACAGCACCAGGCCGACCATCATGGCGAAGGCGTAGTGGTAGACGTAGCCGGTCTGGATCCGGGTAGCGCGGCGCGCGGTACGCAAAACCGTGGCCGCTACGCCGTCGGGGCCGAAACCGTCGATGATGCGACCGTCGCCGCCGCGCCACAGCGACCAGCCGATGAACTTGGCCGGGCGCACGAAGAGGAAGTCGTAGAGCTCGTCGAAGTACCACTTGTTGAGCAGGAAGAGGTAGAGCTCGCGATGCACGCTGGCCAGGCGCTCGGGAATGGCTGGGCGCTTGATGTAGAACCACCAGGCTAGCGCGATACCGGCGACGCCGATGGCGGTGGGCAAAATCTTGACCCAAAGCGGTACATGATGGGCCGCGGTGACGCTGTCGTTGGCCGGCAGCACCAAGATCGAATTGCCCCAGAAGGTGCTGCCCTCGCCGACCAGCAGGTCGTAGGCCAAAAAGCCCGAGAACATGGCGCCGACGGCCAGCAGCAGCAGCGGGATCATCATCACCTTGGGCGCCTCGTGGGCATGGGCCATGACTTTTTCGGAAGCCCGCGCCTTGCCGTGGAAGGTCATGAACAGCAAGCGCCATGAATAGAAAGCGGTCAGGAAGGCGGCGATCACGCCCAACACGAAGGCGAAGCCGCCGACCTGGGAATGCGCCGCATAGGCCGCCTCGAGCACGATGTCCTTGGAATAGAAGCCGGCGAAGAAAGGCATGCCGGCGAGCGCCAGGCTACCGATCCACATCACCGTGTAGGTCAGCGGCAACAGCGTATATAGCCCGCCCATCTTGCGCATATCCTGCTCGTCCGCCAGGGCATGGATGACCGAGCCGGCACCTAGGAACAAGAGCGCCTTGAAGAAGCCGTGCGTCATCAGATGGAAGATCGAGGCCGAATAGGCCGAGACGCCGGCAGCGAAGAACATGTAGCCGAGCTGGCTGCAGGTCGAATAGGCGATCACCCGCTTGATGTCGTTCTGCACCAGACCGATGGTCGCCGTCACCACCGCCGTCAGGGCACCGACGATGGTGACCACGGCCAGCGAGATGGGCGCGTACTCAAACAGCGGCGAACAGCGCGCCACCATGAAGACACCGGCCGTCACCATGGTGGCGGCATGGATCAGCGCCGACACCGGCGTCGGGCCCTCCATGGCGTCGGGCAGCCAGGTGTGCAGGCCGAGCTGGGCCGACTTGCCCATGGCGCCGACGAACAGCAAGAGCGTGATCAGCGTCAGGATGTCGACGTCGGTGCCCAAAAAGTCGAGTGACTTGCCGGCGAAATCGGGTGCGGCGGCAAAGACGGTGTCGAAGTCCACCGCCTTGAAGATCAAGAAGATCGCCATGATGCCTAGGGCAAAGCCGAAGTCACCGATGCGATTGACGATGAATGCCTTGATGGCGGCGGCATTGGCCGACGGCCGGTCGTACCAGAAGCCGATCAGCAAGTAAGAACACAGCCCCACGCCTTCCCAGCCGAAGAACATCTGGACGAAATTGTCGGCCGTCACCAGCATCAGCATCATGAAGGTGAACAGCGAGAGATAGGCGAAGAAGCGCGGCTTGGAGCCGTCGTGCGACATGTAGCCGATGGAATACCAATGCACCAGAGCCGAGACCCCGGTGACGACGATTAGCATCACCGCCGTGAGCTGGTCGAAGCGCAGCACCCAGCTCACTTCGAAGGCTTGGGAATCGATCCAGGTAAACAGGTGGACGATCTCGACCCGGCCCTGCATGCCGACCTGGTAGAGCACCACGAACGAGATCAGGGCCGACAGCGTGACACCCAGGCAGGTCACCAGCATGGCGGCACGATCGCCGATCAGGCGGCCGAAGAAGCCGGCCACGATGGCCGCCGCCAGAGGCAGGAAGACGAGGGCTACGTAAATGTTGATCATCCGCGTCAGCCCTTCATCACGTTCAAATCTTCGACCGCAATGGAGCCGCGATTGCGGAAATAGGTGACCAGGATGGCCAGCCCGATTGCCGCCTCGGCAGCCGCCACCGAAAGCACGAACATGGCGAAGACCTGCCCCACCAAGTCATTGAGATGGGTGGAGAAGGCGACCAGGTTGGTGTTGACGGCGAGTAACATCAGTTCGATCGACATCAAGATGACGATGACGTTCTTGCGATTGAGGAAAATGCCGAGCACGCCGAGCGTGAACAGGATGGCCGCCAAGGTGAGGTAATGTCCGAGCCCGATGACCATCAGATGCCTCCCCGCGGAGTCACTTTCTTGAGCTCCACCGAGTCCTCGCGCCGGCGCGAAACCTGATCCGAGATGCGCTGCTTGCGCACCCCCTCGCGCACCCTGTGGGTCAGCACGATGGCGCCGATCATGGCTACCAGCAGGATCATGCCGGCGGCCTGGAAGAGGTAGATGTAACGGGTGTAGAGGAGCTCGCCGAGCGCATGGGTGTTGCTGACCTCGTTCAGCGCAGGCGTCGGCGCCGCCGCCATGGCCGTCAGCTCCGGCCCCGCCACCCAACTGCCGAGCACTAGGAAAAGCTCGACCAGCATGATCAACCCGATCAGCGCTCCCACCGGCAGGTAAACCAGGAATCCCTGCCTGAGTTCGACGAAATTGATGTCCAGCATCATGACCACGAAGAGGAACAGCACGGCCACAGCTCCGACGTAGACGATGACCAGGATCATGGCCAGGAATTCGGCACCCATAAGCACGAAGAGCCCGCCGCCAGTGAAAAAGGCAAGGATCAGAAATAGTACCGAATGCACCGGGTTGCGGGCGGTGATCACCATCAGCGCCGCCGCCACCATGACGGCGGCGAGAAGATAGAACGTGAGGGCCTGGACGATCATCGGTAGGGCGCGTCCATCTCGAGGTTGCGGGCGATCTCGCGCTCCCAACGGTCACCGTTGGCGAGCAATTTATCCTTGTTGTAGTAGAGCTCTTCCCGAGTCTCGGTGGAGAACTCGGTGTTCGGCCCCTCGACGATGGCATCCACCGGACAGGCTTCCTGACAGAAGCCGCAGTAGATGCACTTGGTCATGTCGATATCGTAGCGCGTGGTGCGGCGGCTGCCGTCGTCGCGCGGCTCGGCCTCGATGGTGATGGCCAGCGCCGGACAGACAGCCTCGCAGAGCTTGCAGGCGATGCAACGCTCCTCGCCGTTGGCATAGCGGCGAAGCGCGTGCTCGCCACGGAAGCGCGGGCTCAGCGGGCTGCCCTCGTAGGGGTAGTTGATGGTCACTTTCTTGCGGAACATGTAGCGCAGCGTCAACGACATGCCCGACAGAAGCTCGAGCAGCAGGAAGGAGCGCAGGGTGCGATCGATGAACGACATGACGTCCCTGCCCTCCTACGGCGCCAAATCGAAGGCGGTGACGACGCCGGCCGTCAGCGCCACCCAAAACAGCGAGGCCGGCAAGAACACCTTCCAGCCCAAGCGCATGAGCTGGTCGTAGCGGTAGCGCGGGAAGGTGGCGAAAACCCACATCATGAAGAACAGCACCAGCGCCGTCTTGAGACCCAGCCAGATGATGCCGGGAATCCAATTGAAGGGCGCCACGTCGACCGGCGGCAACCAGCCGCCGAGGAACAGCAACGACAACATGGCGCTCATCAGGATCATGTTGGCGCGCTCACCGAGATAGAAGAGCGCGAAGGCCATGGCCGAATACTCGACCTGGAAACCGGCCACCAGCTCGGCCTCGGCCTCGGGCAGGTCGAAGGGATGATGGCTGAGCTCAGCCAGGATCGAGACGAAAAAGATCACGAACATGGGGAACAGCGGAATGAAAAACCAGACCGTGCGCTGGGCCTCGACGATGTCCGAGAGGTTCAGCGAACCGACACAGATCAGCACCGTGATGATGACGAAGCCCATGGAGACTTCGTAGGACACCATCTGCGCCGCCGAACGCAAGGCGCCGAGGAAGGCGTAGCGCGAGTTCGAAGCCCAGCCCGCCATGACGATGCCGTAGACGCCCATCGAGGAGATGGCGAAGAGGAACATGATGCCGACATTGATGTCAGCCAGCACTACACCTGCCTGGAAGGGTATCACGGCCCAGGCGATCAGGCTGAGAGTGAAGGTCAGCATGGGCGCCGCCAGGAACACGCCCTTGTTGGCGCGACTGGGCAGGATGGTTTCCTTGAACAAAAGCTTGGCGCCGTCGGCCAGCGGTTGCATCAGGCCGAAGGGACCCACCACGTTGGGACCGCGGCGCAACTGCATGGCTGCCCAGACCTTGCGCTCGGCCAGCGTGAGGTAGGCGACGCATAACAGCAGCGGCACCACGATGGCCAGAATTTGGGCCACGATGATGATCAGTGGCCAAAGATAGCCGGTCCAAAGCTCAGCCATCGGTGCCCGTCCCCTTGTGGTCGTTAGCACGCTGAGCGCTGCAGGCGGCCATAGTGGCCGAGGCGCGGCAAATCGGATCGCTGAGATGGAAATCGCTGCCAGCGGTGCCCAGTGGGGTGTCGGCAATCGGGCCCGCCTGACCGAAGTCACCCCAGGGCGCCGGCCCGATCTCGTCGAGCTGACCCAGGTGCGGTGCCAATTCGACCATGCGCCGGCGCAATTCAGGCAACCCATCGTAGGGCAGCGTGTGACCCAAGACTTCCGAGAGCGCCCGCAAGATGGTCCAGTCCTCGCGCGCCTCGCCGGGCGGGAAAACGGCGCGCTGGCCACGCTGCACACGGCCTTCGGTATTGACCCAGGTGCCGCCCTTTTCGGTATAGGCGGCGCCCGGTAGCACTACGTCGGCACGTTGGGCACCGCTGTCGCCGTGGTGGCCTTGGTAGACCACGAAGGCCTCGCCCAGCACCTTGGTGTCGATCTCGTCGGCACCAAGCAAATAAATAAAGTCGATCGCGCCTTCGGCCGCCCCGGCCAGGATGCCGGCGGTGTCCCGCCCTTCGGGCCTGGGCAAGATCCCGAGATCGAGACCTGCCACACGGGCGGCCGCGGTGTGCAGCACGTTGAAGCCGTTCCAGTCCTCTCCGACCAAACCACAGTGTTCGGCGATAGCTCGTGCGGCGGCAAGAATGGCGCCGCCGTCAGGACGGCCAAGGGCCTGCTGACCGACGATCAGCATCGGCCGCTCGGCAGCAGAGAGCACTTCTGCCACCTCGTGTTCGCCAGCGCCAATCCGCTCCAACAGCCGAGCGTCGCTGCCCAGCTCCGTGGTGCGGTATGTCAGATCAACGGCCGGGCCCAGATTGAAAACCTTGAATCCACCGGCCAGCCAGCGCTTGCGCAGGCGGGCGTTGAGCACAGGCGCTTCGAGCCGCGGGTTGCTGCCGATCAACAGGCAGGCGTCGGCATCTTCGATACCGGCGATGGTGGAATTGAAAAGCCAGCCGGCACGAGCGCCGCCACCCAGCTTGGCACCGTCCTGGCGGCAATCGAGGTGAGGCGAGCCCAGCGCCGTCATCAGGTCCTTGAGCGCCGTCATGGATTCGGCACAGGCCAGATCCCCAGCCAGCGCTGCGATGCGCTTGCCGTCGACGCCCTCGAGGCGTTTGGCGATGGCGGCAAAGGCGTCCTGCCAGCTTGCCGGCTGCAATTGGCCGTCCCGGCGCACGTAAGGCTGGTCGAGGCGTTTGCGGGCCAGGCCGTCGTTGGCGAAGCGGGTCTTGTCCGAAATCCACTCCTCGTTGACCTCTTCATTGAGGCGCGGCAGCACGCGCAGGATCTCGCGGCCGCGGGCGTCGACGCGGATGTTGCTGCCCACGGCGTCATGCACGTCGATGGTCTCGGTGGGCTTGAGCTCCCAGGGCCGGGCGTGGAAGGCATAGGGCTTCGAGGTCAGCGCCCCCACTGGGCAGAGGTCGATGAGATTGCCGGAAAGCTCGCTGCTGATCGCCTGTTCGACGAAAGTGCCGATCTCGGTGCGTTCGCCGCGGTAGAGCCCACCCAGCTCCTCGATCCCGGCCACACCGTCGAGAAAGCGAACGCAGCGCGTGCAGTGGATGCAACGCGTCATGGTGCCCTTGATCAGCGGCCCCAGGTTCTTGTTGCCCACGGCTCGTTTGGCTTCTCTGTAGCGCGCCTGCCCCGTGCCATAAGCCATGGCCTGGTCTTGCAGGTCGCATTCGCCGCCCTGGTCGCAGATCGGACAGTCGAGAGGGTGATTGATGAGCAAAAGCTCCATCACACCTTCGCGGGCCTTCTTGACGGCCGGCGTGTTGGTGCGGATGACCATGCCGTCGCCAGCGGGCTGGGCGCAACTGGCGATCAGCTTCGGCGCCTTTTCCATTTCCACCAGGCACATGCGGCAATTGCCGGCGATGGCCAGACGTTCGTGGTAGCAAAAGCGCGGTATCTCGATGCCCAGGGATTCGCAGGCCTGCAACACAGTGGTGCCCGGCTCTACCGTAACCTCGCTACCGTCGATGGTCAGGGTCGGCATCGCGGGCTCCTAGGCGGCTTCCGGCGAGGCGGCGGTGGCAACACCCTTGTGTTCCAGGATGCGCCGCTCGAGCTCGGGGCGGAAATGGCGTATCAGGCCCTGGATGGGCCAGGCTGCGGCGTCACCAAGGGCGCAGATGGTATGGCCCTCGATCTGTTTGGTGACCTCCTGCAGCATGTCGATTTCGGCGATCTCGGCACGGCCTTCGGCCAGGCGCTCCATCATGCGCCACATCCAGCCCGTACCCTCGCGACAGGGCGTACATTGGCCGCAACTTTCGTGCTGGTAAAAGCGCGAGAGCCGGGTGATGGCCCGCACCACGTCGGTCGATTTGTCCATGACGATCACCGCCGCCGTGCCCAGCGCCGACTTGACTTCGGAGAGACCGTCGAAATCCATGCGCGCCGTGTCGGCCAACGACTTGGTAATCAGCGGCACTGACGAGCCCCCGGGGATCACCGCCAGCAGATTGTCCCAACCGCCGCGCACGCCGCCGGCGTGGCGTTCGATGAGCTCCTTCAGCGGGATGCCCATCTCCTCTTCGACGTTGCAAGGCCTTTCCACGTGGCCGGAAATGCAGAAGATCTTGGTGCCGGTGTTGTTGGGCCTGCCGATACCGGCGAACCAGGCGCCGCCGCGGCGCAGGATCTCCGGCGACACGGCAATGGTCTCGACGTTGTTGACCGTGGTGGGGCAGCCGTAGAGTCCGGCAGCAGCCGGAAACGGCGGCTTCAACCGGGGTTGGCCTTTGCGGCCCTCGAGGCTTTCGATCAGTGCCGTCTCTTCGCCGCAGATGTAGGCGCCGGCACCGCGATGCAGATAGACGTCATAGGAGTATCCCGAACCGCAGGCGTCGGGGCCGATCAACCCGGCTTCATAAGCCTCGTCGATGGCACGCTGAAGGGCCGAGGCTTCGTCGTAGAATTCACCGCGCACGTAGATGTATGCGGCCTCTGCCCCCATGCTGAATCCGGCCAGCAAACAACCTTCAACCAATTTGTGAGGTTCATGCCGTAAGATATCACGATCCTTACAAGTTCCGGGCTCGCCCTCGTCCGCATTAACGACCAGATAGCCCGGCCGGCCGTCGCTTTCCTTGGGCATGAAAGACCACTTCACGCCGGCCGGGAAACCGGCGCCCCCACGCCCCCGGAGACCCGATTCCTTGACCTCGGTAATGATCCAGTCGCGGCCTTTGTCCAGCAGCGCCCGGGTGCCGTCCCAGTCGCCACGGCCACGTGCCGCCGCCAGCCCGGAATCCTGCTGGCCGTAGAGGTTGGTGAAGATGCGGTCCTTGTCGTCGAGCGCCATCAGGCTTCTCCCGTCGCCGTCTTCAGCGTCGTCGGACCGCCGGCCGGGGCCGAGGTTTGGCGTCCCGTCTGGCTGCCGTGGCTGGGCGTCTCGCCGCGCTTCAGGGCCTCGAGCACGGTGGCGATGCCGTCGGCGTCGAGATCTTCGTAATAATGATCACCGATCTGCGCCACGGGAGCATTGACGCAAGCCCCGGCGCATTCGACTTCGGACAGCGTGAATTTGCCGTCAGCCGTGGTTTCGCCGATGTCGATACCAAGAGACTTGCGGCAGCCCTCGACTACCTGGTCGGAGCCCCGCAGCCAACACGGCAAGTTAGTGCAAACCTGCACGTGATGCTCGCCCACGGGTTGGAGATTGAACATGGTGTAGAAGGTCGCCACCTCGTAGACCCGGATCGGCGCCATCTCCAGGAACTCGGCCACGGCATCCATGGCCGGGCGCGAGAGCCAACCGTCATTCTGGCGCTGGGCCAGGTCGAGCAGCGGAATCACGCCGCTGGCCTGGCGGCCCTCGGGATAGCGGGCCAGGATTACCCGTGCCCGTTCCAGGCTCTCGGGACTGAAGCTGAAAGGTACGTCACTGCTCATCGGTCGATCTCGCCGAAGACGATGTCGATGGAACCGATCACCGCCACCACGTCGGCCAGCATGTGACCGCGAATGAGGAAATCGATGGCGGCAAGGTGGGCGTAGGCGGGCGAGCGGATGAAACAGCGATAGGGTCGGTTGCCGCCGTCGGCCACCAGGTAGACACCAAGCTCGCCCTTTGAGGCCTCGATTGCCGTGTAGGTTTCGCCGGCCGGCACGTGGAAGCCTTCGCTGTAGAGCTTGAAGTGCTGGATCAAGGCCTCCATCGAGGTCTTCATCTCGCCCCGCCGCGGCGGCACTACGGAGCGGTCCTCGCTCGATACCGGCCCCTCGGGCATGCCTTCGAGGCACTGTTCGATAATGCGGATGCTCTGGCGCATCTCCTCAACGCGGCAGAGGTAACGATCGAAATTGTCACCGTGCTTGCCCACCGGGATGTCGAAGTCGAGTTCCTCGTAAACCTCGTAGGGCTGCGACTTGCGCAAGTCCCAGGGCACGCCTGAGCCGCGGATCATGACACCGGTGAAGCCCCGGTCCATGGCCTCCTCTGCCGTCACGGTACCTATGTCGACGTTGCGCTGGCGGAAGATGCGGTTGTCGGTGAGGAGTGTCTCGATGTCGTCGACGACCTTGAGGAAGGTCTGGCACCACTCGCCGATTTCCTCGGCCAGCCCGGCCGGCAGGTCGCGGTGCACGCCGCCGACCCGAAAGTAGGCGCCATGCATGCGGGCGCCGCAGACGCGCTCGATGAAATTGAAGATGCGCTCGCGTTCCTCGAAACCCCATAACACCGGTGTCACGGCGCCGACGTCATTGCCCTGGGTCGTGACGCCCAGCAGATGGTTGAGGATGCGCGTGAGCTCGGCGTAGAGCACTCGGATGTACTGGCCCCGCCGCGGCACTTCGAGGCCCAGCAGTTTCTCGACCGCCAGCACGAAAGGATGCACCTGCATCAGCGGCCCGACGTAATCCAGACGGTCGAAATAGGGAGCTGCCTGCAGGTAGGTCTTGTGCTCAATCAGCTTTTCGGTGCCACGGTGCAAAAGCCCGATATGGGGATCGGCCCGGTCGATGATCTCGCCGTCCAGCTCCAACACCATGCGCAAGACGCCATGGGCCGCCGGGTGCTGTGGACCCAGGTTGAGCGAATAATTGCTGATCTGGACTTCGGCCATCAAACTTCCTCGGCCTTTTCGTCACCCGGCAACACGTAATCGGCGCCTTCCCAAGGGCTGAGATAATCGAAGCGACGCATCTCCTGGGGCAGGCTAACGGGCTGACGCACGATGCGTTTTTCCTCGTCGTCGTAGCGCACCTCGAGATAGCCGGTGAGCGGAAAGTCCTTGCGCAGCGGATGGCCCTCGAAGCCATAGTCCGAGAGCAGGCGGCGCAGATCGGGATGGTCGGCGAACATGACGCCCAGGAGGTCCCAAACCTCTCGCTCATACCAGTTGGCGCTGGAAAAAACGCCGGTCACCGACGGCACCGGCGTGGCCTCGTCGGTCTCCACCTTGACCCGGATACGCTGGTTGTGGGTCAGCGAGAGCAGATTGTAGACGACATCGAAACGCCTCTCGCGCTGGGGCCAGTCGACGCCGCAGACGCTGATCAATTGCTTGAACTGACAGTTGGCATCGTCGCGCAGAAAGGTCAGCAGCTTGACCACCTCGGTGGCCGGCGCCTGCAACGTCAGTTCACCATTGGCGACCGAACTGGCGCTGACCTTGTCGGGCTGCGCGGCAGCTACGTAAGCCCCCAGTTCGGCAAGCGCTTCTTCGTCCATACCCTGCTACTCGAATATCTTGACGGAATTCCGGCGGCTCAGCGCCGCAGGGTCCCGGTGCGCCTGATTTTGCGCTGCAATTGCAAGAATGCGTAGATCAAAGCCTCGGCCGTTGGTGGACAGCCAGGCACGTAGATATCAACCGGTACGATGCGGTCGACGCCGCGCACCACGGAATAGGAATAGTGATAGTAGCCGCCGCCGTTGGCGCAACTTCCCATCGAGATCACCCAGCGCGGCTCGGCCATCTGGTCGTAGACCCGGCGCAGCGCAGGCGCCATCTTGTTGGTCAGCGTGCCGGCCACGATCATGACATCGGACTGGCGCGGACTGGCCCGGGGAATGATGCCGAACCGGTCCATGTCGTAGCGCGGCATCGAGCCGTGCATCATCTCGATGGCGCAGCACGCTAGGCCGAACGTCATCCACCACATCGAGCCGGTGCGCGACCAGTTGACCACCTTGTCGACCTGGGTGATCAGGAAACCCTTGTCGCTAAGGTCCATAGCCATGTGCTCGAACGGCTGATCGAGGGCGCTGGCCGTGGCCGGCACGAGTGCCGGTGTCGGAGCCGGGTTGTCTACTCCCATTCCAACGCCCCCTGCTTCCATTCGTAGATGAAGCCGATGGTCAGGATGCCGAGAAAGATCATCATCGACCAGAAGCCGAAGACACCGATCTTGCCCAGCGAAATAGCCCAGGGAAACAAGAAGGCGACTTCGAGGTCGAAGATAATGAAAAGAATGGCCACAAGATAAAAGCGCACGTCGAACTGGCGCCGCGAATCGCTCAACGCATTGAAACCGCATTCGTAGGGCAGCAGCTTCTGGCTATCCGGTTTTTGCGGAGTCACCAGCCAGGAGGCGCCAACGATTACCACGGCCAGGGCGATGGCGATCACGAGGAAGATCAGGATCGGTAGATACTCGAGCAGCAGATCTTGCATCACTCAACGCCCGCAGAAAAATACGCTCTTGCCATGCACCCTCGAAAAAAGGGCCACCAAGCTCAGCGCGACCGGATCATAGCGCCAACCCAGCGCCGTGCAAAGCGCAGATTGGCATGATTGATGTACTGTTCCAATCGCCAAAGAAGCAGAATCCGGCAGTTTTCGAAGGGAAGAAGTGGCGGGAGTGACGAGACTCGAACTCGCGACCTCTGGCGTGACAGGCCAGCTAGGAATGGGCGACTACTCTACCTTTTCAAACTCTCAGCCCTCCCTCGACCCCCGCAGAAACTCTCGCTTTCCTCCACATTGTTGGAAAGACCTCGTGGCGCCGTTACACACGCGATGTCCCACCCCACCGGGTTGGCTGCCGGCAACGAGGTCTAGCCATGCCCGGCCCGCAAGACTCATTCGACCCCGTCGGCGAGCGTGACAAGCCGCTCTCCTTTCATTGGCGCACCAAAAAACCTGGATGGCTCGCGCCGCTCAACCTCCCGCCGGCACGATCCCGTCTTTACCATCAGGCCCGCACCTCGATTTTGCTGGATGCTGTCATAGAGGCCGCTGGCCATGGGCGCTGGATCTCCTACTCCCGTCGATCAGGGTTCTACTCCCCTCGGCGTCGCTACCAAGGCACCGCTTACACCTTTGCAACGGTCCCAAAGGCGGTCGATGAACTTAGTGATCTAGGATTGTTGGTAAATGAAAGGGCTGAAGGTGGACGCCCCTCTGGACGGCAGTCGCGGCTCCGGGCAAGCGCGACGCTCGTGGACACAGTGGCTCGTCCTCAAGCGATCT
>NZDS01000150.1 GCA_002690215.1 Rhodospirillaceae bacterium | reverse complement strand
TGCCAACCACTCCATCAACTCCTCAACATATTGATTCTTATAGCATAATCTCCATCTCAGGGCATCGATTAACGAGTTCATCTGGGAAATGGGGGCTTATTGAGGTTTGCTCCGAATATCGTCCTAGAGAAAATTAGAATAATTTCTCTTGATAGGCGAAAAATTTCCTATTGCTCTGGTTTCGATCATTGATATTGTAAAGTCGGTGGCGCTGCCGTACTATATCTAGTATGTAGGGCCAAATAAGCGGCCACTGGTGTGATGCAATGATAGTGACCCGGAAGAGATCTTGTCGGTTGATGCCCGGTGGTGTGAGAGCATGAGTTTGGGGGAGGCTGAATGAAGGGGTCCGCTTTGGGGGTTGCGGTTGCGGTCTTGACCATGGCTGTCGGTAGCGTTGAGGTATGGGCCGAGACGCTGACCGAGACCCTGATTACGACCTACGCACACAATCCGAATTTGCGCGCCAAGCGCGCCGAGGTTCGCTCGGTCGACGAAAATCTGCCGCAAGCTCTGGCGGGTTGGCGCCCAACGGCCTCACTTTCCGCCAGCGGCGGCAAGAAGAGCCTTGATACCAACTTGACCGACAACAGACCGCTGACGCCGCTGTCGACCCAGCTTTCGGTGGAGCAGCCGCTCTACCGCGGTGGCCGCACGGTCAACGGCACGTTGCTGGCCGACGCCCGAGTGCGGGCCGCCCGGGCCGATCTGGAGGCCACCGAACAAGGCGTCCTGGCGGCTGCGGTGAGCGCCTACATGGACGTCTATCGCGATCAGGCGGTGCTCGAGCTCAATCGCAACAACGTGCAGGTTCTGGCTCGCCAATTGGAAGCCACCAAGGACCGCTTCGAGGTCGGCGAGATCACCCGCACCGATGTCGCACAATCGGAAGCCCGGCTGTCGCGGGCAGTTGCCGAGCGGGTGCGCTCGGAGGGCAATCTGGCGGCTTCCCGGGCCACCTATACCCGGGTCGTGGGACTTGAGCCAACGGCCTTGCAGCCGCCTGAGGTCTTGGTCGGCCTACCCCAGACCCAAGTTGCCGCGGCGACCATGGCGGAGGACCAGAATCCGACCCTCAAAGCCGCCCGCCATGCCGAGGCGGCGGCACGCCACGGCATTGCCGTCAGCAAGGGCAGCCTGTGGCCCACCGTGTCGTTGGTCGGCGATCTCACGCGTAGCGAAGAATCGACAGCGCGCAACGGCCGCACCAAATCGGCTTTCCTGGGCCTCGAGATCGGCGTGCCGCTCTATCAGGCCGGCGCGGCCTATTCCAATGTCCGCCAGCGCCGCCAGATCGCCAGCCAACGCCGATTGGAGATCGACGGGGCTCGGCGTCAGGTGATCCAGAATGCCACACAGGCCTGGGAAGCGCTGAATACCGCGCAAGCCCAGATCGAGGCCCGCAGCAAGGAAGTTCAGGCGGCGGAAATTGCCCTCGAAGGGGTCAAGCAGGAGGCTGCGGTCGGCGCCCGCACCACCTTGGACGTGCTCGATGCCGAGCAGGAGTTATTCGATGCCCGGGTCGGCCTGGTGGTGGCCGAACGCAACGAAACCGTGGCGTCTTTCGATCTGCTCAGCGCCATTGGCGGCTTGACCGCCAGGAAACTAGCTTTGCCGGTCGAAACCTACGATCCAGAGTCACATTACCGCTCGGTTCGTGATCTCTGGTGGAGCCGCACCGGTGACGAGTGAGCAGGAGCGATGAGAAACACCCACTTGCAACAACCTCCTGGTCGCTTGCCAGCCGGATGTTCTGGCAATTTACCCAGTCCTGCCGTAGGTTTGCGGCGGGCCGGGTATGAAAATATGGGTTAGGCCGTGAGCGATCCGACTGCCCAACAAGAACCGACGATGGAGGAGATTCTCGCCTCCATCCGACGCATTATTTCCGAAGACGGCGAACCGGAGGACGAGGGCGAAGAGGAAGTCGCCGCGCCTGAACCGGAACCGGAGCCCGAACCGGAGCCTGAACCTGAACCGGAACCAGAGCCCGAGCCGGAACCGGAGCCCGAGCCGGAACCGGAGCCTGAACCGGAGCCTGAGCCTGAACCGGAGCCCGAAATTGACATCGACGCTATGTTCGATGCCGAGCCGGAGCCGGAGCCCGAACCGGAGCCCGAAATCGATATCGACGCCATGTTCGATGCCGAGCCTGAAGCGGAACCGGAAGTGGTGTTCGAAGAGGTTCCTGAACCCGAACCCGAACCCGAGCCCGAGCCGGAGCCCGAGCCTGTTCCCCAGCCCATACCGGCACCCGCACCTGTGGCTGCTGCCCCCGACATCCTTGAGTTGACTTCCTTTATGGAGGAGCTGCCGCCGGCCCAGGAAAAGCCCAGCCATATCATGTCGAACGAGACCGCGGCAGCGGCAGCGACCGCTTTCGTCAACTTCGCCGGTGCCGTATCCCAGGTCAAAGGCGTACAACTGGGCGCTGCCCACCGCACCCTCGAAGAACTGGTCAAGGAACTGCTCAAGCCGCTGCTCAAGGACTGGCTCGATCGCAACCTGCACGCCATCGTCGAACGCACCGTGGAACGCAAAATCAATAAGCTGGCAGGCCACGCCGACGAAGAATGAAGACCACTGGTCCGCGGCAATTTGCCCCGTTCCCGACATTGGTATATGAAGCCATCGCCCCAGAGGGGCGTTCAATGCTTTGGCGCCCCAGAGGGGCGTTCAATACTTTGGCGCCCCAGAAGGGCGTTCAATACTTTGGCGCCCCGACCGGGGCGGCGGTTCGCAATCCAACGCCAAGCGGAAAGACGGCGGCAATGCTGGAAAAAACCTACCGGCCCCAGGATGTCGAGGCCAAACAATACGAGCGCTGGGAGAGCCAGAACGCCTTTGCTTGCGGCCAGCGCGAGAGCGACACCTTTACCATCGTCATTCCGCCGCCCAACGTCACCGGCAGCCTGCACATGGGGCACGCCCTCAACAACACGCTGCAGGACGTTCTCATCCGCTTCGAACGCATGCGCCAGCGTGACGCACTGTGGCAGCCCGGCACGGACCACGCCGGCATCGCGACGCAAATGGTGGTCGAACGCCAACTCGATGGCGAAGGCCTGTCGCGCCACGATCTGGGACGCCAAGCCTTCATCGACCGGGTCTGGCAGTGGAAAGAGGAATCGGGCGGTCTTATCAGCGACCAACTGCGCCGCCTGGGAGCCTCCTGCGATTGGCAGCGCGAGCGCTTCACCATGGACGAAGGACTGTCCGAGGCCGTGCGCAAGGTCTTCGTCGAGCTCTATAAGCAAGATCTGATCTACAAGGACAAAAGGCTGGTCAACTGGGATCCCAAGCTACACACGGCGATCTCCGACCTCGAGGTCGAGCCGCGCGAGGTTGACGGCAAACTGTGGCACCTCAAGTATCCCATCGAAGGTGAGGCCGGACGCTTCATCGTGGTTGCCACGACCCGGCCCGAGACCATGCTGGGCGACAGCGCCGTGGCCGTGCACCCGGACGACGAGCGCTATGCCGATCTTATCGGCGCCCACGCTGTGCTGCCGCTGGTCGGCCGCCGCCTGCCCATCGTGGCCGACCTGCATGCCGATCCCGAGCAGGGCTCAGGCGCGGTCAAGATCACACCGGCCCACGATTTCAACGATTTCGAAGTGGGCCGACGCCACGATCTCGATCTAATCAACATTTTCGACCGCGACGCCTGCCTGAACGACGCGGTACCGGAACCCTACCAAGGCCTAGAGCGCTACGCCGGCCGCCAAAAGGTGCTGGCTGACTTGGAGGCCGAGGGCCTGATAGCCGAGATCGAGGAGCAGCGCCACGTGGTGCCATACGGCGACCGCTCCGGTGTCGCCATCGAGCCCTGGCTCACAGATCAATGGTACGTCGACGCCGCTACCCTGGCCAAACCGGCCATAGAGGCCGTGGAACAGGGCAAGACCCGCTTCGTGCCGGTGCAGTGGGAGAACACCTACTACGAGTGGATGCGCAACATTCAGCCCTGGTGCATCTCGCGCCAGCTCTGGTGGGGACACCAGATACCGGCCTGGTACGGACCCGACGACGAGATATTCGTCGAGCGGACCGAAGCCGAGGCCCTGGCGGCGGCCGAGAAGCACTATGGCAAATCGGTCGAGTTGCGCCGCGACGAGGACGTACTGGACACCTGGTTCTCCTCGGCGCTCTGGCCCTTCTCGACGTTGGGTTGGCCCGAAGAGACGCCGGAATTGGCACGCTACTACCCCACTGACGTTTTGGTCACCGGATTCGACATCATCTTCTTCTGGGTCGCCCGTATGATGATGATGGGCATCCATTTCATGGCCGAGGTGCCCTTTCACACCGTCTACATCCACGCCCTGGTGCGCGACGAAAAGGGCCAGAAGATGTCGAAGAGCAAGGGCAACGTCATGGACCCCCTCGAGCTCATCGACCAGTACGGTGCCGATGCACTGCGTTTTACGCTGATCGCCATGGCCGCCCAGGGCCGTGACATCAAGATGTCGACGGGCCGTTTGGAAGGCTATCGTAACTTCGCCACCAAGCTCTGGAATGCCGCTCGCTTCTGCGAGATGAACGAATGCCGGGCGACCGCCGATTTTGATCCGGCCGCCTGTCGCATCACCGCCAACCGTTGGATCGTCGGCGAGATGGTGCGGCTGGGGGAGCGGGTCGTCGAGGCCCTCGAGGCACACCGCTACAACGAGGCCGCCAACGCGCTTTATCAGAGCACCTGGGGCGTTTTTTGCGACTGGTACGTCGAATTCATCAAACCGGCGCTACAGGGCGACGACGCCGCGGCGGTAGCGGAAACCAGGGCCACCGCCGGTTGGGCGCTGGACCAGTTGCTGCACTATTTGCACCCCATCATGCCCTTCGTCACCGAGGAGATCAGCCAGCAATTGAATGGCGACAACGCTGCATCGTTGATCACCGACCAGTGGCCGCAATTGGCTGCCGACCTGGTCGATGCCGAGGCCGACGCCGAGATGGACTGGGCCATCCGCCTGATCGGCCAGGTGCGGGCGGTGCGCAGTGAAATGAACGTGCCGCCGGGGGCGAAGATTCCCCTGCTCGTCAACGGCGCCAGCAGCGCCAGCCTGTCCCGCCTGGCCGCCCGCAAGCCGGAAATCCTGCGCCTTGCGCGTCTCGAGACGGCTGAGGCCGGCGACGGCACCGTGCCTCCCGGTTCGGTTCAGATCGTGCTCGACGAAGCCATGCTGGTGCTGCCCCTGGCCGGCGTCATTGACTTGGCCGCCGAGCGCACCCGGCTGCAACGCGAACTGGCCAAGGCAGAGAACGAGATCAGCCGCTTCGCCAGCAAGCTGGACAATCAGAAGTTCCTGGCCAAGGCACCGGAGCACGTGATCGAGCAACAGCGCGAGCGCCGCCGCGAAGCCGAGGACGCGCGCACAAAACTGGCATCAGCCCTGGAACGCCTGCCGGCGGCCTGAGTAAATCAGCCACCTTACTTCAGCTTTATCGATTCCAGAGGATCCTGCAGGGTCGGAGAATCCATCAGCAGAGCGCCGCCGGTCAGGTGGTCGTACCAGAGAACAAGCCAGAGCAAGATGGCGCCTGCGGCGATCAAAGCAATGATCCAATAGAGAGCCGAGATGCCGCCAAAGAGAATGCGTCCGCCGCCGCCCTGGCGGCGCTCGTCACCGCGCCGATCCTGGCGTTGGCGTCGTTCCCCCATGCGCTGTTCGACGACGTCGGGCGGCGCCGGGTGGCCGGTGTCGCGCCGGTCCAGATCGCCACGGCGCGACAGGTCGAGACGGCGCTGGTCGCTGCGCCGCTCCTTCCAGCGGACCCCGCCGAACTTTCTTTTGCTTTGCTGCGCCATGTCCTCCACGCCCCGGGTGTGGGAGTTGCCGAACGATACCAGCACGAGGGCGAAAAAGGCCAGGACGGCCATCACACCCCGACCACGTGTTGAAGCCGATCCGCATCCGGGATAAATAACTATCAATAACTAGACGAAAAATCAGTCTTGGAGGACTGGCCAGAATGCCCCCCTACCGTTCCAGCACCACCACCGATGGCCGCAACATGGCCGGCGCCCGGTCGCTTTGGCGCGCCACCGGCATGACCGACGACGATTTCGGCAAGCCGATCATCGCCGTCGCCAACTCCTTCACCCAGTTCGTGCCCGGCCACGTGCATCTGCAGCACTTGGGTCAGATGGTGGCACGCGAGATCGAGCGGGCCGGCGGCGTGGCCAAGGAATTCAATACCATCGCCGTCGATGACGGCATCGCTATGGGCCATGACGGCATGCTTTACAGCCTGCCGTCGCGCGAATTGATCGCTGATTCCGTC
>NZDS01000149.1 GCA_002690215.1 Rhodospirillaceae bacterium | reverse complement strand
CACGGAACTGGTCCGCCGCCTTGATGACCACGAAGGCCGGACTGGTGATCAGGTCGTGGGCCTTGAGAAGCCGGTAGACCGAGGCTTCCGAGACGAAGTCCTATCGCCCGAGCGATGACGAACAATGCCGATTGCTGACAACAGGGGGACCGAATAATGAGCAAATTCGAACTGGTCGAATATCAGGTGACGGAGCGCGTCGCGGAAATCACCATGAAGCGTGAACCCGTCAACGCGATCAACATGCAATTGGCCAGCGAGGTGAATGCCGCCTACCGGCTCGCCCGGGACGACCGGGAGGTCAGGGCAATAGTCCTCACGTCGGACTGCGAAAAGGCCTTCAGTGCGGGCATGGACCTGGAGATGATCCGGGGGGGCTCGGGTCTCGATCTGCGAACCTTTCTGGAAGAGCTTTATTTCACCATGCATGACCTGCAATACCGCATGGGCAAGCCGACCATCGCCGCCATGACCGGTCCGGCGCGGGCGGCAGGGGTTACGTTGGCAGTTTCCTGCGACATCCTGATCGCCAACGAAGAGGCGGACATGTCGTATCCGGAAATCAATGTCGGGCTGATCCCGGCCATGCATTTCGTGCATTTGCCCAAACAAATCGGCCGGCACAAGGCTTTTGAGCTGCTCTTTACCGGCAACACCATCAGCTATCGTGAGGCCGCCGCTCGCGGCCTGATCAATAAGGCCGTGCCGCGGGATCAGGTCTTGGCTGAAGCCCGGACCATGGCCCGCGAATTGGCGAAAAAATCACCCGTCGTCATGAAACTCGCGCGTGACAGCTTCATGCGCCAAAACGATTTCGAATACCGCCGCGCCATCGAAAATGTGGCGGAGACGATCTGCAACATCATCGAAACCGATGACGCCCAAGAGGGCCTCGATGCGTTTAACGAGAAACGTCCGCCGCGGTGGTAGGAGCCAGCCCGCATTTCTCATCGGGGCGATACCTGCCGGGCAGGGCCACCCAGATCACCCCTCCACCAGCCAATCACGAATCTCCGGCAATAGAGCCTCGATATCGGCAAGCGCAGCGGACACCTCGCCGGGGTCGGGGGGCGCCGGGATGCGGCCTCCGGGACTGGGATAGCGCCACGCCGTTGCCGCCGGGGACAGCATATCCAGCCCCAAAAGATCTTCTTTGAAGACATGCCCGTGCCGCAGCATGGCGGCCGCCTGGCCGATGTTGTGGCTGCGGCCGACGGCCAGCCCTTCGCGTTCGCATACGGCGCGGGTCAGTTTTTCGGCCGCCTGCTGGGCATGGAAGATCGCCTGGTCCGGCATGTCGGGGAGCAGGCGATGGGCCGCGCGGATGTCACGTTCGGCGGCCGTCACCAGGGCGGCAAGGCGGCGCTCGATTGTCACCTGTTCGAGTCAGCGCGATAGCGTTCGCGGAACGGGCCGCCGGGGCGCGCATACAGCAGACGCCCTTCCCGATCTGCAGCATAGGCGATGGTTCCTGATTGCCGACGCTCCGCTGCGAAATCGGCAGCTCGGCAGGGCACGACATCGACTCCAAGCCCGCAGCCGGCCAGCGGCGCATAGGCGGCGAAATAGTCGGGCGGCCCGGTTTCACTGTCGGGCAGAATCACCAGCAGATCGAAATCGGCGTCAGGTTGTGCGCCACCTGTGGCGCGGCTTCCAAACAAAAAAATGGCTTCAGGGCGCAGAGTCGCGCGTAGGCGGCCGACCATGAATGAAAGTGCCGCCTCTTCGCTGCGGAATGGTCCCAGATTCGGAGATGGCGCGTCGTCAATACCAGACCCAGCCATAGGCCGGGAGTGGATGATCTGCAACATCGACGCCACCAGCTCGGGGTCGTTCTTGATGGAATTCACCACTTCGCGGACGGCTCTCTGCCGCTCGGGCTGCACCCGGAAGCTCATCGTAGGAGTGGGCAAATGTACCTCGTCGCCAGTATGTAATACAGACTGGCTAATATGTATTACAGGTTAGAGGTAGTTGCAAGAGGCTGTTCAGTGCTTGGTCGCAAGTTCGGATCTTGCACGGGGATGCCAACAAAAACAATGAGTTAGCTAAAAACGGCCGACTCGTTTTCGATAGCGGTAGTCAGCAGGTGACCACACACCATGGCTCGGAGATTTCAAGAAAACCTTGGTGACCCCAACGGGATTTGAACCCGTGTCTCCACCTTGAAAGGGTGGTGTCCTGACCAGGCTAGACGATGGGGTCGCCGGTTTGGCCGGCCCCTGAAATAGTCGAGGCAGGGGCCAAAATCAAATGGTTTCGGCGGGCGCGGCGTCCTCGATGTGCATCTGCACCTCGCGCCGGCCGCGCCACTCGTCGGCGCGTAGATGGCCGGCCAGGTGCAGGCGGGCGCCGCGGGCCTCCAGGAGCGCCCGACCCAATGGTCTTTCCAAGGCGCGGAACGCTATCGCCTTGAGCTTGCCGCCGTCGCTGGTGCTCAGACGGCAGCGTACGTGGTCCTGGCCTACGACGTCGGCGAAAGCCAAGGTTGCTGCGGGTAGCACGAAGCGGGGCTCGGGGTTGCCGGCGCCGAAGGGGCCGGCCTGGTCCAGGAGATCGAGGAATTCCACGGTGGCAGCCGAGAGGCCTAGCGCGGCGTCGATCTCCAGGCTGGCCACCGGGCCCAGCGCTGCCACTTGGGGCGCCAGGCGGTCCGACAAAAAACGGCTCACCTCGTCCAGGCGGTCTTCGGCCAACGTCAAGCCGGCCGCCATGGCGTGGCCACCGCCGGCCATTAGCAGGCCCTCCTGGCGGGCGGCGATGACGGCGGCGCCGAGATCGACGCCGCGTAGCGATCGTCCCGAGCCCTTGCCGATGCCGTCCTCCATTGCGATGACGAAGGCCGGCCGGCGATAGCGATCTTTTAACCGGCTGGCGACGATGCCAACGACGCCGGGATGCCAGCCGCCACGGGCGGCTATTAGTATTGGGCCGGGTTTGTCACCGTCCAGCGCAGCCTCGACTTGCTCGAGCGCTTCCTCTTGCACGGCTGCCTCGATGTCTCGGCGTTCCGTGTTGAGGCGGTCGAGCTCAGCCGCGATTCCCTGGGCCTCCATGGCGTCGTTGGTGCTCAGGAGCCGGGCGCCCAGGTCGGACTGGCCGACGCGGCCGCCGGCGTTGACCCGCGGGCCGAGCACGAAGCCGGCGTGGTAGGTGCCGGGGCGGCTGGCCAGGCCGGCGACGTCGGCCAGGGCCTTGAGGCCGGGGTTGCGCCGCGTCGCCATGATCTTGAGGCCCTGGGCCACCAGCGCCCGGTTGAGGCCGACGAGCGGGACCACGTCGCAGACCGTACCCAGGGCGACCAGATCGAGCCAGGTCATGAGGTCGGGCTCGGGGCGTGATTGGTACCAGCCGGCCGTGCGCAGGCAGCGGTTGCAGGCGATGACCAACAGGAACGCGACACCGACGGCGGCGAGCTGGCCGTATCCCGGTTCCTCGTCGAGGCGGTTGGGATTGACGATGGCTCGGGCCGGTGGCAGTTCGGGCTCGGCCTGGTGGTGATCGACCACGATGACCTCGAGGCCGGCTCCGGCGGCGGCGGCCAGCGCGTCGTGCGCGGCGATGCCGCAATCGACGGTGACGACCAGGCCTACGCCTTTGGCGGCCAGCTCCAGCAAGGCCGGCGCGTTTGGGCCGTAGCCCTCGCGCTGGCGGTCGGGGATGTACATTTCCGCCTGGCCGCCGACGGCCGCCATGAAGCGCAACATCAGCGCCGTTGAGGTGGCGCCGTCGACGTCGTAATCGCCAAAGACGGCGATCCGCTCGTTCTCCCTTATGGCCTGGGCCAGGCGTTCGGCGGCCTGGTCCATGTCGCGAAAACGCGAAGGGTCCGGTAACGCCGTCTTGAGTGTGGGTTCGAGATAGCCGGCGGCCTCGTCGAGCCCGACGCCGCGGGCTGCCAGAACCCGACCCAGCACCGCCGGCAGCTCGAGTTGCTGGGCCAGGGCTTGGGCCAGGCGGTCGTCCGCCGGTCGCAATTGCCAGCGCTTGCCGGCCAGGGATCTCTCGACACCGAGCAGCGGTTCAAGAGGGTTAAGCTCGGAGCTCAATTGCGCCACCCCCCACTCCAACTCTCCCCCAATTTCGGCTTTGTGGGGGGAAGGGGCTGCGGCGGTCTCGAGTTCTGAATTCTCCCTCCCTCATGATGGGGGAGGGCAGGGAGGGGGTGTTTGTTGGCGTTGTCCTTCACGTCCGCTCTAAAGCGACCGTGTGCCGTGGCGAGTGCGCAGCCAGCGCACCGTTCCGGTCTTCGCCCGCATGACCACGGAGTGGGTGGAGATGGCGCCTCGTTCGCGCTTGACGCCGTCCAGCATGTTGCCGTCGGTAACGCCGGTGGCGGCGAAGATGACGTCGCCGGACGCCATGTCGTCGAGCATGTACTTGCGCTCGAAGTCGGTGATGCCGAAGCGCTGGGCGCGCCCTCTTTCGTCGTCATTGCGGAACACCAAGCGGCCCTGCATCTGGCCCCCGATGCAGCGCAGTGCCGCCGCCGCCAGAACGCCTTCGGGGGCGCCGCCGATGCCCATGTAGATGTCGACGCCGGTGGCCGGGTCGGAGGTGTGAATGACGCCGGCGACGTCGCCGTCAGGGATCAGGCGGATGCGGGCGCCGGCCTCGCGCACCTTGGCTATGGCTTCTGCGTGGCGCGGCCGGTTGAGGATGCAGGCGACCAGGTCGGAAGGCTGGCAGCCTTTGGCCTGGGCCAGGTTCTTGAGGTTCTCGGCGGGCTCGGCGTCGAGATCGACGACGTGGTCCGGCAGGCCGCCGCCGACCGCGATCTTGTCCATGTAGACGTCGGGGGAATTGAGGAAGCCGCCTTCCTCGGCGAAGGCGATGACGGCCAGCGCGTTGGGCCCACCGGTGGCGGTAATGGTGGTGCCCTCCAGCGGATCCAGAGCAATATCCACCTTGGGGCCGGTCTTGTCGCCGACCTCCTCGCCGATGAACAGCATCGGCGCTTCGTCGCGTTCGCCTTCGCCGATCACCACCCGGCCGTCGATGTGCAGGCGATTGAGCGCCGTACGCATGGCGTCCACCGCCACCTGGTCGGCCTCGCGTTCGTCGCCCAGGCCCATCAGGGTCGAGGCGGCGATGGCCGCGGCCTCGGCCACGCGGGCCGCTTCGATGGCCAGGTTCCGCCCCAGGATACTGCCGTCTTCAACCATTTCGGTCCCTTTACAAAGTCTCGATTCTGATTAAGCAGGGTGGCTCGACGACGACCTCGAGTTGGCTGAACTGGTCGAGTACCCGGCGGATGGCGGCTTCGCCGGCATCGTGGGTGATGATGATCACCGGCACCACCTCGTCCGGTGCCCGCCCGCGCTGGACTACCGATTCGATGGAGACGCTCTCGTCCCTCAAGATAGCCGCTATTTCGGCCATGACACCGGGCTGATCGAGCACCATCAGCCGCACATAATATTCGCAGACGTGGTCCAACATTGCGGCCAAGGGCTGCTCTTGCAAGGCCGCGACCGGCAGGCCGAAAGAGGGCACGCGAATCCCGCGTGCGATGTCGACGAGGTCCGAGACGACTGCCGATGCGGTTGGCCCGCGGCCCGCGCCATGACCTTCGAAGATGGCTTGGTCAATGAAATCGCCCTCCGCCACCACGGCATTGAAGACGCCGTCGACGTGGGCGATGGGCGCGTTTCGCGCCACCAAGCAGGGATGCACGCGCTGCTCTATGCCGCGCTCGGTCAACTCGGCGATGGCCAGCAGCTTGATGGCGTAGCCGAATTCGGCAGCATAGGCGATGTCGATGGCGGTGATCTCGCGGATGCCCTCGACATGCAGGGCATCGAGATCGACCGGGCAGCCGAAGGCGACGGAAGTAAGAATGGCCAGCTTGTGGGCGGCATCAACGCCATCAATGTCGAAGCTCGGGTCGGCTTCGGCGTAGCCCAATGCCTGGGCTTCCTGGAGCACGCCGGCAAAACTGCGGCCGCTCTCCTGCATTTCCGTGAGGATATAGTTGCAGGTGCCGTTGAGGATGCCGTAAACGCGGCTCAGCCGGTTGCCTGCCAGACCCTCCTTGAGCGCCTTGAGAATGGGAATGCCGCCGGCCACAGCGGCTTCGAAGCAAAGCTGCACGCCGGCCGTCTCGGCCGCCTGGGCCAGCGCCAGGCCATGTCGCGCGATCAGTGCCTTGTTGGCCGTGACCAGGGACTTGCCGTTGGCGATGGCGGACTCGGCCACTGCCTTGGCGATACCCTCGGCGCCGCCGATCAGTTCCACCACCACGTCGATCTCGGGGTCGGCTGTCAGCGCCAGGGCGTCGTCGAACCAGCGCGGAGCGGAGAGATCGAGGTCGGGGTCGTGCTCCAGTGCCGACACGGCGACCAGTTCGAGGCGGCAGCCACAACGCTGCTCGAGTATATCGGCCTGCTGGCCCAACAACTTCACAACGCCGCCGCCGACCGTGCCCAGCCCGGTCACGCCTATGCGCAACGCCGCGCTCATGAAACTTGCATCCGATGCATGGCACTCTCGACATCCGTTGAGGTCAGGAAACGTCTGATGTTGCGCACCGCCTGGCGAATGCGCTGTTCGTTCTCGACTAGGGCGATGCGCACGTAGCCTTCTCCGTATTCGCCGAAGCCGATGCCCGGTGATACCGCCACCTTGGCCTCACGCAGCAGGAGCTTGGAAAACTCCAGCGAGCCGAGATTGTGGAAGGGCAGCGGCAACGGTGCCCAGGCAAACATGGTGGCGGGGGGGCTGGGGAGCGGCCAGCCCGCCGCCTCGAGGCCCTTGACCAGCACGTCACGGCGCGACTTGTACACCGCGCGGATATCGTCGACGCAATCCTGGGGGCCATTGAGCGCCGCCGTCGCCGCCACCTGGACCGGCGTGAAGGCGCCGTAATCGAGGTAGGACTTGATGCGCGCCAAAGCACGCACCAGATCGGCATTGCCGCTGGCGAAGCCGATGCGCCAGCCGGGCATGGAATAGGTCTTGCTGAGACTGGTGAATTCGACGGCGATCTCCTTGGCGCCGGGGATCTGCAGGATCGACGGTGGCGGCTGGTCGTCGAAGTAGATCTCGGCGTAGGCCAGATCCGAAAGCACAAAGATGCCGCGGGCGCGGCAGAAGTCGACGATGCGCTCGTAGAACGCCAGGTCCACTACCTCGGCCGTCGGGTTGGAGGGGTAGTTCAGCACCAGCGCCGCCGGCACGGGCACGCTGTGCTTGACGGCGCGCTCGAGGTGGTCGAAGAAATCGTGCTCGCCGCCCACCGGCAGGTGGCGGATGGCCGCACCGGCGATGATGAAACCGTAGGCGTGTATGGGGTAGCTCGGGTTGGGCGCCACGATGATGTCGCCGGGCGTGGTGATGGCCTGGGCCAGATTGGCAAAGCCTTCCTTGGAGCCCAGCGTGACGATGGTTTCGCTTTCGGGATCGATGTCGACGCCAAAGCGGCGCTCATAATAGGCCGCCTGGGCGCGCCGCAGGCCGGGGATGCCGCGCGACTGGGAATAGCGATGCGTCCGCGGATCGGATACTGTCTCGACCAGTTTCTCGACGATGTGGGCGGGCGTCGGATGATCGGGATTGCCCATACCCAGATCGATGATGTCGTCGCCGGCCGCCCGGGCCTGCGCCTTCATCTCGTTAACCTCGGCGAAGACATAGGGCGGCAGCCGCTTTATGCGATGAAAATCCATGTCCATGGCATTACGTCGCTGGGAACCAGTTTCGCGGGCGGTCGCCCGCCGTCCGGACCTCAGAACTCAAGAAATACCTCGGCCCGCCGGTTCTTGGCCTCGCCGGCCGGCATGACCTCGAAATAGATCGGCCGGGAATCGCTCACCGCCTCGATCCGCAAGGCTGCGGTCTGGACGCCCATGCGCACCAGCTCGCGAGCTACCGCATTGGCCCGGTCGACGGAAATCCGGAAGTTGACCATCTTGTGCTTGTGTAGCGGCAGGTCGCGGGTGCGGTGCGAGGCGTGGCCGACCACTCTCACATTGCCGCCGCGTTCCCTGTAGGCCGCCACGATCTGGCGTAGTTTGGCTTTCGAGGTCGTCGTCAGGTGGGCCGAACCGGTGGCGAAGCTGATCACCGCCAGGGGCTTGATGGCGGTCGGCCCAAAGGCTGCGGATTGGGTCGGCCGGAAGCCGCGGCCGAAGCCCCCAGATCCGGAAGTCTCCACACTGCGTGAGAAGCGCGGGAAGCGAGAGGTCCCCGATGCTGCCGTATCCGCAGGCGGGCTGCCGCTTAGCGAGGCATTGTAGGCTTTGCGCACGACGTCCGGTGCCGTGGTGTCCGTGGTGGCCAGGGGTCGGGCCGCCGGGGCAGCGAAGCCGGCCGCTGGTGGCGCCGTGGTCACGGTGGCGGCCGAAGCCGCCAGGCCGGAGGCGAAGGCCTGCAACAGAATGCTCTGGCCGGGAGCTTGCACACCGCTGAGGGCGGCCATGGTGGCAGCACTGGGGGGCGGTGGCGCAGCCGGGGTCGGCGCTGGTGGTGTCAGCGTGAGGGAGGGCGCAGGGGCCGCTGCCGAAGCGGCGGCAGGTGCCGGGACGAGGGCCGGTGCGGGAGCTGCAGCGATCATCGGTGCCGGAGCGGAGGCCGGTGCAGCTGCCGCCGAACGTGGCGCCGGCGCGCCGCCGGGGCTGCCGCGCAGCGTCGGATAAGGCGCCGCCGGGCGCGCCCGTTTTACCTGCGAGCGGGGCACCAGACGCGGCGAGGTCGCCACCGCCTGCGGCGCCGCGCTTTGTACCGGAGCGGCCGGGGGTAGCGCCGAGGGAGGTGGCGCCGGTGGCACCGTGGCCCGGGCTACCTTGACCCCGGGAGGCTTGACTTTGGCGGTCTTGGGACGCGGCGCCAAGGCGACCTTCGGTTCGGGTTTGGCAGCCGGTTTCGCTTCGGCTGCAGGTTTCGGCGCCTTACGAGTGGCCTCGGCCTCGGCTTTCAGCACCGGCGGTGGCGGCAGCGGCTGGCCGCCGCGCAGCTTCTCGTCGGTGTATCGGGCATGTTTGCGATCGGCCACCAGGCCGCTGGCCACTTTGGCACGTTCCCTCGCGTCCGAGGTCTCGGGCGCCTTTTCTGGCACGTTGCGCAGGCTGGGAAAGCCCTTGTCCCTGTCTTCCGCCTTGGCTGCTGCCTCCTGGGCCGTTTTGGTGGCCTTGGGTGGGGCCTGATCGGTGGTGAAGACACTGTCGTACCAGGTCACCGGGTTGGCCCAGTCGGGCACCGACGAACAACCGCTGAGTAAAACCGCACCCGCTAGCATCAGCGGAACGGCAAGGGGCCGGCGTCTCTGGGCCGTTCCGTGGGGCTTGGGTCGCTTGTCCATGCTCTTCGACTCCTTTAAGGTACACTGCGTCGTGGCAGACCGCGCTAGCGCGCAGCGCAACAAACACATTTTGTGCAGTGCAACATAATCATCAATCGTATTATGCAATGCAGCAAATTCACCTATAGTCCACGGCCTAAGCCGTGGTGATCGCCCGCGCGGGCCCTACCATAAAGGAATCAGTCATGGCCGATCAACCAGCCGCTGAGCCTCGACTTCCCGACGCTCAGGCACTGTCGCAGAATCTGGCTAAAGTGGCGGAGCGTAGCCATCAGTTGATGAGTGATTTCTTGCGCCGCCAGGCCGAGGCCGGGCCCGGTTTGGACGATCCTCTCAACCTGGGCACTGCGTTTCTCGAGTTGACGCGCCAGATGATGTCCGACCCGGCCAAGCTGATGGAGGCTCAGGCGGCGTTGTGGCAGGACTATTTGCAGCTCTGGCAGAACACCGCGCGCTCGATGATGGGCGAGACGGTGGAGCCGTTGGCGGCACCGGAACGCGGCGACCGGCGCTTTCGCCATGAGGACTGGAACCAGAACCAAGTCTTCGATTTCGTCAAACAGTTCTACCTCATCACGGCGCGCTGGATGCAGCAGACGACCCACGACGTCGAGGGCTTGGACGGCGACACCCGGACCAAGGTCGAATTCTACACCCGCCAGTTCGCCGATGCCCTGTCGCCGACCAATTTTGCGCTGACAAATCCCGAGGTGTTGCGCGCGATTGCGGAAAGTGACGGCGAGAACCTGGTCAAGGGGCTGGACAACCTGCTGCGCGATTTCGAACGTGGTGATGGCAAGCTGATGATTAGCCAGACCGACATGGAGGCCTTCGAGGTGGGCGTCAATGTCGGCGCTACGCCGGGCAAGGTGGTGTTCCAGAACCGGCTTTTGCAGCTCATTCAGTATAACCCCAGCACCGACAAGGTGCGGCGCCGGCCGTTGCTGATCACGCCGCCCTGGATCAACAAATTCTACATCCTCGACCTCAAGCCCGAGAATTCGTTCATCAAATGGGCCGTCGACCAGGGCTTCACGGTGTTCGTCGTGAGTTGGGTCAATCCCGACGCCGAGATGGCCGACACCAGCTTCGAGGACTACATGACCGGCGGACTGATCGAGGCCGTCGATGCCGTTTGCGCGGCCAGCGGGGAGGACGAGCTGACCGCCATCGGCTACTGCATCGGCGGCACCCTAACAGCTGCCACGCTGGCCTATATGGCGGCCCAGGGTGATGATCGAATCAAAGCCGTGACTTTTTTCGTCAGCTTGGTCGATTTTACCGAGGTTGGCGACCTCAAGGTTTTCATCGACGAAGAACAGATCAGTCAACTCGAAGCCAGCATGAACGAGCGAGGTTTTCTGCGCGGCGACGAGATGGCGACGACCTTCAATATGCTGCGGGCCAACGACCTGATCTGGTCGTTCGTGGTCAACAACTACCTTTTGGGCAAGGAGCCCATGCCCTTCGATCTGTTGTATTGGAACGCCGATTCGACGCGCATGCCGGCGGCCATGCACAGCTACTATTTGCGCAACATGTACATGAAGAACCTGCTCTCCCAACCCGGCGGCATTAGCCTGGCCGGCCAGCCCATCGATCTCGGCCGGATCAAGATCCCGAGCTACATCCTGTCGGCCAAGGAAGACCATATTGCGCCCTGGAAGGCCTGCTACAAGGCGACGCAGATTTATAGCGGGCCTACCAAGTTCGTGCTGGCTGGTTCGGGTCACATTGCCGGCGTCGTCAATCCGCCGGCCAGCGGCAAGTACTGCCACTGGACCAACACCAAGAAACCCAAGTCCCACGAAGCCTGGTTCGAAGGTGCCAAGCAACACGAGGGTTCTTGGTGGCCGGACTGGAAGAAATGGCTGGTCAAGCACTCCGGCGATCAGGTACCTGCCCGGACGCCTGGCGACGGCGCCCTCGATATCGTCGAAGACGCGCCGGGATCTTACGTCAAGGTCAAGTGCTGAGGTCTTGCCGGGCGGCCAGAGTTTTGAGGGCAATGGCGGCGGCGAGTATTGCCGACGACATGGCGATTGCCAGGTACAGCGCCCCAGGCGCGCCGAAATGCTCGATAACGGCGGCAAAGACGAGCGGTGAGACCGCGGAAAGGACGAAACTCGGCACCAGGAGCTTGCCGACAAAAGCGCCATAGGTGCGGTAGTCGAACAGCACCAGTGGCAAGGTGCCGCGTGTGATCGATAAGATGCCGATGCCGGCGCCATAAAACAAAGTAAAGCCCACTGCCGCTGCCATATACCCGCCGCTGGCGAGGCCCACCGTGAAGCATAACGGCAGGACGAGAGTCGCCCCGAGATTGAGATCGATGGGATGCAGACGGCCGCCGAACAGGATCTCGGCCAGTCGTGCCGTGGATTGGCCGATGCCCCGCAACGAGGAGACCGAGACCGCAAGCCCGGCACCGAGTCCGAGTTCCGTCAGCACGCCGATCATGTGCGCCGACAGGCCCGAATTGAGACCGTTGGTGAGTGTCACGATGGTGGCATAGAGGAGAGCCGCGATGGTCCGGTCATGGCGGCGAAGGGCCAGAGAGGGAAGTCGGCGCATCTGTTCGGGCGAGGCGTTGTCCTGGTGCCGGGCGCCCGGAATCGCGAGATGGAGAGGCAGGGTCAAGAGGGCAAATCCGGCATAGACGAGCAACGCGCCGCGCCAACCGAAGGCCTCAGCAAGGAGGTGACCGATGGGCCAGAAGCAGGTCGACGCGAGGCCGCCAAGCAGCGTGATTTGGGCGATCGGCCGTCGTGCCTCCGGCCCGCCAATGCGGGCCAGCGATGCGAAGGCCGCATCGTAAAGAGTCGAACGCATGGCCAGACCCAGGCAAATCCAGGCCGCATAATAGGCGACGAGGGTTTCTGCGACGGCTAACCCGGCACAGCCGGCGGCACAGAGCACCGAGCCCGCCGACATGACGGGGCTTCCCCCGACGCGGTCTATCAGCCGGCCGACAATCGGTGAGACCAGCCCCATTACAACGAGGGCCAGCGAAAAGCCGCCGTAGACAAGGGTATCTGCCGGCCCTGCGCAAGACCAAACGCATCGCTTCGTCGGACAAATCGGCGGCCTTCATGGGCAGTGATTTCAGCTATGCCGATATGACCCGCCGGGTGATCAGCGAATGGAAATTCAAGATCCTCAAGGAGGCTGAGGTGCGCGGCAAGCCGGTCTGGCTGATCCAAGCGCTGCCCGCCAGCGAGGTCATTCGAAAGCGCTACGGCTACGACAAGTCCGTGGTTTTCGTGCGCCAGGATTTGTTCATGGTGGTGCGGGCCGTGCACTGGGTGAGCGAGGGCGGCAAACTGAAATATCTCGACATGAAGACGATCGAGAATATTGACGGCATCTGGACGGCGACGGAAATAAACGTCAAGACCACCAAGGCCCGCAAAACACAGCACCGCACGATCCTCAGGTTCCATGACGTCAAGTACAACCAAACGGTGGACCCTGATCTGTTTACCGTGCGGCGTCTCGAGAAGGGGCTATAGGCGCCATGCGCCGACCGGCGCTGTTGATCTTGGCGCTGATCGCCATGCTTGCCCCCGCGCCGGTGCTGGGCCAGACCAGCGTCACCGATGCGCTGAAGGGCTTTGACGAGGACGAAACGGAAAGGAAACCGAAACCGGCAGATGACTCGCTGCGTGGCACCGGTTCGGTAACCGAGTGTCTGCCGCATACGAAACCGAGCGACTTGCGAAATCCAAGCCAAGCCTATCAATAGACGCGCTGTCATGATCTCCGTTAAGTTCTACCGGGGCTTTGCTTAGTACGGACGATCAATCAGATCCAGCCTAGCTTCCCGTCTTCGTCACAACCGGAAAATTAGGCAAAAAAATGGCCCACCGTCTTGGACGGAAGTGACCGGACTCTCGATGCCTGAGATCCTCTCGCGTCGGTCGCTAAGTAGGGTGATGAGCCCTAGAATTCTTGCCGGCAAAGTGCACTTGAATCGGTCCATTGTTTATGCGTCGGGTGCAACGCGCCATTACAATCTTGAGATTGCTACGCTTCGCTGAACCCGTCCAACGAATGGGGAGTGTCCGTCATCAAAACAT
>NZDS01000148.1 GCA_002690215.1 Rhodospirillaceae bacterium | reverse complement strand
CGGGTGATGAAGGAACGCAACTGGTCGGCGGCGAAGGCTTCGGTCATGGGGGGCTCCGGTCGGGATGGGAAGGCCGGAACTTACCCAACACCTTCCGGCAAATCCAGCCCCATGGCGGTCTCTTCGATCAGCATGTCGACGACCTGTTCCAGGGCCTGGCGCTCGTCGGCGCCCAGCTCCGTGGCCTCGGTGAATAGCGCCATCTGGCGCTGGGCGCTGGTGCCGCGGGCGACGATCTCGCGGGCATGTTCGACCTCGGCCACGCAATCCAGGCGTTCGGCGTCCTCGCGCACCAGCTCGATCAGTTCCTCCATCAATTCGCCAAAGGGCACGCGCTCGCCCTTGCCGAAATCGACCATGCTGTCGCCGGTGCCGTGACGCTGGGCCAACCAGCGGTTTTCGTCGATCAGGGTGCGCGGGTAGATGCGCCAACGTTGGTTGTTGAGCTTCAGGCGTTTCAGCATGCTGATGATGCAGACATAGAAGGCGGCGATGGTCACGGTGTCGTCGATGCGGGTGCAGACATCGGTCATGCGCATTTCCAGCGTGGGAAATTTGGCGCTGGGGCGCACGTCCCACCAGATCTTGCTGGCCTCGTCGATGACTCCGGCCCGCACCATCTGGTTCACCAGGCGTTCGTATTCGCCGTAGCTTTCGAAACGGTCAGGCAGGCCGGTACGTGGCAGACCGTCGAAGACGCTTAGACGATACGACATCAGCCCGGTATTGACGCCGCGCCAAAACGGCGAAGAGGTGCTCAGCGCCAGCAGGTGCGGCAGGAAATAGCGGACCTGGTTCATCATGTCGATGCGCAGGTCTTCGTCCTCGATGCCGATATGTACGTGCATGCCGCAGATCAGCAGGCGCCGGGCCAGGCCCTGCATGCTGTTGGCCAGGATGTGGTAGCGCTCCTTGTCGGTATGTAGTTGCTCGTTCCACTGGGCGAAGGGGTGGGTGCCGGCGGCGATCAGCGCCAGGCCATGCTTGCGCGCCATCTGCAACACCGTCGAGCGCATCATGACCAGGTCCTGGCGGGCCTCGGCGACGCTATGGCAGACGCGCGTGCCAATCTCGATCTGGGCCCGCAGGAACTCAGGCATGACCTGCTCCCCCAAAGCCTGCTGGCAGTCCGCCATCAACTCCTTCGGGGGATCGATGGCGAGGTCCCGGGTGGTCGGATCGACCAGCAGGTATTCCTCTTCGATACCCATGGTCAGGCTGGGCTGAACTGTCGGCATGGCTACCTCCTTCAGTGGCCTGGCATCTCCCAGGGCTGGCTCTCTCGCACCGCTGAGCGGATGGCTGCAGCCATCCGGCCAGCCCAAGCCTCGGCGCCGTGGTGGGTGTCGATCAGGTCCTGGCGCAGCTCGATGACGACGTGGGGAATATCCAGCGCCGCACCGTGCACGTGGATGCCGTAGCCGGCGGGGTCGAAGCCCGAATAGGGCTGGTTGTCGCCCACCTGGACGCCGGGAAAGGCTTCGAAGGCGGTGATCAGGGGCCGTGCCAGGCGTAAGTCATTCTTATAAAGCACGCCGACGTGCCATGGCCGTTCGAAGCCGTCGAGGATGGGCGTAAAACTGTGGATGGCGAACAGAGCCGGTGGGGCGTTTTGGCGCATGGCGTTGAGCCGGCTGGTTACGGCGTCGTGGTAGGGTACGAACCAGTCACGCTCGCGCTTTGCCCGCTCGGCGGCGGGTATGTCCCGGTTGCCGGGCACCACCACGTGGTCGCTTTCCTCGACAATCGATTGTTTGTGGCCGGGATGGCGGTTGATGTCGATGAACAACCGCGACATGGCTGACAGCACCGCCGGCGCATCCAGGGCGGTGGCCAGGCGGCGCGTGACATCGGCGGCGCCGATGTCGTAGGCGATGTGGCGGGCCAGGACCGTAGGCTCGAGGCCCAGCGTACCGTAGCCCGCCGGCAGGGCGTTGCTGGCGTGATCGCAGGTCAACAGATAGCCGGCCCCGCCGTCGGCGTTGATCACCTCGAAAGGTGGTGGATCGGCGGCCTGCCGATCGGGCTCGGTGATGTCGCTGGCCATGTCCACGGTCGTACCTTTTGGCAGAAAATGTCGCCGGTTCGGCTGGGCGGTTCCGGCGCGGGACAATACGCCGCTCACGGTCTTGGTGCAACGCCTGGGCCACGCTATAACCGGGCCATGAGCGAGGCCCACCGGGCGCTTCTGCGCCAGCTTTTCGACGTTGCCGTGGCGGCTGTCGTACCTGCCGTTTGTCTGCCCGACCACCTGCCGGCAGCAGCCGGACGCACGGTGGTGGTGGGTGCCGGCAAGGCGGCGGCAGCGATGGCCGCGGTGACGGCCGAACAACTTCCGACAGCAGAGGGCCTGGTGGTCACGCGCTACGGTCACGGCGTCGACAGCACCGGCTCGATCGAGGTGGTCGAGGCCGCCCACCCGGTGCCTGATGCGGCCGGTCGCCAGGCCGCCGCCCGCATGCTCGATATGGTCCGGGGCTTGAAATTCGACGACCAGGTGATTTGCCTGCTCTCGGGCGGCGGCTCGGCCCTGCTGGTGGCGCCGGTGGCGGCGCTGACGCTCAAGGACAAGCAGGCCGTTACCGGGGCGTTGCTGCGCTCGGGCGCCTCGATCGGCGAGATCAATTGCGTGCGCAAACATCTCTCTGCCATCAAGGGCGGCCGCCTGGCCGCTGCCGCCCATCCCGCGGCCGTCTTGACGCTGGCCATCTCCGACGTTGCCGGCGACGATCCTGCGGTCATCGCCTCGGGGCCGACGGTGGCCGACCCCACGACCTTTGCCGAGGCCCGGGCGGTGCTGCGGAAGTATGCCATCGAGCCGCCGGCCACCATCGCCGCGCATCTCGCGGCGGCAGCGGAGGAAACACCCAAGGCCGGCGATCCCCGTCTGGCCCGGGCCGAAACGGTGATCGTCGCCAGGGCCGGATCGGCGCTGGCTGCGGCCGCCCGTTGGGCCGAGGAAGCCGGCTACCAGGCCCGTCTGCTGGGCGATGAGATCGAGGGCGACAGCGCCACCGTGGCCCGCCAGCACGCCCGCCTGGCGCTCGAGGCTCGCGAGGCCGGCCAGCGCTTGGCCATTCTCTCGGGCGGTGAGACCACGGTGACGGTCCGAGGTTCGGGCCGTGGCGGCCCCAACGCCGAATACGCGCTGGCGCTGGCGCTGGCACTCGACGGCGCGGCGGGCATCACCGCCTTGGCCGCCGACAGCGACGGAATCGACGGCAGCGAAGACAACGCCGGCGCCATCTGCTTGCCCGACACCCTGGCCCGCGCCCGGGCCGCCGGCCTCGATCCCCAGGGTCACTTGGCCGACAACGATTCCTATGGCTTTTTCGCGGCCCTCGGCGATCTGGTGATGAGCGGCCCGACGCGCACCAACGTCAATGACTTCCGCGTCATCCTGGTGGCCCCGGAGGGGCGCGGGCGTTAACCCGCATTTCTCACCGGGTCACGGCCTGCGTCGCGCCCCTTCGGGCGGCGCCGTCGCACCGACAGGGTGCGTCACGCTGCTTGCCCGATGTCCCACATCGCGCTACGCAGCGCTCCTACCCTGTCGGCGCGACAACGACGCGCAGGCCATGACCCGGTGAGAAATGCGGGTTAAGATTTCAACATGCGACGCCAGCGTAGCTCCAAGATCATCGCCACCCTCGGTCCGGCCAGCGCCGGCGCCGAGGTTATCGAGGCGTTGTTTCTGGCCGGTGCCGACGTCTTTCGCCTCAATTTCAGTCACGGCGAGCGCGAGACCCAACAGGCCACCCACGCCGCCATCCGCGAGCTCGAACGCCGCAGCGGCCGGCCTATTGCTATCCTGGCCGATTTGCAGGGTCCCAAGCTGCGCCTCGGCAGTTTCGCCAAGGGCCGGGCTGAGCTGGCGCCGGGCCAGCGTTTCCGTCTCGACCTGACGCAAGAGCCGGGCAACGCCAAGCGGGCGCCGCTGCCGCACCCCGAGATCTTTGCCGCCCTTGAAGTGGGCACCGAAGTGCTGATCGACGACGGCCGCATCCGGCTGCGCGTTGATAAGGTCGAGGCTGATCAGGCCCAAACCGAGGTTCTGGCAGGGGGTGAAATTTCCGACCGCAAGGGGGTCAACCTGCCGGGTGCCGTGCTGCCCATCACGGCGCTAACCGACAAGGACCGCGGCGACCTCCAATTCGCTCTCGATCTCGACGTCGACTGGGTGGCATTGTCGTTCGTGCAACGGCCCGAGGACGTGGCCGAGGTGCGCAAGATCATCGCCGGGCGCGCCGGCCTGATGGCCAAGATCGAGAAGCCCTCGGCGATTGAACACCTGGAAGATATTATCGACATCGCCGACGGATTGATGGTGGCGCGTGGCGACCTCGGTGTCGAATTGCCGGTTGAGGAGGTGCCAGGGTTGCAAAAGCGCATCATCCGGGCTGCCCGGGCCGCCGGCAAGCCGGTGGTGGTGGCGACACAAATGCTGGAATCCATGGTCCACGCCGCCATGCCGACGCGGGCCGAGGTCTCCGATGTCGGCACCGCCGTCTACGACGGCGCCGATGCCATGATGCTGTCGGCGGAAACCGCTTCGGGTGCCTACCCGGTCGAAGCCGTAACCATGATGAACCGGGTCATCGAACAGGTCGAAAGTGACGACCTCTACCGCAATCTGATGGACGCCGAGCACTTGCCGCCCGAGGCCACTGCGGCCGACGCCATCAGCGCCGCCGCCCGCCAAGTCGCCGAGACACTGAGGGCCGGTGCCATTGTGACCTACACCGGTACCGGCTCGACGGCGCTACGGGCGGCCCGCGAACGTCCCATTGTCCCCATCCTGGTGCTGACGCCGAAGCTCGATACGGCGCGGCGCCTGGCCGTGGTCTGGGGCGTGCATTGCGTACAGACCGAAGACACCACCGATTTCACGGATATGGTCGAACGAGCCGGCCGCATCGCGCTACGGGACGCCTTTGCCGCCGGCGGCGACCGCCTGGTAATCACCGCCGGCGTACCCTTCGGCACCCCAGGTGCGACAAACGTGCTGCGCATCGCCTGGGTCGAGGAACACCACGAGCCAGTTTGATCTGACACCGCCGTCAGACGATTAACCTTTAGCCGCCGTCGATCTTAACGATCCTTAATAAAAGGGACAGGGACCTATTTGAGGGCACGGTTGTACTGTTGAGGATTAGCGGATCCGGAGCGCCGGGAGCAACGCTCCTGGCACCCCGGCAAGCGCGACCGCGCGTCGCGCCTTACGGCGCGGAAGCCTGCGTGGCGCCTGAACGCAGGCGGTCCCCGCAGGGGATCGCCGTCACTAATGCACGCTCGGCGATTTCAAATAGTCGCTGCGATCGGCCGATCTGATCACCATCTCGTGCACTTCGCCGTCACGGGCGATGGTCAGCGGAATGGCGCTGCCGGCCGGGCCGACCGCCCAGATCTTGCGAAAGAGATCGGCCAGCGATTGCACCGGCAGGCCGGAAACTTCGAGCACGATGTCGCCGACGCGGACACCGGCCTGCGCCGCCGGTCCGGTTTCGGCCAGTCCGGCGACCACGAAGTTGTCCTCATATTCGGTGGTGTACATGCCCAGCCAGGGCTGCGGCGGCTCGTTGACGCGGCCGAACTTGAGCATGTCGTCGAGGATCGGCTGCAACAGGTCGATGGGCACGATCATGTTGCCGTCGTTGCGTACCTCTTCGCCCTGGGCCTGCTGCACAAAGAGCGAGCCGATGCCCTGCAGCCGGCCGTCGCGCCCGATCAGCGCCGCGCCGCCCCAGTTGGGATGCGGCGGCGAGGTGAAAATGGCCTCGTCGAGCACGTATTCCCAATAGCCGGCGAATTCGCGTTTCGAGACCACGTGGGCCTTGAGGGCGTGGCGCCGCCCGCCCTCGCCGGCAACGATGACGGAATCGCCGATCTCCGACTGCCGGGCCGCGCCGATCTCCAGGGCCGGCACGCCGAGACGGCCCAGCGCCTGCACCAGGCCCAACCCGGTGCCCATGTCATAGCCCACCACGTGGGCCGGCGCCGCCACACCGTCGGCCGTGGTCAGCCACAGACGGTCGGCCTCGGTGATCAGGTAGCCGATGGTCAGGATCAATCCGCTCTCG
>NZDS01000147.1 GCA_002690215.1 Rhodospirillaceae bacterium | reverse complement strand
GTTGATCAACGCCCGCGATGCCAAGACCGGCGAGGTCGGCGCCTTCGATGTGGATCTGCAGCCCATCATCGAGGCCCTTGCCAGCCAGGCCGCGGTGGCATTGGACAACCAATTGCTGCTGGACAAACAACGCAAGCTTCTGGAGTCGTTCATCCAGGTCATCGCCTCCGCGATTGACGCCAAATCGCCCTACACCGGCGGCCACTGCCAGCGCGTGCCGGTCATCGCCGAAATGTTGGCCGCGGCCGCTTGCGACAGCGAAAGCGGCCCCTTCCGCGATTTCGCGCTTAGCGAGGACGAGCAATACGAGCTCTACATAGCTTCCTGGCTGCACGACTGCGGCAAGGTGACGACACCGGAATACGTCGTCGACAAGGCGACCAAGTTGGAAACCATCTACGATCGCATCGAGACCGTGAAAACCCGCCTCGAGGTGCTCAAGCGGGATGCCGAGATCGCCTATCTGAAGGCGGCGACGGAGCCCGGCGCCGATGCCGAATCCCTGCGCGCCGAGTTCGAGGCGCGGTTGGCCGAGCTCGACGATCACGGCGCCTTCCTAGAGAACGCCAACCTGGGCGGCGAGTTCATGGCCGATGAGATGATCGAGCGGGTGCAGGAGATCGCGGCGTTGAGCTGGCGCGACGCCAGCGGCCAGGAGCAGCCCTTCCTCAGCGAGAACGAGGTCGACAACCTCTGTATCAAGCGCGGCACGCTGAACGACGAGGAACGCGAGGTCATCAACAACCACATCGTCATGACCATCGAGATGCTCGAGCAATTGCCCTTCCCCAAGACCCTGGTGCGGGTGCCGGAGTTCGCCGGCGGCCACCACGAGAAGCTGGATGGTACCGGATATCCCCAAGGCCTGACCGGCGAGCAAATGTCGTTGCCGGCCCGCATGATGGCCATCGCCGATATCTTCGAGGCCCTGACGGCGGCCGACCGGCCCTACAAGAAGGCCAAGACGCTGACCGAATCGCTGCGCATCATGTCCTTCATGGTCAAGGACCAGCACATCGATGCCGAGCTCTTCCGGCTGTTCCTCGAAGGCGGCGTCTACCAGCGCTACGCCGAAGCCCATTTGCTGCCCGAACAGATCGACGACGTCAGCATCGCCGATTACCTAGGCTGAGCCGCCGGCCGGCGGGGTTTTGCCGCGATATGCTCTAGAAACGCGGCCACTTGGATATAGGATGGACGGTGAGCGCGGCCAACCGGGAGCGAGTCACCTGAATCACTGGGGGATCAAGGGAGTTGCCGTGCTGGCGGTGGCTGCGGCGGTGATTGGCGGGGTCGCCATGGCACCGGTCTTCGCCAAAGTGATGGGTGGCACTATCACTCTGGGTGCTGCAATCAGCCTGACAGGCAAGTACCGGACCAACGGCACCCACACGTTGAATGGGTACGATCTGGCGGTCAAGGCGATCAACGTCGCTGGGGGTGTTAGAGTCGGCGGCAAGACTTACAGGCTGGCGATCAACCATCACGATGACAAGTCGACGATCGCCCTGTCCATCTACCTTGTAGAGCGCATGATCGAACGGGACGGAATCAAGTTCATGCTTGGCCCGTATGGCTCCGGCCTGACCAAAGCGGTGGCGACAGTTACCGAGAAGTACAAGATCCCTATGGTCGAGGCGGAGGGGCCGTCGCGGGCAATCTTTTCCCAAGGCTACAAGTACCTTTTCGCGGTGCTTTCGAACTCAGGACAGCACCTTGCCAGTTCGATTGCCCTGGCACTCGAAATAGCCAAGAAGAATGGCAAGAGTGCGTCCGACGTCACGGTTGCCGTGGTCTTCGAGAACGATCCATTCTCGCTCGACGCGCGGGCCGGTGTGATCGAAGAGGCCAAGAATCATGGCGTCAAGATCGTCATCGATGACAAGCTGCCGCGCGACCCATCCGACATGTCGGCGACGCTGACCAAGGTTCGGGCGGTCAAGCCCGACCTGCTGGTAGTATCCGCCCAATCCAAGGGCGTGGTGACGGTGGCGAAGCTGCTCAAGGACCTCAAAATCGACCTGCCGATGATCGCCATGACGCACTGTGAGGTGGCTAGGCTGATCGCCAAGTTCGGTAAAGCCTCCAACGGCTTCCTCTGCCCCACCCAGTGGGCCGAGACCTTGACCTACAAGGACACCCTGTTCGGCACGGCGGCCGAATACAGTGCGCTATTCAAGAAGACCTACGAGGGCTACAAGACCGTGCCCTACCAGGCAGCCCAGGCTTCGGCCGCGGTGATGGTCTGGAAGGATGCCCTCGAGCGAGCCAACGCCTTCGACATCGAGAAGATCCGGCAGGCCCTGGCCGACACCAACATGAAGACCTTCTACGGCGACATCAAGTTCTCGCCGGCCGGCAACAACATTGCCAAGCCCATGGTTCTGCGCCAGATCCAGAATGGTGAATTCAATGCGGTGGCACCCTCCAAGTGGGCTTCCCACTCGGTGGAATGGCCGCGCAAGGTGCCCGGCGGCTGACCGCCGAGCCGAGCGGGATCGAGCCCCGTTCCGGGCCATCTTCGTACCATTACCTGCAGGCCCTGGCGGGCCTAACCGATGTGGGCGGCAGGGGTGGATCCGGCAAGGGGAATCGTCATCAGATCCTCACCCCAGATGATGTTGCCGTCGTAGATGGCCGCCATTTCAGCGGTCAGCCGCTCCTTGATGCCGGGGGCATCCATTTGCGAGGCGATGTGGCTGGCTACCAACGTGCCGGCGCCGGCCTCGGCGGCAATCCGCGCCACCTCCAGATGACCCGCCACCGACTCTTCCCAGGCGGCACCTGTGACCGTGCCGGAAATGTAGTGGCACATGTGAACCATGACATCGACGCCTTCAGCCAACCGCGCAAAAGCGTTGGAGGGGCCGCAATCCCCCGAAAAGGCGAAACTGCCGTCGTCGCTGTCGAGGCGATAGCCCAGGCACTCGAGATAGGGTTGGACATGGGGCACGGCGACCGAGCGGACCTGCCAGCCCGTGCCAGCGATGGCCTCGCCCGACGAGACCTCCGAGACCGCCGGTGCCGGTCGCTCGCGGGGCATTACGCCGCCACGAAGCTGATAGGTCTGGGTGGAGAGCTCGTGCCGGGTCCTGGCTTCGAGATCCAACGTAAAGGCGCCCTCCGGGCCGATCAGCCGCTCGGTCATCGCCGCCGTTCCGGCCGGTCCGAAGACGCTAAGTTCCGGCACATTGTCGTCGCTCTGGTCCCATCGGGTCAAAAGCAGACGCACATAGTCGAGGCAATGATCATAGTGGAGATGGCTGAGGAAAAGGTGGCTCACCTGCGTCGGCCACTTGCCGGCCTCCAGAAGCCGCTGAAAGCAACCCGGGCCATGGTCGAACAGGATCAGGTCTTCGCCAACTTCCAGCATGTAGCCGGCGCTCATGCGACGGCCCGAAGGCACGGGCGTGCCGGTACCTAGAAGCGTGATCTTCATCGCCGTTCGTCGGGCTCTATCTAGCCACCCAGATACATTCGGCGGACATCCGCGTTGTCCAGCAGCTCTTTGCCCGTCCCTTCAAAGCGATTCTTACCCAATTCGAGCACATAGCCTCGATCAGCGATCTCCAGGGCTCGTGCGGCATTTTGCTCCACCAGCATGATCGTGATCCCACTGCTGGCCAGTTCCAAGATCCTCTCGAATATGTCATCCACGAAACGGGGGCTCAGTCCCAGGGAAGGTTCATCCAGCATCATCATCGACGGGCGAATCATCAATGCGCGTCCCATGGCAAGCATCTGCTGCTCACCGCCACTCATGGTGCCGGCAAGCTGTTTCCGGCGCTCCGCGAGCCGGGGAAACAGAGAGAAGACATACTCCATGGACTCGCGAATCAATTTTTTGTCTCTCTGTAAGAAGGCTCCGATCTCCAGGTTTTCACGGACCGTCATCTGGTTGAAAACGATGCGTCCTTGCGGAACATAACCGAGTCCCATACCCAGAATCTGATCGGGCCGGAAGCCGACAAGACTCTGGTCCTTGAAGGTCATTTCACCGCCCAGGTAATCGATGAAACCCATAATCACCTTGAATGTGGTGGACTTCCCTGCACCATTGGGTCCAATGACACAAACGACCTCCTTCTCCTCAACATGAAGAGAAACGTCGTGGAGGATCTGGATGCGTCCGTAGGCCGCATTAATGTTCTTAAGATCCAGCATTGCCATCTTTTCGATGCCCAAAATAGGCTTCGACGACGCGTTCGTTGTTTTGGATTTCTGCGGGAACGCCTTCTGCGATATTCACCCCATAGTCCATCACGAAGACCTTCTCACAATGGTTCATAATCAAATTCATATCGTGCTCGACGATGAGGATTGTCTTTCCCATCCGTTGAAGCTCGTGAATACGTTCCAAAAGACTCGCCAGCAGTGTCCGGTTGACTCCTGCCGCCGGCTCGTCCAACAGGATGAGGTCAGGGTCGGTCATCAATGCGCGGGCAAATTCCAATAGTTTTTGCTGGCCATAAGACAAGTAACCGCCGTACTCGTCCCTGAGTTTGGTGAGGGTGACGAACTCCATCAGTTCTTCGGCCCGTTCTCGAACTTCGCCCATGGGCATCTTCAGGTAGGTCACCGAGAGCAAGTTCTCGAACACCGTCATTTCCCGATAGATGCGGGTGATCTGAAAAGTGCGTGTGATTCCTTTGCCGAAAATCTGGTAGGGCTTCAGGCCAGCAATATCTTCCCCTTGGTAAATCACTTTCCCGCTGTCTGGGGAAATCACTCCGGTCAAGAGATTGAAAGTGCTCGTCTTTCCTGAACCATTCGGTCCGATGAGACCCGAGATCTTTCCCTTGGGAATTTGCAAATGACATCCGTCGACCGCTTTGATCCCCCCGAAATGCTTATGCAGGTTCTGGACGTCAAGCGCGATATCATCCGCTGTCGTTGCCATGTTGCTTGCCGACATACTTAGTGAACCATCCCTTTTCTGGCCCACCCCTGGTCAATGAAATATCCCACAAGACCTCGTGGCATGAAACGAGCCACCAGAATGAGAAATACGCCAAAAGCGATCAGGTGTGCCTGAGGGACTTGAATCCAAACGATTTCCTGGATGGAGTAAAGCAGAATCGCTCCAATTATGGGGCCGATCACGGTGCCTTTTCCACCCAACATCGCCATCAGTTTCATGGTGATGGTAATCAATATGAAAAACTCGGTATCCGGATCGATATAGAGCGTCTTGTTGGCTTGTATACCGCCGGCCATGGCTGCGAAGATCCCTGAAAGCGCAAACGCGGACAGCTTGTAGAATGTCGTATTGATCCCGTTCGCCGCGGCAGCGACCTCATCCTCGCGAATGGCATTAAGCCGCACCCCGTAACGGGAATGCCCGATCCAGTAGCTGACGAGAATGGTGACGATCATCAAAACCATCATCGCATAATATGTGGACAAGGAGTTTTCGACGTTGGGTAGAGAGATCCCCTCACCACCGTGTGTGACGCTATCCCAAACCGTCGCCAGGATGCGGAAACTCTCCGCCGCTCCCAACGTAGCGATCGCAAAGTATGGGCCTTTCAGCCGCAATACTGGAAAGCCCAGCACGATGGCAACGATGACTGCGACGCCCGCCGAGACAATCAGGGTGGGAAGCCAATTCCAGCCGTAGTCGGCCACCAGGATTGCCGAAGCGTAGGATCCGACTCCATAGAAGAGAACGTGACCGAAATTAATGTAACCCGTGTACCCGCTGATGATGTTCCAGCTCAATGCCAGTACAACGTACATCATGGTAAACATGATGAAAGAACGGTAGTACACGTTGAGTTGGTCCGGCAGAATCATCAGAAAAAGGCATAGTCCTCCCAGATAAGCAAGGTTTCTGACGGTTTCACGTTGTTTCATAATAATCGCCAGTCAATCTATTTTTGGACCCAGCAGCCCGCGGGGCCGGATCAGCAGCACGAAGATCATCGTGCCATAGGCGGCCATCTCCACCAGAGCTGTGCCATTAGGGACCATGAAAGAGACAAGGTTTTCCAGCACGCCCAGCATGAGTGCCGCGATGAATGCACCGACGTAGTGACCGCGCCCACCAAGAACGATGATGGCAAACGCTATGACGGTGTATGTCAATCCGGTCTCGGGGTTGAAACCGAATTGAATGGATACCAATGTGCCACCGGCGACCGCAAGAGCAGCCGCCAACCCGAAGGTAATGAGATAGACGCGCTGGATGTTGATCCCGCAGACCATGGCGACTTCGGCATTTTGAGACGTGGCCCGAATCGCTTTGCCCAGCCGATGAAACTTGAGAAAGAAAAAAACACTGAACGTGATGACAAAAGCGATAAGAAAGCTGATGACCTTGTTTTTCCCCAACCTAATGTTTTCCGTGATCACAAAAGCGTCAGGATAATAAGGAATGGTGTGATAGTCAGTGGAAAAAATCCACTCGATAATATTGATCATGGAGATCCCTAATCCAAATGTGATCAATAGAGGAGTGAGCTCTGGACCACCTATCACTGCGTTCAACAGCACTTTCTGCACGATGTAGCCTAGGCAAAAGGCAACAGGTAAAGTGATGAACATAGCCAGCAAGGGATCGATGTAGGCCCCGTAGCCTAGAAATTGTGGGGCATTGAAAACCACGTATGTGAGATAGGCACCGAGGACGACAAATTCGCCATGAGCGACGTTGATCACCCACATGACACCGAATATCAACGTCAGACCGACCGCGAACATGGCGTAGACACCACCTTGCATGAGACCGCTCATCGCCACCGTCGTCAAATCGGCGAGCCACTGCAAATCATAAATGACGTTGTCGTTCATCACTCCGACAACAAATGGCATGGCGTAGATCACAACCAGAAATCCAGACAGCAGGTACAAGCTTCGGGTGTCCGATTTTTCCATTCCGCAGAGTATTCCTTTAGCTTGCGTCCTGATAAATCCAGATGAGGTCGGGACCATCAATGGTCCCGACCTCATAAGTCGGAAGATTGGGATGGGGCAGAACTCGGATCAACGCACTCGAAGCCGGTGGCTTAGCTAACGTCTACCGATATCAATAGCTCCCAAATTTCCGCCCCCTATGTTTCCCGTGATCCCCGGAAAAGTGTCATCCGACGACCTATCGGGCACTCCATTTCGGCATGGGCAATTTGGCCTTGACCTGAGCTTGTCCCTTCGGCCAGACGATCATGCGTTTCCCATTTTGGATCTGGAACGTCATGCCTGTATGACGGCTGAGGCCTTTTTCATCGACCTTGTATCGACCGAACATGGTCATCACATCGATGCTCGCATAGGCGTCGCGGAGCTTCTCATTATCAAAGCTGCCTGCATGCTTCACCGCCGCTTCCAGTACCTGCATGGCACCGTAAGCTGCGCCGGCATGGTAGTTGGGCGAGGTTCCGTACTTTTTCTTGTAAGCATCTATATACTCTTGCATTCCGGGGTATCCCAGAATGTCGGGGATAGGCTCCCACTGAGTGAAGCCCAGCACGTATTCTGCCGTGGAACCGAGGTCTTTCGCGAACCTCGGCAGACCCGGACCTACCGTGCTGGCGAAAATCTTCAGGTTGTAATCCATCTCCCGCAGCGTGCGGATTTGTGAAGCGGCATCGGCGAAGTAGCTGTTGGAGAATATGGCTTCGGCACGTTTGCTTTTGATTTTTTGCAGCAGCGCCGTGTAATCCCCTTGCTTGCGGCTCCCGTAGTTCTCGGCGAGCACGATCTCGAGACCTAGCTCTTTGGCCCACTTTTCCACTCCCTTGCGGGTCATGCGTGGGAAAAGAGAGTCCTCGCCAATGACGGCGATGCGCTTCACGCCGATGTCCTTGGCAAGATGAAGTGCGCCTTTTTGATAGTTCTCGGCGTAGTCGATGGTGTTGAATACGTACCTTCTGCCTTTTTGCCAAATAACGGACGAGGCGGCTGCAAAAGTAATCATGGGCATCTTGTACCGCTCGGAGACATTGGCAACCGCATCGGTGATCCCGCTTGAATAAGGAGAAGAAATGATGTCCACCTTGTCGTCGGTAATCAGCTTCTCGTAAAGCTTGATGGCGGTCTGCTTGTCCGATTTGTCGTCCAGGTACTTGATCGTGACTGTATGGCCTAGGAGGCCCCCGCGTTTGTTGACATCCTCAACCCACAACTTGATTGAATTGAGGTTCCGGCCGGCCGGTTCCGAATAGCGACCAGTTTGCGATATTGCACCACCAATCAAACCCCCATTTCCCAGATGAACTCGTTAATCGATGCCCTGAGATGGAGATTATGCTATAAGAATCAATATG
>NZDS01000146.1 GCA_002690215.1 Rhodospirillaceae bacterium | reverse complement strand
TGCCAACCACTCCATCAACTCCTCAACATATTGATTCTTATAGCATAATCTCCATCTCAGGGCATCGATTAACGAGTTCATCTGGGAAATGGGGGGTTAACTGAGTTCAGCGCTGAACTAGAAATTAATATCATTGCAATACAAGCTATTGGAGGCAGGGAGACCCTTTTCCTTCAGTTCGATGGTGGCGGCTCCGGAGAGTACGATCCCCGGATCCTTCTGCATCAGGTCGCTCATGAAGCCGGGCGCCAGGTTGCCCTTGGCGATGGCGGACTTCTTTGTCAGATGATTCCCTCTTTTTCGAGGTCGTCGAGGTCACCGTCGGAGAGGCCCAAAAGCTCGGCGTAGACCTCGCGGTTGTGCAGCCCCGGCTCGGGCGGACCGAGCCAGGCGATGTCGCTTTCGGTTTCGGAAAGCTTGGGCACGAAGCCCGGTATGGCGATCTCGCCGAAAAACTCGTCGGCGACGTTACGGATCATGTCGCGGGCCTGGTACTGCGGATCCTTCATGATGTCTGCCATGGTGTAGATCGGGCCCACCACGACGCCGTGGTCGTCCAAGAGCTTGTCGAGTTCTTCGGCTGTCAGCGTCTGGCTCCATTCGGCGATGCGGCCGTCCAGTTCTTCGGCATTGTCGCCCCTTACTTTGTGGGTCACATAGCGCGGATCGTCGGCCAGTTCGGGCTGCCCCATAGCCTGGCAGAGGCGGCGAAAAAGCGAATCCATATTGGCCGCGATGACCACCCACTTGCCGTCCTTGGTGGGGAAGATGTTTGAGGGCGAGACGTTGGCCAGTCCGGTGCCGCTGGGCTCACGGATCACTCCCAGTTTTTGGTATTCCGGCAGCGCGCTTTCCATGAAAGCGAAGCAGCTCTCGGTGATCGCGGCATCGACCACCTGGCCACGGCCGCCACCCAGCGCGTCGCGCCAGTACAGCGCCATCAGGGCACCTTGGGCCGCGAACATGCCCGTCAGGGTGTCGCCCAGCGAGATGCCGGCCCGGGGCGGCGGCTGGTCGGGGAAGCCGTTGACGTATCTCAGCCCACCCATGGCCTCGCCGACGCTGGCAAAGCCCGGCCGGCTGGAATAGGGCCCGGTCTGGCCGAAGCCCGAGATACGCACTATCACCAGCCGCGGGTTGATGGCATGCAAGTCTGCGGGACCCAGGCCCCACTTCTCCAGCGTTCCTGGCTTGAAATTCTCGACCAAAACGTCCGCCCCGGCACACAGTTTGCGCACCAGATCCTGGCCCTTCTCTTCGCGCAGATTGGCCGTCACCGACTTCTTGTTGCGCGCCAGAATGGGCCACCAGAGACACCGCCCCTCATAGCGGTGATGGCCCCATTCGCGCATGGGATCACCGGCCCCAGGTGTCTCGACCTTGATGACCTCGGCCCCGAAATCGGCCAGGCGCGCCGCCGTGAAGGGCCCGGCCAAAAGCTGCCCCATCTCGATCACGCGGATTCCGGCCAGCGGCCCCTTGAGCCGCTGGTCGCGCTGCTCCGCCGATATGGTCATCACGCCCCTCCCGTGCCCGTGGCGCCTGCGCCCGCTGCGCTCTCTGTGGCCGCGTCCACCTCGGCCAGAAAGCCCAACAGGATCTCACAAAACCGCTTCTTCTGATCCTTGCCCGCCACCACGTGCGCCACGTCCTCCATCAACACGCCCCGGGCATCGGCAATACCTTCCTCGATCGGTAGCGTAGTGCGCGGCGGATTCACTTTATCCTGGCCGGCATGAAGGATTAGCGAGGGCGCCTTTATCAGATGCAGGCGGTCGAGAGTGTCATGGCGCAAGCAAGCATCGATGAGGCGCGAATGCGCTTCGTAGCGTCCATAGAGATCGGCCCAGCCGCCGTTCGGGCCCAGCAACCGCGCTTTGTTCTGGTTATAGAATTCAGGCAGGAACGACAGCACTGTCACTTGCTTTTGGAACTCGGCCCAGCCCATGGCGCGGTGCACCTCACGCAACATTTCGAGCATGTCGTGGAGATAGGGGTCGCACCAGGCCCAGGCCCCCATATTGGTCATGCTGCGTACCAGGTCGGGACGGTTGATCGCCATTTCCTGACCAATGCAGGCGCCCATGCCGACCAGACCGACGACGTGCACGTTCGAGAGCCCGAGATGATCCAGCAGGCCCGCCGCATCCTCGGCATAAAGGCGCATGCTGGGTCTTTGCGTGGCGTTGTCGCCTGAATCCCCCAACCCCCTGTGGTCGAAGACGACGCATTGGTAGCGCTCCACCATGCCACGCGCCATCAGCCCCGTGTTGCCGTGGCAGAACGTTCCCCATCCGGTCATACAGAGCAGCGAATCGCCGCTGCCGTGAACCTCGTAGTACATTTCATGATCGTTGATCCATTCGACTGGCATGGCAGGTCTCCCTGGCTGATGGGGTGACGGCTATGGCGTTGGATGACGAAGCTTACGACGGGTAGAAGGCGAATCCCAGGGTCACCGACTCGCGCCGCTAGTTAACCCGAAGTTATTGAATTCAAGGCTAAAATCCGTCATTCTGGTTGTTTTTCGCCGGTCTGGATCCCTCTCGCGCGGAGGCTGTCATGTCGGGCAAAGGCCACATCATCCTGACCTCGCACACACAGCGCGGCACCACGGCGCCGCCCGCCATCGCCTGGGGTGCGGCCACGCCGGCCGATCGGGGGCCGGTCATCGCCACATTGACCGATCCCGAACAGCGCAACGCCATCGGCACCCACGCCGGCTCCTATTCCCTTTACCGGGCCTTGGCTGTTTCCTCCGGCCATCTCGATCCTGCCCACGTACCAGACCTCACCGACACCCATCCGGCGGTCGAGATCGGCCCCTATCCGCAATGGGGCGATTGGGGGAACGGTGATGGCCGTATCGTCTCGCTCGATCCCTATGGACACCTGATCGGGGAGGCCTTCGCCGAGGAACTTGCCGCCGGCATGGATATCCGTCCCACCATCGCGGTGACACAGGCCCATCTCAGCATCGCCGAGATCCGTGAGGCCATAACGGCAGGCCGGCTCAAACCCGATGGCCGCGTGCTGAGCCACGGAGGCGAGGTGCGGGTAACCAAGGCCGCCATCGATCCGGTTTGGCATCTGCCGGGCATGGCGCGGCGCTTCGGCATCGACGAGACCGATTTGCGCCGCCAGCTCTTCGAGCACACCGGCGGCATGTACCCGGAACTGGTGACCCGATCCGATCTCGAGGTCTTCGTGCCGCCGATCGGTGGCCAAACCGCCTACATCATCGGCGACCCGGCCCATCTGCCCGATGCCGCCTACCCAGTGGCCTGCCGGGTGCACGACGAATGCAACGGTTCGGACGTCTTCGGCTCCGACATCTGCACCTGCCGGCCCTATCTGATGCACGGCATCGAGGCCTGCATCGAGATGGCCCAGCAAGGCGGAGTCGGCCTCATCGTCTACAATCGCAAGGAAGGCCGGTCCCTCGGAGAAGTGACCAAGTTCCTGGTCTACAACGCCCGCAAGCGCCAAGACGGCGGAGACACGGCAGCCAACTACTTCGAGCGCACCGAATGCGTGGCCGGTGTCCAGGACGCCCGCTTCCAGGAGCTCATGCCCGACGTGCTGCACTGGTTGGGGGTTTCGCGCATCGACCGCTTCGTCTCCATGTCCGACCTCAAGCATGACGCCATCACGGGGCAGCGGATCACCATCGGCGAACGGGTTGAAATCCCCGAGGAACTGGTGCCCAGCGATGCCGCCGTCGAGATGGCGGCCAAGAAGGCGGCCGGCTATTACGCCGAGGAGGGGCCGCCCGACGCCGAAACCCTCGACGGCATCACCGGACGAACGCTGGAGTGACGAAGACGCTGGCGGCCCTGGCCACGCCCGAGGCAATTCGCGAGCGCTGTACCGCGTTGCTGGCCCTGGCCGAGCAGGGCGATCTCGCCAACTTCCGCCTGGCCCCCGAAAAACTCGATCACACCGCCGACCTGGTGGCTGGGATCACGCGCCAAAACTATCCCAACCTGCGCATCCCGTTGCACAGCCGCTGGCGCCACTTCGCGGTGGCCGGCCGGGATTTGTGGGCCGAACGGCTGACCCTGAATCCGGACCTGACCGGCCCCGCGCGAGCCCGCAGCGAGTTCGAATTGGCCATCGTCTCGGTGCTGTTGGACGCCGGGGCCGGGGCCGCCTGGCGCTACCACGATCAGGAGATGAGGCTTGAGCTCGGCCGATCCGAAGGACTGGCGCTAGCCAGCCTGCGCCTTTTCGAGGCCGGCGTTCTGAGCGATCATCCCGATAACGAGCCGCTACGCGCCGACACGGCAGCCCTGACCGCACTCACGGCCGCCGATCTCGGCAGCGCCTTCCAGGTCTCGAAGAACAACCCGCTGGTCGGTCTGGCCGGCCGGGCAGCGTTGCTCAACGCGCTGGGCCGGGCCGTTGGCACTAGATGGTCGCGGCTCGGTGAGCTTTACGATCAGCTCGCCGCCGCGGCCGAGGATGGGTGCTTGCCGGCCCGCTCCATCCTGGTCTCCGTGCTCGACGCCTTCAACGCCATCTGGCCATCCGGTCTGGTGATCGACGGCGTGGCGCTGGGCGACGTCGGCCGCCATGCTCAGATCCCGGGCGAAGGGGTAACGGCCGGGCTGGTTCCCTTTCACAAACTCTCGCAGTGGCTCAGCTATTCGCTGATCGAGCCACTGCAGTGGGCTGGCCTGACGATCACCGACCTGGACGGGCTAACGGGCCTGGCCGAATACCGCAATGGCGGCCTTTTCATCGATACGGGTGTTCTGGTGCCTCGCGATGCGGCAGCGCTTGATGCGGCCTGGCCCGCGGACAGCGAGTTTGTCGTGGAATGGCGGGCTCTGACGGTAGCCCTCTTGGACCGGCTGGCGCCGCTGGTGCGCCAACGCCTCGGCCTCGGGCCCGATCAGCTTCCCCTCGCCGCCGTGCTGCAGGGCGGCAGTTGGGCGGCCGGGCGGCGACTGGCCGAGGAGAAGCGCGGTGGCCGGCCGCCAATCGCCGTCGACAGTGACGGCACGCTGTTCTAAGTCTATCGAGGCAATCCCAGGGGGCACGAACCATGCATGAAAACGTCACGGTCGCCGACCATCCGTTGATTCAGCACAAGTTGACTCTGATGCGCTCCACCAGCACTTCGACAGCGCAGTTCCGCCAACTGCTCCGCGAAATCAGCCTGCTGCTTGCCTACGAGGTGACGCGCAACCTGCCGCTTGAAAGCACCACCATCACGACGCCGCTCGAGGACATGTCGGCGCCGGTGCTGGAGGGCAAGAAGCTCTGTTTCGTCTCGATCCTGCGGGCCGGAAACGGACTTTTGGAAGGTATGCTCGACTTGGTGCCCTCGGCTCGCGTCGCTCACGTCGGCCTCTACCGCGATCCCAAGACGCTGGTGCCCATCGAGTATTACTTGAAGGCACCTGAGGCGCTTGACGCTCGGATCTGCATCGTCGTCGATCCCATGCTGGCCACCGGCAACTCGGCCGTGGCGGCGGTCAGTCGCATCAAGGAGGCCGGCGCCTCACAGCTCAGGTTCGTCTGCCTGCTGGCTGCACCCGAAGGCATCGAGAACTTTGTCCACGAGCATCCCGACGTGCCGCTCATCACAGCCGCCATCGATCGCCAGCTCAACGATCACGGCTATATCCTGCCCGGCCTCGGTGATGCGGGCGATCGCATGTACGGGACAAAGTAGGAGGCGTTCTCGGCATCGACTCTCTGCCCCGGCCGGTGCTAGCCTTTCCCCCTTCAGTGAGGGGGTATCCGCGCCATGTCCGACGAGATAACCGCAGCTCTGGAAAAGATCTTCGCCGCCGATTCCGAGCTCTACCAGGATCGTGGCTTCCAGCGCCGCATCGGCTTCGGCCAGCGCCCGGCGCTGATCAACATCGATCTGGCCAACGCCTGGACGCGGCCGGGCAACGCCTTTTCCTGCAACCACATGGATGTCATCATTCCGGCCGTGCAGGAACTGCTGGCGGCGTCAAGGGCCAAGCGCATCCCCATCGTCTATACCTCCACCGCCTATAACGTCACCGAGGGTCCCAATTCGGACATGGGGCTGTGGCACAAGAAGATCCCGGCCGAGCTTTTGCAGCTGGGCAGCGAGGACTGCGAAATCGACAGCCGCATTGCCCCCGAACCCGACGAGCAGGTCATCGTCAAGAAGCGCGCCAGCGCCTTTCACGGCACCTATCTGGCCGGCTTTCTGCGCGCCCACCAAGTCGACACGGTGATCATTACCGGTGTCACCATGGCCGGCTGCGTACGCCACACCACCGAGGACGCCATCGCCGAGGGCTTCCGGCCCATCGTAGTGCGCGAGGCGGTCGGCGACCGGGTTCCCGGCGTGGTCGAGTGGAACCTCTTCGACATCGACGCCAAGTTCGGTGACGTCGAGCCGGTGCAGACCGTGCTCGACTACCTCGACGGGCTCGAGTTGCGCAACGACTGACGGAGGCAGGGACAGCGGCCATGGCCAGGGTAGGCGTCGACGTCGGCGGCACGAACACCGATCTGGTGCTCGAATCGGATCGCGGCGTGTTCTTCCACAAGGTCGTCTCGACGCCCGAGGACCAGTCCGTCGGCGTCCTCAAGGGCCTGCAGGAACTCTGCGAGATGGCCGGGGCGGCGCCTGGCGACATCGAGCTCATCGTTCACGGCACCACCGTCGCCACCAACATCACCATCGAGCACCGCGGCGCCGACGTCGGCATGATCACGACGCGGAACTTTCGCGATATTTTGCATATCGGCCGCCACAAGCGTCCGCACAATTTCTCGCTCCACTTCGAGGTGCCCTGGCAGAATCGGCCCCTGGTCAAGCGCCGCAACCGCATTGCGGTTGCTGAGCGCATCCTGCCGCCCGACGGCCGTATCGAGACGCCCTTGGCCGAGGACGAGGTGCTGGCCGCCGTCGAGGTCTTCAAACGCCGCGGCCTCGAGGCCGTGGTCATCGGCTTCCTGTTTTCCTTCCTCAATGACGAACACGAGCGCCAGGCCAAATCGATCGTCGAGCGCGAGATGCCCGGCGCCTTCGTCAGTGCGTCTTCCGAAGTGGCCAACGTCATCCGCGAGTACGAGCGCTTCTCGACGGCCGCCATGAACGCCTTCATCGGGCCCCAGACCTCAACCTACCTGACCAGCCTGCAGCGCAAGCTGGGCGACCAGGGCTTTCGCGCCAATCTGCGCATCATCCAGTCGAACGGCGGTATTTCGACAGTCGAAGCCTGTTCGCAGCGCGCCGTCACGATGCTTATGTCGGGCCCGGCCGGCGGCGTCATCGGCGGCCGTTCGGAGGGGCAATTGTGCGGCTCCGACAACGTCATCACGGTCGATATCGGTGGCACCTCGGCCGATATCAGCACCATCCCCAACGGCCGCATCAAGATCATGAACGCTCGCGATTCTTACGTAAGCGGCCATCCGATTTTGATTCCCATGATCGACCTGGTGACCATCGGTGCGGGCGGCGGCTCGATCGCGTTTGTTGATTCCGCCGGCGGCTTTCATGTCGGGCCGCGCTCGGCCGGGGCCGAACCGGGGCCGGCCTGTTACGGCCGCGGCGGCCAGGAACCGACGGTGACCGACGCCCAGGTGGTGCTGGGCCGCCTTGATGCCGACAAGATGCTGGGCGGCGACCTGCCGCTCGACGCCGGTCTGGCCCGGCAGGCGGTAGAAGAGAAATTGGCCCGGCCGTTGGGGGTTTCCGCGACGGAGGCGGCTCTCGGTGTGATCAAGGTGATCAACTCGAATATGGCGCTGGCGATTCGCTCCAATTCAGTGGCGCGGGGCGTCGATCCGCGCGAGTTTTCGTTGATGCCCTTCGGCGGTGCCGGGCCGCTGCACGGCGTTGCTCTGGCTGAAGCAGTGGCGGCGCGCGACGTCATCGTGCCGGTGGCGCCGGGCATTACGGCCGCCATGGGGCTTTTGCAAACCGACATGCAGTACGAGCACGCACGCTCGCTAATCACGTCGCTAAGCCGCACCGACGGCCAAACTCTGGGCCGCATCAACAAGCTGGTCGGGGAACTGCTGGCCGAGTGCCGCCACGATCTAGAAAACGACGGCGTGCCGGCCGAGCGTCAGCACTTCGAGCGCATCGCGGAGTGCCGCTACGCCGGTCAGGGTTTCGAGCTCAGGGCAGCCCTGCCCGAGGCTGAGATCACGCCGGGCAACGTCGACGACATCGTCGCCAGCTTTCACCAGCAACACCGCCTGGACTACGGCTATGCTTTCGATGAAGGCGAGGTTGAGCTGATTACCGTCCGCGTTATCGGCACGGAGCACGTGACGCCGCTCCAGGTGGCGCGGCTGGAACAGGCAAATGGCGTCGGCATCGAAGGCGCGCTGCTTTACAGCCGCGAGACCACTTTCGACGACGGCCAGACAATCGAGACGCCGCGCTACGACCGCGGCCAGCTCAGGGCCGGCCACAGCGTGCCCGGGCCGGCCATCCTGATCCAACACAACTCGACGACGCTGGTGCCGCCGGGCCATACCGCGGCGGTCACCGAGCACGGCAACCTGCGCATCAGCGGCAGTTAGGTACGAGAGCGATGCTAACCAAGGAACTCGATCCCATCACCCTGCAGGTCATTTCGGGGGCGCTCGACACCATCGCCGAGGAGATGGGTCATATCCTCTATCGCATGTCGTTTTCCTCGATCATCCGCGAATCCCAGGACCTGGGGGCGGGACTTTTCGACACCGAATTCAATACGCTTTGCGAATCCGAATCCTCACCCTTGCACATCGGTTCGCTGCCCGGTTACCTGGAAGGCATCCGGGAGACGCTGCAAGGCGGGAGCTGGAACGAGGGCGACGTGGTTATCCACAACCACCCCTATTTCGGTTCCAGCCATTCGCCTGACATCGCCATCGTCATTCCCATCTTCTACCAGGGCAAGCTGGTCGGCTTTGCCGGCAACACGGCACATCACCTCGATATCGGCGCCGCGACGCCGGGCCTGATCATCGACATACCCGACGTCTATGCCGAGGGCATGCTGTTCGCCGGCACCAAACTTTACGAGGGCGACAAGCGCAACGAGGCGCTGTGGGAATTCATCGGCCGCAACAGCCGGGCGGCACCGCAACTCCAGCGTGACATCGAGGCCCAGATCGCTTCGGCCCGGCTCGGCGTGCGCCGTTTCCAGGAGTTGATCGAGCGCTACGGCCTAGACACCGTGCTGGATGCTACGCAACAGCTCATGGACTATGCCGAGCGCGTACTGCGCCAGCGCATCGCCGCCATTCCCGACGGCGAATACCGGGCCGAGGGCTTCCTCGACGACGACGGCAAAAACCGCGGCGTCAACCTGCCCATCAAGGTCTGTGTGCGCATCCAGGGCGACGGCATCGAGATCGACCTGACGGGCTCGGCCGACCAAGTCGAGACCGGATTCAACGTGCCCTTCGAAGGTTCAACCAAGGTGGCCTGTTTCTGCGCCATCCGCTCGCTGCTGCTGGATGCCGAAACGTCCGAAATCAAGGTGCCCTCCAACCAGGGCACCTTCCGGCCCATCACCGTGACGGCGCCCAAGGGTTCGATCTACAATCCTGAGTTCCCAGCCGCGGCAGAAGCCCGCTTCAGCCAAATCAATCGCATGATCGACCTGATCTACAAGGCACTGGCGCCGGTGCTGCCCGACGACATCATCGCCGGCTCGTCGGCGGTTCTCTCCTTCGTGGCCTATTCCGGGGTGCGGCCTTCCGGCGACTATTGGGTCTTCCTCGAGGTTAACGAAGGCTCCTACGGCGGCCGGCCGAAGTCCGACGGGCCCGACAGTATCGACGCCCTGATGGCCAACACGCGCAACAACCCGCTCGAAGACTTGGCCATCCACTTGCCCATGATCTGCGACCGCTATGAGCTGCGCGACGACGTCATGCCCGGTGCCGGGCGCCAGCGTGGCGGCTTCGGCGTGGTCAAGGCCCAACGCCTGCTCAGCGACGGTTTCATAACTCATGAAAACGAGCGCCACGAAGACGTGCCCTGGGGCATCTTTGGCGGCCAGCCCGGCGCCACCGGCCGGGTCGAGATCTTCAATATCGCCGACCCCACCAAGCGCACCAAGATGCCGGCCAAGTTCTCCGGCATGCGGGTGCGGGAAGGCGACGTGCATGTCTTCTACGGGCCCTGCGGCGGCGGCTATGGCGAGCCCCTGGAACGGCCGCCCGAGCAGGTGCTGGAGGACGTGCTCGATGATTTCTGCACGCTAGAGCACGCCCGCGAGGTCTATGGTGTAGTCGTCGACCTGGAGAGCGAGAGCGTCGATGTCGCAGCCACCGAGGCGCGGCGGCGGCAAATGCAGAGCGGAGCCACAGAACGCCCGGAACCAGCGCCACAGGCGCCGGTTCAGGTCGCAACACCGCCTGTGACTGCACCTGCCCCGGAACCTGCGCCTGCTGCAACATCGCCAATACCGCCTCCGCCCTCGCCCGCCCGCCAACCGTTGGCAGACGCGATTAAACGCCTGCACCAGGCTTATGGTGACGACTGGAGCTTCGATATCATCAGCCACAGCATGAACGGCGGCAGCATCGAGGTGGTGGGCGAAGTCCGCGCCAACGGCGCTCAGGTCAGGGAAACCGGCAGCACCCCTGGTGGCAACGGCATGACCATGGGGCGGCTGCTGGAGGCGGCGGCCAACGACAGCCTGCGGCGCTGCACCGACGCCCTTCTGGGTACTGGGCCGGAATAACGATGGTCGGCAGCCATGGATGAAAGGTCGCTGGTCTTCGTCGAGGTGATGATCGCCATTGCCGTGGTCGGCGTCCTGGCCTTTCTCATCTATCTGATCACCCAATACGCGCGACGGCCCTCGGGCGCCGTGGCCGAGGGCGGGGACGGCGGCTATTCACCGAGCTGGTACGAATTCGTTCTGGCCGCCGTGCTGCTTCTTGTGGTCGGCGCGATCCTGGTCTGGCAGTTCCGCGCCGGTGCTCATGACCAGCTCGCCGCCTCCGATTGGCGCCTCGATCTACGCTCGCTGATCTTCTTCATCGTCATGTTGATGGCGGCGGGTTTGGGGCTGGCGGTGTTCGTGATCTCGGTGTTCGTGCGTCTCCACCGGCAATCCCGTGAGGCAGCGAGCGCTACCGATGTGCTGCCGGCGTCCGACGCCGCCGCCACGGCGGCACCGGCCGCAGCTGTTCAAACGCCCTCGTCGCTGCGGCTGTTGGGGTTGCTGGGGCTGGCTGTCGCCATCTTGCTGCTCAACTGGATCTACCTGCCGCGGACCGGGCAGTACGCCCTGATACTTTACTTCGTCTATCCCGCCACTCTGGGCGTGGCGCTGGTGCTGTTGTTCGACAAGGCGAGCCGGGCCTGGAGCGCCAAGAGCGGCGCCGAGACGGTACGCGAGTGGCTGTTTTGCGACGCGCTCACGTTTCTTCTCTTCCTCGGCTTTCTCAATCTCTACCAGGCCCAGGCCGGCGAGAAATACGCCGCCATGTTCTGGGACTTTCTGGCCATCGCGGCCTTCTTCCTGGTGTTCTGGTTGGTCGACCGCAAACTCACGCGCTACCGCTTTCTGGTGGCCTACGCCTATCTCATCGCACTGCCGGTCCTGTTGTTGATCTGGGAGGCAGTACAGGAAGTCAAAGCGCCCGAGGGACTGTCGTGGTGGAGCACCATCTGGCCCTTCTTCGGACTGGCCGTCATTTTCTTCGTGCTGGAGATCATCTCGCTGATCGCGACGCGCGGCACGGACCATCAGACCGTGCCAGCAATCAAGGACGGAATTTTCGTCGTCGTCTACGGCATCCTGCTGATCGTCGCCGTACCTGGAGCCCCTGTATGAGTGCAGATATGGAACTGACCGGGCTCGGCGTTGCCGAGTTGGCCCGGCGCATTGCTGATCGTGAGGTTTCGCCAGTCGAGGCCGTGCAGGCCTCGCTCGGCCGCATCGAGCGGCTCGATGACCACTACCGGGCCTTTATCTCGGTCTATCCCGAAGCGGCGCTGGTGGCCGCGCGAGAGGCCGAGGCCGCGTTGGTGGCAGGCGCGGACTTGGGACCTCTTCATGGCGTGCCCTTGGCGGTCAAAGACCTCTTCCAGGTGGCCGGCACCGAGCGCACCTGTGGCTCGCAAGTATTCCGCGAGACAGTCGAGGAAGACGCCACCAGCGTGGCTCGGTTGCGTCAGGCCGGGGCCATCATGATTGGCCTTTTGAATTTGCAGGAGTTCGCTTTCGGGCCGGTGGGTATCAATCCGCATCACGGCACGGCACGCAATCCCTGGCACCCTGAGCGTGCCTGCGGCGGCTCCAGCGCCGGTTCGGGCTGCGCCGTGGCGGCCTCGCTGGTACCAGGGACCTTGGGCACCGATACCGGTGGCTCGGTGCGCATTCCGGCCTCTTTCTGTGGCGTGGTCGGCCTCAAGCAGACCTACGGCCTGGCCAGCCGCCACGGCATTTACCCCCTGGTCGACGGCTTCGACCACGGCGGGCCGCTGGCCTGGACGGTGCG
>NZDS01000145.1 GCA_002690215.1 Rhodospirillaceae bacterium | reverse complement strand
CCCGCTCAACACCTTCAACGAAACGCTTCATCACATCCCCCGGCCAGTTGCCACCGGAATCATAACAGCGAAGATGTTTTCACACAGCCAGGGTCATTCACATCGATTCAGGCTCGATCCCAGCACGGCCGGAGTCCCTCCAGGATGAGAAGTTGGCGGGGGTAGTATGCCCACCGGCCCGTGCCGTCAAACGAGATCTAGGCCTCGTTCGGTTGGACTGCGCCAATAGCAAGATTACGAATGCCGCTCAGTCGTACAAAATGTGACCATTCAATAACAAGTATATTATCCAATGATCAATATATTACGGTATTTCGCGCTTCTCTGGGCACAACGGAGCACGGGACGCGTACATGCATTGAAGAATGCCGCACCATTTGACGTGCAGTGATCGTGGATTGCTTGAAAACTCGTAATACCTAGAAAAACACTCGGCTCCATATACCACGCTCAGCAACAGTACGATGGTAAGGCAAATGCTCTCAGTTCTCTACTAGTCATTCTCCTACTCATCTTTGTCAGATTTCTTGAACAAATCTAATATTAAGGTAAAAGTAACTAATAGAAGAAATGATATTACGAAAATGATCGACGTTAGAAATGGAAATTGAAAATTCGTAGATTTCCAGTTTAAACTCGCCAAATAAATTAATAAGTCCCAAGCTCCAACAATCACAGTAGAAGCAAACGAAATATACACAGCCCATAGGATTGGAATAGCAATAAGTTTAGCTATCCCTGTTGCAGGATTGACACCTAATGTAGTATTGAAACCAGGAAAAAAACCCCACATTTTTCGGCCCCCAATTCTCGTCTTCTATCCCTTTCAAAAAAACCTTTCCAATCCCGGATAGGGTCAACGCCTTGCACCCACCATCAAACTAAAGGTCGGCCGGGCAAAGAGGAAATGCGCAAGAGGGTTGAGCGCTGCCGGGTCGGCCTGAAAAGTCGAAACAATAAGTTCGTAAAAAATATGCCCCAGCATTACATCCGGACAACCTGAATTTCAATGTGACATATAGTCGCGCTGTCCAGGCCCCGACACGGCCTTTAGCCTCCGATATGGCATGGCCAATATTTGGTGAGGGTACTGCGGCGAAAGGGATGACATGAAAGTCTTCTACAATGACGGATCAGCTCTCCGCTGGATTTGGAAATAGCGCCCATCGCTATGTGTTGCTGACTTGACTGGCGATCTCCTCCGCATCCCGACCAAACTGGGTGGGGAGTGGTGATTGGAGATATCCTGATTGAAATCTCGGCCCCGTTACCGGATGCTCCGGAGTCGGCTGTGGGTCACGAGCGTCGATTCAACCACGCCCCAGCCACGCCTGCTCCACCCCCAGAACCGGGCGCCCAGCGGTCGAAAGCGGAAGTCCGGGCTGGAAGGTCAGCTTGCTGGTCCAAGGCGGCTGAAAACACAGGGCTCACCCGGCTCATCCGCGTCGCATGACTATCATTCCACAACGTCTGCATTGCCGCTTTTGGACAGTGCCGCCGACACCAAATCCGAAAGAGGCATCTAGGATTCGGCTGTCATGAATTCCGATGGCACAGAGGAGGCGCCAGAGGAGCTTTCGAATGGTCCCCAATTTACCGTCACTTTTGTGCCCGTTGGACTCTCTTTCGGGCAATGCACGGATCCTCATGGTGGACTGCCATAGTACCGTTCGAGTCGTGGCACCCTCAAGCGGCCACTATCAATACCTGGCGATGCTCTAGCATCTGGATGTGGCGCAAATCTGCTCGGGCGCCATGATGCTCGACCACCTGGGTCACGCCGAGGCGGCGGCGGCCATCGTCGGTGCTATTGAAGGTGCGCTGGCCGACGGCTCCGCGCGCACGCCTGACCTCGGTGGCAAGGCCACCACGGCCGAAGTAGGCAAGGCGATCGCGGAGCGGATTTGACCGTTCCGCCGCCCCACCCCTGGCTCGATTTGCAAGAGGCTTGCATGGGTTTATATTGCCCGCCTGCATATGGAGGGGTGGCCGAGTGGCTTAAGGCGCACGCCTGGAAAGCGTGTGGGGGTTCACGCCCCTCGCGGGTTCGAATCCCGCCCCCTCCGCCAGTTTTTCGTGCCAACATATTGGTAAATAACGACTTTTACAAAGATGATCACGGCCTACCCATAACCCAACCCATAGGCGGAGCAGTCCTTCTCACCGAAAGTTGGCTGAAATTTGCGGCCCCGGTGAGCCTTCTGGATCGCTTGAACATCATCGCCATTAACTCCGGTGCTTGAACGCCAATGCGCTTATCCAGGGCAGGGCGCAGCATCCTTGGTGCCACATCACCGATTGTGGGACGGCAAGCCGAGCGATAACCTGATGAACACTGGTCGGAAGTAGTACCGCATGTATCCCAACGGCCCCGCCACCCTCCCCCACAAAGGGGGGAGGGAATCGTCAGCAACCGCCACATTCTTCCCCCTCCCCCTCGAAGGGGGAGGGAGGGGTGGGGGTGATCGACAACCCAGTGGGAACGACACTTCCGGAATAGAAGCTGCGGAGAAACCAAAATGGGCGGCATAGACTATTTCGACCGCGGCTGGCGCCTGGTGGGCGACGGCCCGTTTCTGACCAACGGCGAAAGCGGCGAGACCTTGAGCTACGACGAGGTCCGAGAGCTCACCTTCCGCGCCGCCAACGGCCTGCACGCCGAGGGCTTCAATCCCGGCGACAAGGGAGCCGTACTGAGCCTCAACGACTCCCACGCGTTTGTCTGCTCGCTCGGCCTCTTGCGCGCCGGCCTGGCCTGGATCCCCATCAACCCCCGCAACTCGGTGGCCGACAACGCCCAGATCCTCGACCGCTTCGACTGTTCGGTGCTGTTCTACCTAAGCCCCTTCGCCGAGGCCGTCGACGTGATCCGGGCCCAGGCGCCGGGCATCAAAAGATACATCTGCATCGACGCCGCCACCGGGGAAGACCCGGCCTTTCTGAAATGGGCGAGCGCCTATCCCGCCAACCCGGTCGAAGTTCCCGACGACCCCGACGGCATCTTCGCGCTACAGCCCACCGGCGGCACCACGGACCTGCCCAAGGGCGTGCTGATGACCAACCGGGGAATAGAGAACCTGGTGGCCAACATGATGGCCGTGGCACCGCTGACCAATCCGCCGGTCAACCTGGCGGCGGCACCCCTGACCCACGCCAGCGGTTTTTTGATGTACTACATCATGGCCTCGGGCGGCCGCACGATAATCCTGCCCAAGGCCGATCCCGCCGGCATCCTCGAAGCCATTCCCAAGTTCGGTATCACCAACTTCATGACGCCGTCGACGCTGCTATACATGCTGCTGGCGGAACCCGGCGCACAGACCCTCGATTTCTCGTCTCTCGAATACATCTTCTACGGCGCCGCCCCGACCGCGCCCGAAAAGATCCGCGAGGCCATCGATGTATTCGGCCCGGTGATGTTCCAAATCTTCGGCCAGACCGAAACCATGTTCCCCAACACCTGCCTCACCCGCGAGGACCACTTCGTCGAGGGCGAGATCGCGCCCCCCGACCGCCTCATGAGCTGCGGCCGCCAGGCACCCTTCTGCAAGCTCGCCATCATGGACGACCAGGGCAACCTGCTGCCCCCCGACGAGGTCGGCGAACTGGTCTACCGCGGCGCCGGCCAGATGCGGGGCTACTACAAGAACCCGGAAGCCACGGCGGAAGCGGCCGCCTTCGGCTGGCACCACACCGGCGACATCGCTCGCATGGACGAAGACGGGTTTGTTTTCATCGTCGATCGCAAAAAGGACATGATCATCTCGGGCGGGTTCAATGTTTTCTCGGTCGAGGTCGAGGCGGCGGTGCTGACGCTGCCCGCCATTCGGGACTGCGCGGTCATCGGCGCGCCGGATGAAAAATGGGGCGAGGCGATTGTTGCGTGCGTCGAGCTGAAGGCGGGCGAAAGCCTAGAAGCCGGGGAGATCATCGCGCATTGCAAGGAACGTTTGGGCGGGGTCAAAGCGCCCAAGCGGGTGGAGTTCGTTGAGGAGCTACCGCGAAGCGCCGCCGGCAAGGTGCTGAAGCGGGAATTGCGGGAGCGGTTTTGGGAAGGCCGCGAGCGGCGGGTTTAGGGGGGCAACACTGGGGCTGGTCAGGGCGACGATGACTCGCATGTTCCCTAGGTTCTCTTGAGCCGGTAGTTCCGGGGATCGATACAAGCGTCATAGGTGGCTCTGTCGATCGGGAGCCAGTCGGTTCCGTTGATACCACGAGGCCGGTCTGGGTTGTCGGGATATGCGGTGGCGATTCGAATCCAGCGTGACTGTTCTTTTGCGATGATCCGCAGTTCTCGCGCGACTTCGGAAAGGTCCTGATCCTGGCTGAAAATCAAGGCCACGTCGCAGTCGTTTTGATGGGCCTTTCGGATCACGTCTATCGCAATTCGGACATCGACGCCCTTTTCCTTGCTGTTGCGAATAGAGCGGGAGAAGACGTGAATGCCCCGGCGGCGCATGGCAAGCAGTTTGTTGTTCCAAAACCCATGCCAGCGAGCGTCGACATGGGAGTCAGGAATGCCGGTATAGAAAGGCCATGGATCACAGTCCGACGTAGATCGGCAACCGTCAGACCTTGGGTTTTAAATAATCCAGGCTCTCCTTCAGGATCAGCTTGTCCAGCTCAAGCTCGGCAACGATCCGCTTCAGCCGGGTATTCTCTTTCTCCACCGCCCGAAGTTCGCGCAGTTGGGACTTGCCCATGCCGCCGTAAAGCTTCCGCCACTTGTAATATATCGCCTCGCTGATACCAGCTGTCCGTATCGACCTCTCAACAGTATTCCCCGACGCCTGATCCAGATCGATCTGACGCAGCAAATCCAACGCCGCCTCTTCTGAAAAGCGCTTCCGTGTCATCAACAATCCTCACCACGAGATAAAGAAAATATATCAATCGTGGCTCAGATATACGGGGCTAGGACATCCTGGGCGGAAGAGCGCGGTCGAGATCAGGCGGCGACAAGATCGGCCATCGTCTCCTTGTAGGCGGCGATGATGATGTCTTCGCTATCGTGGCGGCCGTCGCGCACCACCCACCGGCCGCCGACCATGACGTCGCGGACCGGATTGACCGTGCCGCCGAGGATCCAGGCGTCGAGCCCGGTGCGCGGGCCGTGGCCCAGCAGGGTGGGGGATTCGCTGTCCAGCATGACGAGGTCGGCACGCTTGCTGGGCGTCAGCGCGCCCATGGGCTGGGCCAGGGACCGAGTGCCGCCAGCCAGCGCCAGATCGAAGAGCCGGCGGCCGGTGTGCTCCGTGGTTTCGTCACCCGGCGCGGTGAGCAGGTTGCGCCGTCCGTGGATCAGGCGCTGGCCGTACTCGAGCACCCGCAGTTCCTCGGCGACGCTGGTGGTGTAGTTGCTGTCGGTGCCGATGCCCCAGTGCCCCCCCGCGCCCTGATAGGCGACGAGCGGAAAGATGCCGTCGCCGAGCGAGGCCTCGGTCGCCGGGCAGAGGCCGACGACAGCGCCGCTCGCCGCCATGTCGCGGCACTCGTTCTCGTCGCAGTGGGTGGCATGGATGAGGGTCCAGTCGGCGCCCACATTGGCGTTGTCGAGAAGCCAGCGGATGGGGCGGGCGCCGAGGCTGGCCAGGCATTCCTCGACCTCCCGAGGCTGTTCGGCGACGTGAATGTGGATCGGCGTGTCGGACGCGATGTCACGGACGCCGGCGACGACGGCGGCGAGCCCGTCGGTCGGCACGGCGCGCAGGCTGTGGAGCGCCACCCCGATCACGAGGTCTGGGCGCCCGTCGCTGAGGGCCGAGAGCCCGGCGACCAGCTCGAGGAAGCGGTCGGGTTCGGCGTGGACGAAGCGCTTCTGCGACTCCTGCGGCGGCCTGCCGATGCCGCCGCTGGCGTAGAACACCGGCAGGAGGGTGATGGCGAGACCGGTTTGCTCCGCGGCAGCCACGAGTCGCTTGGACATCTCGGCCCGGTCGGCGTAGGGACAACCGGAGGTGTCGTGGTGCACGTAGTGGAACTCGCCGACGGCGGTAATCCCATGCTTTAGCATGTCCGTGTAGACCATGGCGGCGATGGCCTGGTACTGTGCAGGATCGATCCGGGCGACGAAGTCGTACATAACCTTCCGCCAGGTCCAGAACGTGTCCTCCGCGTCGGCAATCGAGGCGCATTCGGATAGACCGACGAGCGCGCGCTGGAAGGCGTGCGAATGCAGATTCGAGGCGCTGGGGACGCCCAACCCGGCCAGGTGGGTTACCGACCCACCATGGGGCGGGTCTTGATCAACGGTGGCGATGTAGCCGTCGGCGTCCACTTCCAGGTAGCCCGGCGACAGCCAGCCCGACGGCTGGTGCAGGTGCTCGACCCGGTAGACGCCGGCCGGGCTCATGTCCGGCTCGCCTCGACTACCACTTGGCCGCGCTTGATGACCGTGCGGACCGCGTTACGGCCCAGTCGATAGGCCAAGTCCTCGTATCGCGGCACGTCGAAAATCGCGATGTCGGCGAGTTTGCCGGGTTCGAGCGAGCCGATCTTGTCGGCCTGACCGAGGGCGGCGGCGCCGCCGATGGTAGCGGCGCGGAGAGCGGCGGCCGGGGTGAAGCCGTAGAGCCTGCACGCCAGCGCTATCACGAACTGCATGGATTCAAGCCAGCACCCGGGGCAGATGTCTGTGGCCAGCGCTAGGGTCATGCCGCGTTCCAGCATGGCGCGGGCGTCGAAGGGCCGGGTGTGGGCGACGGCGAAGTCGAGGCCGGGCATCACCACGCCGATGACGCCGGCGGCGGCCAGGCCCTCCATCTCGTCCTCGGTCGTGTGGTTCAGGTGGTCGGCCGAGACGGCGGGGAAGTCCGCGGCCAAACCCGAGCCACCGATGTGTGAATAGGCGTCGGTATGGATCTTGGGTTTGAGTCCGGCGTTGGCGCCGGCTTCGAGGATGCGCCGCGATTCCTCGACCGAGTAGTAGCCGTCGTCGCAATAGACGTCGCAGAATTCGGCAAGGCCCTCCTCCGCGACCCGCGGAATCATCTCCGAGACGATTTCGTCGATGTACGCCGCGCGCCGCCGTTCCGGTGGAAACTCGTGGGCGCCTAGGAAGGTGCTGACGATGTCCACGGGCTGCATCTCGCGAAGGCGTTGGTTCACCTCCAGCATCCTGATTTCGTCCTCGGAGGTGAGGCCATAGCCGCTCTTGCTCTCAGCCGTCGTGGTTCCCGAGCGCAACATACCGGCGAGCCGCTCGGCGGCGCTCGCTACGAGCTCGTCGGAGGACGCGGCGCGGGTCATCTCAACGGTGGCGAGGATCCCGGTGACGATGCCTCGCAGCGCCAGCTCGGAGGTATCGGCCCCGCCGACGCGAGCGGCGTATTCCTCAACCCGCGAACCGGCGAAGACCACGTGGGTGTGGCAGTCGACGAAGCCTGGCGCGACGACACCGCCGGCCGCGTCCAGGATCCAGGCGCCGGAGAGATCGGCGGCCCTCTCGACCTCGCCCGCCGTGCCGGCGGCGATTACTTGTTCGTCGGCGACGGCGACGACGCCGCCGTCGACGCGGCCGACGAGATCGACGGCGGCGGCGGCGCAGGTAACGAGTTCGGCCGCTCCCGTGATGGCGAGGCTAGCCCTCGGCCGGGCAACGGGGGCGTCGTCACTCATCAGGGCCGAAGGTGGCCTCGCGTGTCCACCACAACGGGACGTCGAAGTGCTCTGCGTAGGCCTTCCGGCGTGCTATCTGGTAGCCCGCCTGGGCGTGCCGGACGACCCCGATCCCGGGGTCCGTGGTCAGGCAGGCTTCGAGGCGGAGGGCCGCCTCTTCACTGCCGTCCGCCACCATGGTGACGGCGGTATGGACCGCCTCGCCCATGGAGTAGTTGGCCTGGATGGCAACGAGATCAGCCATGGCCGCGGTGTTGAGGAGCGCGTTCAGGTACGGCCAGTCGGATATCAAATCGCTTTCGTCATTCATCTTCTCGGACTCGAAGGTCGGGTTCACTATCGAGCCCGAGTCGAGGTTGTCGCGAGAGAACGCGACCGGACCACTGAGCGTACGCTCGGCGACCAACTGGTTGACCCGCAACCCGAATTCCTTGCGCTGGCCGTAACCCAGATAGCAGACCCGAGCCGGCAGCCCCTCGATGGGAACGGCGTCTCTGGCTAGCGTGATCCACCTGGTCACGAGGTCGTCATCGGGGAAGAGCTCGAGCACCGTGTCATCAAGCTTGCGGAGGTCGGCGGGGTCTCCGGACACGCACATCCAGCGGAACGGGCCGCGGCCCTCGCAGAAGAGCGGGCGGATGTAGGCGGCGACGAAGCCCGGGATACTCATGGCCTCGGCCTCGGGCATGCCCGCGTCACGAGCCTCCTTGCGGATGCTGTTGCCGTACTCGAAGACCTGCACGCCCATATCCTGGTATCGGTTCATGAGGCCCAGGTGCTTGACCATCGACTTTCGTGCCGCGGCGATGTAGGCGTCGCGGTCGCGCCGACGAAGTTCGGCCGCCTCCGCCACTGAGTAGCCGACGGGAATGTAGGACAAGGGATCATGGGCCGGCGTCATGTCGGTGACGATGTCAGGCTTGAAGCCGGCCTCCAGTGCCTCCCGCAGGATGTCGACGGCGTTGCCGACCACCGCCACGCCGAGCGGTTTCTTCTCGTTCGCCGCCTTGTGTGCCATCTCGACGGCTTCCGCGAACGACCCCGCAAGGGAGTCGCAGTAGCCGACGGTGAGCCGCCGCCGGATCATCTCTTCGTCAACGTCGGCGCAGATGCAGACGCCGCCGTGCATGCTCATGGCGCGCGGCTGATTGCCGCCCATGCCGCCCATTCCGGCCGTGAGTAGGATGCGGCCGACCAGAGAGCCGCCGAAATGAAGCTGGCCGATAGAACCGAGGGTTTCGAAGGTGCCCTGGATGACGCCTTGCGTGCCGATATACTCCCATGGACCGGCCGTATACTGGGAAAACATGGTCAGGTTCTTGTCCTGCAGCTCATAAAAGATCGGCCACGTCGCCTTCATGATGTTGGTGTTGGCCATGATCACGCTAGGCGCCAGGCGGTGCGTCTTGAAGACGGCGACCGGCATGCCGGACTGGATGACCAGTGTCGCGTCATCCTCGAGCCTCTGTAGCGTCTCAACGATGGCGTGATAGGATTCCCAATTGCGCGCGCATTTGCCGATGCCGCCGTAGATCACCAGCTCCTCCGGCTTCTCGGCGTTCTCCATGTTGTTTTCTAAGAGCCTGAGTAGGGCTTCTTGTTTCCATCCCTTGCAGCGGATGTTGTCTCCGCGCTGGGCGCGGACCTCGCGAAGAATCTCAGCCTTGGGCATGACGGGCTCCCTGAAAGAGGCTGTCTTTAGGTTGTCCGCCCCGAGGGGCGGCACACCTTGTTTGAGCTGCACGACCCGGCGCAGCAGAGGAAAACCAGTTGTCTAAGCAACCATATACAAGCTGCTTTCTCGTGTCAATCGGAGCGGCCGATTCGGTCGCCCGTCGCTGGGAACGGGGTCCTCTTGGACGGTCTGAGCGGAGCGGCCTGAGACCGCCTCCGCTTGACACGAGAAAGCAGCTTGTATATGGTTGCTTAGACAAGTTGCTCGCGGGGACGAGACGGGCCGTCACTTTGCCTGGCGCCGGAAGGGGGTGCGCCCTCTGTCGTGCGCGGCGCTGGTGGCGGCATGTAGTCTCGTGCGGGGCCTGAGCATAGGGAGGAATCACATGCATAAACTGTCGCGTGGCATCATTGCCATGGGCGGCGTGGCGGCGATCGCAGTGGGCGCCGCCACGGCCGAAGCGGCGAGCGATACCGTCAAGATCGGGTTCAACGCGCCGCTCACTGGATTCGCCGCCGCGGACGGCAAGTCGGCCCGCCTTGGCGCCGAACTCGCCGTCGAGGAGATCAACGCCAAAGGCGGCATCAACGGAAAGCGGGTGGAGCTGGTGATCTACGACGACCAGGCCAAGGCTGTGCAGGCGATCCCGGTCGCCAAGAAGCTGATCGGTCAGGACGGTGTCAAGATCGCGGTCTCCGGTAGCTATTCCGGCCCGACACGGGCGGCGGCGGGGGTCTTTCAGGAGGCGGGCATCCCGTATATCTCGGCCTACGCCGTGCATCCCGACATCACCCGTGCTGGTCCCTTCGTCTTCCGCACCTCGACCATGGGTAAGGTGCAGGGCCGGGCTGGGCCGAAGCTGATCGCCGATATCATGGGCAAGAAGCGGGTGTCGATCGTCACCATGAACAATGACTTCGGGAAGTCACTCTCTGAGGGCTTCAAGTCGGTAGCGGCGGACTTCGGCATCACGGTCCTCAACGAATACGAATACAGCCTCAAGGACCGCCAGTTTGGTCCCATCGTCGCCAGCATCAAGGCCGACAATCCCGAAGCCATCTATGCCGGAGGCTACTATTTCACGGCGGGGCCGCTGGTCAGCCAGCTCCGGGTGGCCGGTGTCACCGCCCCTGTCATCGGCCAGGAGGGATACGATGGCGACACCTTCATCAAGATCGCCAAAGAGGCTGCCGAGGGCGTCCTCATCACGACCACTCTCGACCGTGACTCGAAGGTTCCGGTTATCCGTAGGTTCATCGAGGCCTTCGAACGGAAGGCCGGCTTCGGCGCCGACATGGTCTCAGCATCGACTCACACGGCCATCAACGTCGCCGTGGCGGCGATGCGCAAGGCCGGCACCGACGATCCCAAGGCAATCCGCGACACCATTGCCGCGACGAGGAACTTCACCGCGGCCACCGGCACCATCGGCTTCAATGCCCTCGGCGAAGTCTACAAACCCGTGCAGGTTCAGGTGGTGCGCGGCGGAGCTTGGCACCACTTCGCGGTGATCGACGACCCGAAACTGCTGGCGCCGCCGACCGAGTAGTCCGCCGCTCAGGGCCCCGGAGGACCCGAAGGGAAGCTGCTGAACGGGATGTACTTTTTCGAACTGTTCGTCAACGGTCTGATCGACGGCAGTACGTATGCATTGATGGCCGTAGGCCTGACGCTGGTTTACGGCCTCTTGCGTATTCTGCATGTGGCGCACGCCGGCATCTTTACCCTGGGCGCCTACATCACCGTCCTGGTGACCAACGCCACCGGCAGCCTACCGCTCGCGCTTCTGGTTTCCGTGCCGGCCTCCGGTATCGCCGGCATGGCGATCTACCGCCTCGTCTACGAGCCGATCCTCGATCGGCCACCATTCGTCGCCTTGATCGCGTCCATCGGTCTCTTCATCTGCATGGAAGAGGCCTTTCGCCTGGTATTCGGGCCCTACGGAGAGTCGTTTGCGGCACCGCCCTTACAGGCCACCTACAGCATGGGCGGCATCACCGTGAACGCGGTCCAGATCGCCATCGTCGCTGCGGCCGTGGTGTTGATCGGCGGGTTCGCCCTGCTGATCGGATGCACCCGCATCGGAGTTGCCTGGCGGGCCACCGTCTCGTCGCCGGAGATGGCGCTCAGCTTCGGCATCGACGCCGTGAAGGTCCGCTACCTCAACTTCTTCATCGGCTCCGCGCTGGCCGCCGTCGCCGGCAGCCTGATTGCGGTTCTCAACAACTTCGTCGAGCCGACGATGGGCAGCGTCACCAGCTATAAGGCGCTCGCCATCATCGTTCTCGGCGGGCTGGGCAGCGTCCGCGGCACGCTAATCGCAAGCCTCGGCCTCGGGGTGATAGAGGCCTACGGCACCATCTATATCGGCGCCATCCTCGACCGGGACGCCATCGCCTTCCTGTTCCTCATCGCCGTTTTGATGGTGCGGCCCGAGGGCCTTCTGGGACAACGGGCGTGATCGGCGGTTACGAGGTCAGCCTGATCACGGTGATCGGCATCAACGTGATTCTGGCACTCAGCCTGAACCTGATCACCGGATTCTGTGGGCAGATCAGTCTTGGCCATGCCGCCTTCTTCGGCACCGGCGCCTACGCCACAGCGGTGCTCACCGTCACCGGCACGCCGCTGGCGCCGGCCCTCATCGCCGGTATCGTCAGCGCCGGGATCCTCGGCCTCGTGGTCGGGCTCGCCTCGCTCCGCGTCAGGCACGATTTCCTGGCGATAACGACGATGGGCGTCGGCTTCCTTTTCTTGGGTTTCGTACGCAAGCAGGAGTGGCTCGGCGGAGAGCTTGGCATCTCGCGAATCCCGCCGGTCGGCGTTGGGGATATCGGGTACATGCTCATCGTCGTCGCCCTGAGCGCACTTGCGGTGGCCTTCAGCCTGTACGTCAAGAAAGCGTGGATTGGCTTTGCCTTCGACGCGGTGGCCGACGACGAAGATGCCGCCCAAACCGTCGGCGTCGACGTCAGCCGCTACAAGCTGACGGCATTTGCGCTGGGGACCGCAATTGCCGGGCTGGCGGGAGGGCTCTACGCCCAATTCACGCGCTTCATCATTCCCGATGCCTTCAACTTCATCACCTCGATCACGGTGCTGGCGATGGTTGTTGTGGGCGGCATCGGTTCCACGTGGGGCGTCCTGGCGGCCGCGGTCGTCCTTACACTGATGCCGGAGCTTTTTCGGTTCGTGAACGACTACAAGCTGCTGATCTACGGCGGGCTCATTCTCGCGGTGATGCGTTTCAGTCCCGGGGGGCTGGCCGGAATCGTGCGGGGTGCCGTCAAATGGGTGGCGGTCCGATGAGCGCGTTCCTGCTCGAGGCCCAGGACATCAGCGTGCACTTCGGAGGCGTACGCGCGCTCGACGGCGTCTCGTTGGGCGTCGCTGAGGGAGAGCTCGTCGGCCTGATCGGTCCGAACGGCGCCGGCAAGACGACGCTCCTGAAGGTGATCACCGGCGTCCTCCGCCCGAGGAGCGGACGGATCCTGCTGTCGGGCGCGGACGTCACCAGGCTCCCCACCCATGCCCGCGTGCGGCGGGGACTGGGTCTCACTCATCAGATCGTGCGACCGTTCCACTCGATGGCGGTGCGCGACAACGTCATCCTTGCCGCCGGGCTCGGGCGCACGGCACATCCGCTTGCCGCCTTGCTCCAGGTAGGCCGGGCCGTGGAGACGCGCCGGGCAATGGACATCCTTGAGCGACTCGGGTTGTCAGTGGCCGAAAGGCAGCGGCCGGGCGAGATGCCGTTGGGCCAACTCAAAAGGCTGGAAGCGGCGCGGGCGCTGGCCCTCGAGCCCAAGATCCTCTTGCTCGACGAGCCGCTGGCCGGTCTCAACGACCACGAGGCGAGGCGTCTCGCCGACACCATCGTCGAGCTCAATCGCTCCGGGATCACCGTGGTCCTGGTCGAGCACAACCTGAGCGAGGTCCTGCGCGTATCCCGGCGCCTCGTAGTTCTCGACAACGGGCGGGTGCTCGCGGCTGGCGCGCCGCGGGAGGTGATAGCCGATCCGGCGGTGCGCGAGGCCTACGTGGGCCCCGGAAGGGGTGGCCATGCTGCGGCTTGAGGGATTGACCTGCGGCTACGGCGCGGTGCGCGCCGTCGAGAACCTCACGCTTGAGGTCGCGACGGGCACGATCTTCGCGCTACTCGGTCCCAACGGGGCCGGCAAGACTTCGACCATCATGGCCATCGCCGGCCACGTGCCCGTGCTGGCGGGCCGCGTTCTCTTCGACGGCGCCGAGATCACCGGCTTGCCGACGGTGGAACGGGTGCGCCAGGGCATCGCGCTGGTGCCCGAGGGCCGCCGTCTGTTTGCCGATCTCACGGTCGAGGAGAACCTGCTTGTCGGTGGCTACAGCCGTCCCCGTCAGCGCATGGCGGAGAACCGCACCCGCGTGTTCGACCTGTTCCCGCGCCTTGCCGAGCGTCGCCGCCAGCGGGCCGGTTCCCTCTCCGGGGGCGAGCAGCAGATGCTGGCGATCGGCCGCGGCCTGATGGCGGAGCCGCGGCTCCTGCTCATGGACGAGGTGTCGTTGGGCCTGATGCCGAAGATGGTGGACACCTGTTACGAGGCTATCGGTGAGCTCCAGGTGGAGGGGCTGACCGTGCTGCTCGTCGAGCAGAACATGCAGTGGGCGCTCAAGGTGGCGAGCGCCGTCGGTGTGCTCAACTCGGGAACGCTGGTCTACCAGAACACCACCGCCGCGGCGCGCAACGACCCCACCTTCAGCGATCACTATTTTGACGCCGGCGTCGACCGCAGCGAGGCGGAGTCCAATGACTAGAGATGTGGCCAAACCGCGGCCCCTATACCAGCAAGTGAAGGACTACATCCAGTCGCGCATCGCCTCGGGCGAATGGACTGAGCACACGCGCCTTCCCTCGGAGCACGAGCTCAGGCGCCAGACCGGCTTCGCCCGCATGACAATCCACCGGGCGCTTCGCGAACTGGCGGACAAGGGCGTGCTGCTGCGCATTCAGGGCGTCGGCACCTTCGTCGCCGAACAGCGGCCGCACGCGGCCCTGTTAGAGATCAACAGCATCGCCCACGAAATCCGGACGCGCGGCCACGCCTACAGCTGCGACGTGCATCTGCTCGAGAGGGAGCGGATCGACGAGGCCACCGCACGGACGTTGAATCTGCTGCCGGAGAGCGCCGTCTTTCACTGCGTCGCCGTCCATTTCGAGGACGGTCAGCCGGTCCAGCACGAGGAGCGCTACGTCAATCCGGCGATGGCGCCCGCCTATCTGCGCCAAGACTTCACGCGTATCACCACGCATGACTACCTGATGACGATCGGCCCCCTGTCGGAGGCGGAGCACACCGTAGAAGCGCTGCTTCCCAGTCCCGAGATCGGCCGGCTCCTGCATCTCGGGGCAAACGAGCCCTGCCTCCGGGTTACTCGGCGGACCTGGACGCTCGGCACGTGGGTGACGGTGGCGCGGCTCACCTCACCGGGGATGCGCTACCGCTTGCGGTCCCGGAAGATCACACCCGTCTGAGGCTCGGTCCGCTTGCCCGGGCGGAACCCACCAAAATACGCCAGCAAGATTTCGATTTGAGTTCGCGCCGGAATGCGTTGTGAAGTTCAAATCATCGCTGACGCCTGACGCTGGCTTCTCGAAGTTTAACGCAAACCGGCCCCACTGGCGGACATCATCCGGGATGCGGTTCCAGACCCGGCCAGGGCCGCTGTTGCGATCTTCAAGGCCAGACAGACCGAGGGCTAGTGGTTAGTCGTTGAGATTGCCTTCGTATGCCGGCGTGCGCTTTCACGAACTCGCCGGATTGCACGAACATACCACCGGAGCCACAAGCGGGGTCGTAGATGCGGCCAGCGACCAGTGTTCCACCTCCTTCGGCAACGCAAGCGTCCGCATGAAGTTGCCCAGATTGTAGGCCAGGGCGTGAAGCTGGAGCCGAACCTCGTTGTT
>NZDS01000144.1 GCA_002690215.1 Rhodospirillaceae bacterium | reverse complement strand
TAGCCAGCAAGCGATGGGCCGCAGAGGACTGCCAATGTCCCGAACGCGACCCGATTGGGAGGAGATGTTCGTTATCTCGAGCGCTGTGGCGCGAGGCCACAGCGTACGTGACTTTCTAAAGGGAGATCGACATGGAAGCCAAAGTGGTATGGCTCTTTGTCTTTGTGGCGCTCTATTGGGCCTATTGTATTTTCTGGGGTGTCAAGAGCGCCCAGACGGCAAAGACCGCAACCGATTACTTTATCGCCGGCCGACGGCTGTCGATGTGGGTTTTCATCCTGGCGGCGACGGCAACGTCGTTTTCGGGCTGGACCTTCATGGGCCACCCAGGCCTGATCTATCGTGATGGATTCCAGTACGCCTATGCGTCCTTCTACGCCATCACCATCCCCTTCACCGGAGTCATGTTCCTCAAGCGCCAGTGGATGCTGGGCAAGCGTTTCGGCTACGTGACACCGGGCGAGATGCTCTCGGATTACTTCCAGGGCGATGCCATCCGCATCCTGACGGTAATCGTGGCGCTGCTGTTCTCGATCCCATATCTCGGGGTCCAGCTCGGCGCTTCGGGGTACCTGTTCAACGTGCTGACCGACGGCATGATTTCGCAGGACGTCGGCATGTGGGTGCTGTCCTTGGTTGTGCTCGTCTATGTGGCTTCCGGGGGGCTCAGAGCGGTCGCCTACGTGGATACCCTGCAATGCATATTACTCGCCAGCGGCATCGTGATGATCGGCTTCATCACCTTGGACCTGGTGGGCGGCTGGGAAGCCATGAACCAGGGACTGGCCAAGCTGGCGGTCACTGAAGGCACCAAGTGGGGTACCACCAAGGGCCTCGGAGGTGGCGACTATTCCGCCTATCTGGCCATTCCCGGCGTCATCCAGTTCACCGCAGGCCTCGGCGTCGAGACTCCGGTGGGCGGGCTGTGGACCGGTATCATGGTGCTGACCTACATGTTCGCCCTGATGGGCATCCAGTCGGCTCCGGCCTTTTCCATGTGGTCGTTCTCCAACAACGACCCGCGGCCCTTTGCGCCTCAACAGGTGTGGGCCTCGTCCTTCGGCATTGGTCTCATCCTGTTCTTCTTCACCGCCTCGCAAGGCATGGGCGCCCACATCATCGGCGCCGATCCGGTGGCTTTGGCGGCGGGCGTGGGAACGGACATTCTTCAGGTCGGTGATTCCATCGCCAAGAAGCCCGACTCGCTGGTACCCAACCTGATCAACCAGGTCTCCGACGGAGCTCCCTGGCTAGTTGGTCTGCTGGCGGTCTGTGCTTTGGCGGCGATGCAGTCGACCGGTGCGGCCTACATGTCGACGGCCGGTGGCATGCTGACCCGTGACCTCTACAAGAAGTACCTCAACCCGACGGCCAGCCACACGACCCAGAAACTGTTCGGCCGCATCGGTGTTGCCTTCATCGTCATATCGGCGTTGACGGTGGCCACCTTCTCGCGAGACGCCCTGGTGCTGTTGGGCGGTCTGGCGGTGGCCTTCGGCTTCCAGATGTGGCCCTCGCTGATCGCCGTTTGCTGGGTCCCCTGGATCACCCGTGCGGGTGCCACCTGGGGCTTGGCCGTAGGTCTGTTGGCGGTGATCTTCACCGAGACCATCGGCCAGACCATCTTCGGCTGGGTCGGCATCGAACCGGCCTGGGGACGCTGGCCCTGGACCATCCACTCGGCCGGCTGGGGCATGATCTTCAATGCCGGCGTCTGCATCGTCGTTTCGGCCATGACGCAGGAAGAAGGCCAGCGCGGCCATCGCATGAAGTACCACGACTTCCTGCGTCAGCATGCCTCGCTGGGTGCTGACAAGAAGCGCTTGGTACCGGTGGCTTGGGGCGTCACCCTGGCTTGGTTCTTCTTCGGCATCGGTCCGGGTGCGGTCATCGGCAACGATATCTTCGGCGCACCCAACGCCGGCTACGATGCCTGGACCTTCGGCATTCCGTCGATCTGGGCCTGGCAGATCCTGTTCTGGGTGCTGGGCGTGGCCATGATGTGGTTCCTCGCCTACAAGATGGAAATGTCAACCCTACCGTCAACAGAGATCGAAGCGTTGACGGAAGACATCGGCGATGTTGCGCCGCAAGCTTCGGGCGCCGCAGAATAAAATAAGTGGCGTCTGAAAACCTTGGGGGACGGGCTTTGCCCGTCCCCTTTTCTTTGCTAGGGTGATTCCGATCCTGGCAAGTTAACACGCTGAAATGACACAATATTTTACAGCAGATTATGCCTGGCTGTGGGCTTTGGGACTGGCGCTCGCGCTGTTCATTCCGGTCCGCCAATTGATTTGGGCACTGTCGGTCAAACGGGCCGAGCGGAAAGCGGACACCGACGAGGCCCAGCGCCGCGCACTCCACCGCCGGGCCGGCTTCACCTCGGCGCTGCTCTGCCTGGTCTTCGCCGTGCTCTACACATCCTACCTTTTCGGCTCCTCATGAACCCGAAAGTTCTGCGCCGTTTCGTCATCTACCTGGCTGCCGCCACCGTCGCCATGTTTACGCTCTGGGCGGTGCTCGACACGTCATTCCAGCGCGAGCCCGGCGATTATTACACCGAGGTTGGCGGCAACCGCTTGCAGGAACAGAACTACGCCGAAGCGCTCGAGGCCTTCGACCAGGCCCTGGCCGAGCGCCCCGATCACCGCGGCGCCCTGATGGGCCGGGCGCTGGTCTTCATGCAGACCGAGCGCCATGACGACGCCCTGGCCGAGTTCGCCTACCTCATCGCCTTCCTGGAAAAGTCGCTGACGCCCGATGACCGCACCGGCTTCGGCACCCTGGCCGCTGCCTTCGCCAACCGCGGTATTCTCAACGACCGCCTGGGCCGTTACGAACAAGCTCTGGCCGACTACATCGCGGCCTTGCGGGTGGACCCAGGCGCCCTTGAGGGACCGGGCCTGCTCGACCGCGTGGTTTATGGCACACCGCGGCCGGCCACCGTCAGAAAGCGCGCCATTTACCTCAAGCAACAACTCGCATTACCGCCCGAAAAACGCCTACTGCGGGTGCCCGAGATCGACGAAAAGCAACGCATGTATAAGCCGTAGGGAGGGTCTCAGACGAAGTTCGAAACTCGAATAACAAAGCAAATTGCACAACGAAAAAACACCCCCTCCCTGCCCTCCCCCATCAAGGAGGAGGGGAAAAAAAGTAAAATCCGCAAATGTCGCTCCCTCCCCCCTTGTGGGGGAGGGTTGGGGTGGGGGGGGCGGCGGCAGCGAGCTTGCGCTCAGAACTGCACCACCCCGAGCACGTCCTTCAGAAGCACGAGAAAGAAAAAAACCGCGGCGATGCAGCCGAACAGCAGGCGCACGAAATCGCTTTTGCCCTCCTCGTCACGGTAACGGATGCCGTTGACGGCGATGAAGGCGGTGGCACCGAGAAAGACGAGATTGACCAGGGGCTCGAAAGCGCCGGCGAATTCAAACATGACGCCTCAGCCTCAATCCGCTGACGGCAGTTCGTTGCGGTCGAAATAGGGCGGCAGTACCGAGGTCGGATTGGTGTTGGCCATTTGCCCCACCATGATACCGCCGCCGACGCAGCCGATGATCATGGTAACGGCCAGAGCGAAACGCAGCTTTCCCAGCGGTACCGGCGAATAGTAGTCGCTATCGAAACGATGATAGCTCGAGGTCCGGTCGTCGAGGCGGCCACTGGCTTCAAGATCGATGATGCTTTGGGCATAGCGGCTGACCCAATGGGGCGTTCTGCCTGCGACCATGAATTCCCCGAACATGCTCTCGATGGTTTGCGCATCCATTTCCCGGCCAAAGCACTCGACATAGGCCAGTTGCAACAACTGGAACTCGCCGACCTGCAGCAGGTTGGCGGCATGGCTGATTTTCGCCCGCTCCTCGTCCTCCTCGCGATCGGGGTGGAGCAGGGTCTCGAAAAGGTTCATGGCGATTCCTCCGGCCCCCTATTCTCGACGGCAAGAGCAGCAAGAGCAATGAAAGCTTGATATGGCATCGGCTGCTCGGGCGGCGATTGGCTTACCAACGGATTTATTTGTAATCTTTCCCATGGTCTTGCGCATCAGCGACGACAACCGGGTCCGCCGGCTGACCTTGAACCGGCCGCAGGCGCTGAATGCCTTCAACGACGCACTTTACAATGCCGTGACCGCGTCGCTCAGGGACTCCGCCACCGACGGGGACATCGCCGTGGTGGTACTGACCGGTGAGGGCCGGGCCTTTTCCGCCGGCCAGGATCTCGGCGAACTGGCCGACGGACGCAGCCACGAAGAGCGCATGGGCAGTGGCTTCGAGGACTTTATCGAGACGCTGGAGACCTTCCCCAAGCCGCTCATCGCGGCCGTCAACGGCATCGGCGTCGGCATCGGCCTGACGCTCCTGCCGCATTGCGATTTCGTTTTCATGGCAGAGAGCGCGCAGCTGAAGGCCCCTTTCGTCAGCCTCGGCGTGTCGGCGGAGGCCGGCAGCTCGTTCCTGCTGCCGGCGACGATCGGCGCGGCGGCAACGGCGAAACTGTTCTATACCGCTGATTGGATGGACGCGGCCGAGGCGGTGAATTGCGGACTCGCCACTGCCATTGTTCCGGATGCGGAACTGCTGGCCGCAGTGGATGCCCTGGCCGGTAAGATCGCCGTGATGCCGGTGGATGCATTGGTTGCCAACAAAAAACTGCTCCTGGCCTCGCGCCTGGATGCGATCCGTGCCGCGCGGGCGCGGGAAGACGTGACCTTCGCAAATCTCGTGGGCGGCCCAGCCAACCGCGAGGCCATCGCCGCCTTCGAGGAAAAACGCCCGGCCGATTTCAGCAAGATTTGAGGTTCGTCGGAGAATTCCGGGGAAGGCGGCCCCGAGCAAAAAAATGCGTCCCTGCCCCCGAAACTCAGGCTCGACCGGCTATCTCCGGCGTTGAGCTATCAAATCGGCGACGATGAGGGAAGCGACGACAAAGCCCCAGACGACAAGGAAAACGGGGCTGATCTCGCCGTCCAAAAATACAAAGCCGAATAGCGGCCCGGCGCTTCCCGCCGCTTTGAACGATACGCCCCCAGAGTGATAGATGCCGATGGGCAGGACGGCATGCCGCCGCAAGTCGCGACGGCGAGACGGCTGGCCAAGTTTGCCGTGATCGGTGTGCCGCTGCTCATCATCGGTTTCTCTCTCCAGATAGTTGGAGACTGGCCGCGATGATGAGGCGCCGGCCCGACCCCGCCATCCACCCGCCTCCCATCAAACATGGCCTGAGCAAATCGAAAAGTGTTACCTAAAGTCCAGGCAAGCTTGGCCTGGTGGTGGGAAGAGCGCATGGCAGAGAAGCGATACGAAATCGGCGTCGATACCGGGGGGACCTTTACCGACATCGTTTGCCGGGACGATGATCGCCTTCGCCTGATGAAGGTGCCGAGTACCCCGGCCGACCCCAGTGCCGCCATTCGTGAGGGCTTTGCCCGCATGACAGCCGAATGGAGCCTGGAAGCCACCGAGGTGGTGCGTTTCGCCCATGGCACTACGGTGGCCACCAACGCGGTGCTGGAACGACGCGGCGGGCGTACCGGGATCTTGGCCACCGAGGGCTTCGGCGACGTGCTCGAGTTGGGGCGGCAGATGCGGCGCCAGATGTACGACTTACGACTGGAGCCGCAGACACCGGTGTTTCTGGCGCCCGGTTCGCGCCGCGCCGAGGTGCGGGAACGGGTCTCGGCATCCGGCGAGGTGTTGACGCCGCTGGACGCGGAATCGCTGGCCCGGGCGGTCGATGAATTGATCGAACAGGGCGTCGAAGCCATCGCCGTTTGCTTTATCTTCTCCTTCCTCCATCCCGAACACGAGCAACTGGCGCGCCGCCATATCGAGCAGAACCATCCCGGCGTTATGGTTTCGCTGTCCAGCGAGGTCGATCCCACCTTTCGCGAATACGAGCGCACCTGCGTCACCGCCTTCGACGCCTACACGAAGCCGGTGGTCGATCGCTATCTCGGCGCCATGGAAGCCGAACTGGCGGCCGCCGGGGTGCCGGCGGCGCTGCAAGTCATGCAAAGCCGGGGCGGCCTGGCGGCCTCCCAGGTGGCCAGGCTGCGGCCGGTGCGGCTGTTTCTTTCGGGACCGGCGGCCGGGGTTATCGGCGGCCGGGCGGCGGGACAGGCGGCCGGACTTGATGATCTCATCACCCTCGACGTCGGCGGCACCAGCAGCGACATCGCCATGATCTCGGCCGGCCAGGCCCTGGTCCGGCCGGAAAGCGAAATCGCCGGCTTTTCCGTACGTGTGCCCATGCTCGACATCAACACGCTGGGCTCGGGCGGCGGCAGCATCGCCTGGCTCGATGCCGCCAACGGCCTGCGCGTGGGGCCACGCTCGGCCGGCGCCGACCCGGGACCGGCCTGCTACGACCGCGGCGGGACAGATCCCACGCTGACCGATGCATCGTTGGTGCTGGGATACCTCAATCCCGCCTATTTTGCGGGTGGCAGCATGGCCCTGGATGCCGAGCTGGCGCGACAAGCCATCGCGGACGCTATCGCCGGGCCCATGGCGATCGGCGTTGAAGAGGCGGCGCTCGGCATCCACCGGGTGGCCAACGCCCAGATGACCGAGGGCATACGCCTGATCTCGGTCAAACGCGGGCTCGATCCACGGGAATTCGTGCTACTGGCGCTTGGCGGCGCCGGGGCGCTCCACGCCGTGCCGCTGGCTGCCGAACTGGGTATCGAAAAGGTGCTGGTACCTGCGAGCCCGGGCGTGCTGTCAGCCACCGGCCTGCTGGCTGCACCGGTCGAGCATGAGGTCACGGCGGCTTTTCACCGCGATTTGGCAGACCTCGACCTGACGGCCACACGGGCGGCGCTAGACGATCTCGACCGCCGCTGCGCCGAGTTGATGGCGGCCGAGGGCGTCGCCGCGGGCACCCAGGAGGTACGTTACTTCGCCGATGTCTGCTACGTCGGCCAAAGCTACAGCCTGGAAGTGCCACTGGATCTGGCAGCCGACGATCCGGCGGCGGCGCTTTACAACGATTTTCTGTTCGTCCACGAGCGCGTGCACGGCCACAGCATCGAGGGCCCTGCCCGCATCGTCAATTTGCGTTCGATCCACCGGGCTTCAAGCGCCGAGCTCGACCTGTCGATTCTGGCCCCGGCGGCAGAATCAACGCCCGTGGCGTCCAAGGCCGAGCGGCAGATCCGCGTCGACGGCACGCCCGGCGCCATCGCCGCTGCCGTATACGACCGTGCCGGCTTGCCTGCGGGCGGCCAGATCACTGGCCCCGCGATAATCGAGCAGGAGGACACCACGACGCTGATCCCACCGGGCTGGCGGGCAAGCGTTGCCGGCGGCGGTAGTCTGCTGATCGAGCGCCCAGAGGCCACTGCATGACCGCCATCGACCCCATCACGCTCGAGGTGTTGCGCCACAAATTCGAAGGCATCGCCGAGGAAATGGAAACCACGCTGTTGCGCAGCTCCTTCTCGCCTATCGTCAAGGAGGGCATGGACGCCTCGGCCAGCCTATTCACGCCCGAAGGTGTAACGCTGGCCCAGGCCTGCGCCATTCCCATCCATCTCGGCACCCTGATCCCCTGCCTGGCGACCATGATGGAGACCTTTCCGCCGTCCGGGATGCAGCCCGGCGACATCTACATGATGAACGATCCCTATTGCGGCGGCACCCATCTGCCAGATATCGCCGTCATCATGCCGGTGATCATCGCTGGCCAACTGGTGGCCTTTTCGGCCGCCATGACGCACCACCAGGACATCGGCGGCATGAGCGCCGGTTCGGTACCGACCAACGCCACCGAAGTGTTTCAGGAAGGCCTGCGCATCCCTCCGGTGCGTTGGGCGCGGGGTGGCGAATTCGACACCACCCTGACGGCGCTGCTGCGGCAGAACGTGCGGATTCCAGACACCTTCATCGGCGACCTCAACGCCCAGGTAGCGGCCTGCAAGGTGGGGATCAGGCGGCTCGGGGATCTGGTCGAACGCCATGGCGCCGAATTCCTCGCCCAAGTGTGTGAACACCTGCTCGACCGCTCCGAGGCCATGACCCGGGCGGCACTCAAAGAAATCCCTGACGGCAGCTACAGCTACGTCGATTATCTGGACAACGACGGCATCGCCCTCGACCAACGCATTCGCATCGAGGTCAACGCCACCATCGCAGGCGACAGCGTCCATTTCGATCTCAGCGGCACCAGCAGCCAGGTCGCGGGACCCATGAACTGCGTACCCTCGGGTAGCCTGGCGGCCGCCTGCTTCGCGCTCCGCGCCATCACCGATCCCTCTATCCCGGGCAACGGTGGCTGTTTCCGGCCCATTCGCCTGACGCTCCCTGAGGGCAGCCTGGTCAACCCGCACGAGCCGGCGCCGGTCAATGCCCGCACCGCGACCATCAAACGCATCACGGGCTGCATGCTCGGCGCCCTGGCCCAGGCCGTTCCCGACCGGGTACCGGCAAGCCCCGCCGGTGAGCTTTTGGTAATGGCCTTCGGTGGCCGGCTCGAAGACGGCGGCAAAGCTTTCGTCACGGGCGAGCTGATCGCCGGCGGCAGCGGCGCCGGGGCCGGCCACGACGGCATCGACGGCATCGAAACCGACGCCACCAATTGCATGAACCTACCGGCCGAGGCCATGGAGATGGAGGCACCGATACGCGTACACCGCGTCTCGCTGCGTCCAGATTCGGGGGGTGCCGGGCAGTATCGCGGCGGCCTGGGTGTCATCAAGGAGTTTGAATTCCTGCACGGCCCGGTGTCGCTTTCGCACCGCGGCGAGCGCCATTTCGCGGCCGCTGCCGGATTGGCAGGAGGCGAACCCGGAGCGCTGGCACGCTCCCTCATCGTGCGTGCAGACGGCCGGCACGAAGAGATCCCGTCGAAGGTGGTGAGCCAACTGGCGGCCGGCGACCGCCTGCGCGTCGAGACCGCCGGCGGCGGCGGCTTCGGTGCCGCGGCCGAGCGACATCGAACGGCGATCGAGACCGATCTGGCGGACGGCAAAGTCAGCCGCGAAGCGGCGCGAAAGTGCTACGGCTGGACGGGAGAGAGCTGATGTCGGCTTCGGCGACGAACCTAGCGGCCCAAATCAGAGACATCGTCAGGGCCGATTCTTTCGCCGCCGCGGTGGATGAATTCGAGAGCTTTCCTGAAGCGTCCTTGCTGTCGCCCACCTCAAGGGCATTTGTCGATCAATTGGTGCGGCTGCAGCAGCCCACTGCGGTACTGGAAATCGGCACATATTATGCCGGCACCTCGGAGATCATCGCCCGAGTCCTGGCCGCAACGGGAACCGGAATTCTTTTCACTATCGATGCATTGGAAGCCCGGGAGACGGTAGTTCAGGAGGCTATGAGCCGGTGGCCCGAGGCGGCCCGGGACGTCACCACATTCGTTGCCGTGGATTCGCTGGGCTTTTTCAAACGGATTTCCTTGAACCCGGCGCTGCGTTTCGATCTGGCCTTTGTCGATGGCGACCATATGCATGCGCCGGCATTGATGGATCTCATTCACTGCGCCCGTTTTGCCGCCAATGGTGCCGTCATATTGGTCGACGACTACCAGCTTCCCAGCGTCAATTGGGCGGTCAGGGATTTCCTGCACTTGCATCCGGACTGGCAGGAAATTTCCGGAGTGTTCGCGGATGGTATCGAAGCCACTGCGCTGGAGGGACTCAAGCCTTCGGTCGAAGGCACCTCGTTTCTGGTGCTGGTTGGTCCGGTCAACAACGGTGTCGGCGCCCGGCCGGTCAGCTACTTCCACCACGAATTCGCTGGTGCGGCAATCGCAGGCGCCCGGCTGACATTCACTCCGGACCACGGCAACGGCACGCTGTCCGCCATGTTCATCATCGATTCGGTGGGCAAAACCAGCGTTGAAACCACATCGCGGACGATCTCCCGCCGAATCGAAGCACAGCAGAACGATTTGTGGCTGGCGCTGGAGCCGCCGCTAGACGCCCACTACGGCTCCCAGGCGGAAAAGAATAGCTGCGAAATGATTCTGATTTGGCACGACGCGCATTCCGGCGATCGCCTCGACCTCCTGGCGCCACCGGAGTTCGTCATTCCGTAGGATCAGGTACTTTTGCTAAGACCTTCAGTTTCGCTGTCGTGAACGCAAAGGAGCGATTTCGAACCTAGAGCGTTCTGTAATTAGATTGAAGCATACCCGGAGTTTCTGAAATAGTTGGCGCATTCCTGTGGCGTGAATTCGTCGAGGAGGACGCCGATCCGT
>NZDS01000143.1 GCA_002690215.1 Rhodospirillaceae bacterium | reverse complement strand
CCGTACGTTTCCTGCGAAGCGGTCGCTTCGACGACGAACCGCAGGACGTAGAAAAATATGTGGAATAATAGGGCGGGCTAGCTGCCGGCGGCGCGTCGGGCCGGTTGTTCGGTCGGCGTCCCGGCGCTTGTCTCCGTTGTCGTCTCGGCTTTTTCTGGGTCGCCGCTCTCGGCGATTTTCGGCTTCGGTGCCGGGCCCTTGGGTTCGGGTACGCGGCCAAGCTTCTTCTCGCCGGACTCCAGGGGCCGGTCCGAGCGCCTGAGCTGACCTTCGATGTAGGCCCCCGATTCGATAGCCAATACCTCGTGCCAGATGTCACCGACCACAGTGGCGGTGCGGGCCAACTGCAGCACGCGGGCGCGAATCTTGCCGCTGACTTCGCCGTGGATATTGGCTTCCTCGGCGACGATTTCGCCCATCACTTTGGCCTTTTCGCCAACCGTCAGGGACTGGCTGGAGACGTCGCCCTCGATGGTGCCGTCGACCTGGATCTCGCCTTCGGTCTTGAGGGTGCCGACGATGTGCAGGTTGGCACTGATAATGGACGGTGCAGTCTTGGCGTCAGTGGCGCCGTCGCTCTGCTGGCGTCCCTTGCTCTTGTCAGTCTTTGAAAACATATTTTCCAGCCTTCAGAAACTTTGCGGGATCCTGCGGTTTGCCGTCGGATAATATCTCGTAATGAACGTGAGAGCCAGTACTTCGGCCGGTACTACCCATGAGCCCGATCTTCTGTCTGAATTCGATTGACTGGCCGCGCTTGACGATAATTCTGTGCAGATGACCATAGCGCGACTTGAGTCCCATGCCATGATCTATTTCGATAGTCCGGCCATAGGGGCCGCGCCGTCCCGTGAAAGTTACACGACCGGCTGCCGTGGCATAGACGGGTGTGCGGAAGACGCCGGCAAAATCCAGGCCGGCGTGCATGGCCCAACGCTTGGTGAAGGGGTCGCGACGCTTGCCGAAGCCCGACGAGAGATAATAGTTGTCAACCGGCGTCGACAGCGGCAGGCGCCGCAACACGTCCTGCAGGCCTTCCCAGCGGCCGAGGTGCTGTTCCAGCCGGAAGACGCTCGATTCGAAACGATCACCCAAATTCGGGCCGTCGCGATGAGGGGTGGCCAAGGTCAATAGCGGGCCACCGACACCCTGGGGCTGTATCTTGCCGGTGATTTTGAGCAAGTTGTCGACGTCGAGCCCGGTGATCTCGATCATCGTCTCCATTTCGCCGAGGCTGATCTCGGTGCGTTCCTGGATGCGTTCGACCAGATTCTGTTGCGAAGTCTTGAGCCCGGCCAGACGGCCGTTGAGGTTTTCGACCTCGGCGATCACGGTGTCACGGGTGCGCCGCGCGGTGTCACGCTGTCGGGTCAGGGCGGTCACCTGATCGACGGCACGGCGCAACGAGGTGTCGAGCTGGTCGTTGTTGTCGACGGTAACGGACAGCGTGTCCTCGAGGTTGGCCACGCGTTGGCTCAATGTTCGTTTGATGGCCAGGGCCTGGTCGCGCTGGCGCGAGACCGAATCGAGCTCGCGGGTGGCTTCGCCCAACTCTTTCACCAGGTGACTCTTCAGGCTGACCAGGTCTACGAGCTGCTTGTGTTTGGCCTCCAGCTCGGCCGTCAACTTCATGAAATGGAGCTGCGTCGCATGCAGGGTGTCGGAAAGCTGCTCGTAGGCCAGCTCCATCTCGTTGATGCGCGTGTTTTTGGCGGCGATGATCTGGTCCTTGAAGACCAGGTAGACGGTGGCAAAGCCGGTCCAGCCGACGACCGCCAGGAACAGGATGGTGAGCAGCACCTGGGTGCGCTTGCCAAGCGACAGATAGCGCACGACGCCGCGGCTGCGATAATAGAACTGGCGTTCGGGAAAGAGCCGCTCACTCACCACGCGGGCGCGGCTGGTCCAGTCTTTATCCTCTTCTGCTGTCATCCAAGTCCGCCCACTTTGTGTCGGGAACAGCTGCCCCGATTTGGCCTCCACTAAGGCCCCATATTGATAAAGGGCAAAAACCGACTTGGCAACCGTCAAGCCTGCCGCCGGACCTCTGGCGGACTCTCTGGCGGGGCGGCAGCGCGGCTCGCTACGAGGCTTTCGAAGTGGCGCTGCACATCGTCCTGGGCGGACAAAAGGCGGCGGCTGAGCTCATTGAAATCGGCCGCGCCCACGGCCACTGCCAGGGCGGCCTTGAGGCCTTCGGGCAGCTCCTCGGCAGGGGCCGCCTGGCGCAGCGAAAGGCGCAGGAAGCTCTGCACGTTGTGCAACAGCTCGGTCGCCGCCATCAACTCGTCGGCTTTCTCGTGGGCCAGGCAGCCGGCGTTGGCCAAGCGCCGGAAGCCGCTGACCGTATTGCCCGTGATGATCTCCGGCCGGGCCGCGGCATGTTCCAGGATCAAGGCCTGGCAGATGAAATCGAGATCGACGATGCCGCCGCGCACGTGCTTGACGCTCCAGGGATTGTCGGTGCCATGTTCGCGTTCGATGCGCTGGCGCATGGCGACGACTTCGGCCATCAGGGTGGCGCTTTGGCGCGGAGTACGGATGGTATCGCCGATGATTTCAGTGATAGCGGCTGCGATGTCCGGCGGGCCGCAAATCACGCGGCCGCGGATCAGCGCCATGTGCTCCCAGGTCCAGGCGGTTTCGCGCTGGTAGCGTGCAAAGCCCTCGATGTGAACGGCAATCGGTCCCTTGGCGCCCGACGGCCTGAGACGCATATCGACCTCATAGAGCCGGCCCTCACCGGTCAGGGCAGTGAGGGCATTGATCAGCCGCTTGCTGAGGCGGGAATAGTATTCGATGGGGCTCAGCGGTTTGGCGCCGTCGGAGCCTGTGCTCTCGTCCGGGCAGCCGTAGCAGAACATCAAATCGAGATCCGATTCCGGCGTCATTTCTCGGGCCCCAAGCTTGCCCAAGCCGAGCACGGCGAAGCCACCGCCGGGAACGGCGCCGTGGCGGGTCTCGAATTCCTCGGTCACGCGGGTCATGAGGGCGGCGATAAGCAGTTCGGCAAGGTCGGAGAGCACGTTGCCGGCGCTGCTGGCGTCGATGCTGTTGCGCAGCATCTCGACGCCGACCTGGAACATGCGGTTCTGACCCCAGCGCCGGGCGATGTCGAGCACGTCCTCGAAGTCCCGCGCCACCGCCAGCAGCGAAGCCATTTCTTGGGCCAGAGCGCTGCGGCCAGGCCAGCTTTCCACCGGATCGCCGTCGATGACACCGTCCAACAGTGTCGGATTGCGGCTCAGGCGTTCGGCCAGACGCGGCGCGCTGCCCATGATCTCGGCCACCAGATCGAGTAGTCCCGGCCGGGCGTAGAAGAGCGAGAAGAGCTGCACTCCAGTGGGCAGCCGGCCCAAAAACTCGTCGAACTTGATCATCGCTGTGTCGGGATTGGCGGTGTTGGCCAGTGCCTTTAGGAGCGCCGGCATCAGCTCGGTAAGAAGCTCGCGCGCCCGCACGCTGCGGGTGGCGCGGTAGCTGCCGTGATGCCAACCGCGAACCAGGGCGACCACGGTGGCGGGCTCGCGAAACCCCAACTCACGGAGCGTTGCTATGGTGTCGGGGTCGTCCTCGGTGCCGGTGAAAACCAGGTTGCCGACGTCGCCAAGCTCGGGCGAATGTTCGAAAAGTTTGGCGTAGTGGCTTTCGACCTGCCGCAGATGGCTCAATAGCTCGGCATCGAAGGTGGCGCGGTCGGCATAGCCCAGAAAAGTGGCCAGGCGGTCCAGGCCAGCGGGGTCGGCAGGTAATTCCTGGGTTTGCTCGTCCGCCACCATTTGCATGCGGTGCTCCAGCCGGCGCAGAAATTCGTAAGCTGCGATCATCTCTTCGGCCACTGGGGCGGCCAGGCTGCCATTGGCTGCCAGGGCGCGGAGCGCACCGCAAGTATCTGCCACCCTGAGGCTGCGGTCGCGGCCACCGGCGATCAGTTGCTGGGTCTGGGCGAAGAATTCGATCTCGCGGATGCCACCGCGGCCCACCTTGATATTGTGCCCGGCCACGGCGATCCGGCGGTGACCGCGGTGGCTGTGAATCTGGCGCTTGATCGAGTGGATGTCCTGGATGGCTGCGAAATCCAGGTGCTTGCGCCAGATGAAGGGGGCGATGCGATCGAGAAACCCCTGACCGGCAGCGATGTCGCCGGCCACCGGCCGAGCCTTGATCAGCGCCGCCCGTTCCCAGTTCTGGCCGACGCTTTCGTAATAGGTTTCGGCCGCCGCCATGGATATGGCGGGCGGCGTCGAGCCGGTGTCGGGGCGCAATCTCAAGTCGGTGCGGAAGACGTAACCGTCACCGGTGCGCTCCTGCATGATGCGCACCAGGCTACGGGTGAGGCGCACGAAGCAATCGAGCGGTGTCGCCGGGCCGGTGTAGTCGACCAGCTCCTGGTCGTAGAGCACGATCAAATCGATATCGCTGGAATAGTTGAGCTCTTTTGCCCCCAATTTACCCATGGCGAGGATCGAGAGGCCCGAGCCGCGGGCCGGTTCGGCCAAGTCGTCAAGCCGCAACTCGCCGGCCTCGGCGGCGTCGCGCAACAGGTGGTCGAGGGCCAGCTTGAGCGAAAGCTCGGCAAAGGCGCTAAGCTGGCCAACGATCTCGGTCAGCGGCCAATGGTCACCGATATCGGCCACGGCAATCAGCAGGGCCGTGCGTTCCTTGGCCTGGCGCAGACAGCTCATCAGGCTGTCAATGTCGGCTGCCGCCGCTGCTTGACCGCGCAACCGTTCAAAGCTGGCATCCAGCAGCTCGGTCGGCGTTTGTTCTACCAGGCGGCCGCTGAAGGCGACATCGCGCAGCAGCGTGCGACTGAGGAAGGGGCTGTTGCCGAATATGGCGGTCAGCAACTCCCGGCCCGGGCCTGGAGCGGCCAGCGCTTCTGCCCGTTCAGTCGCCTCGGGGTCGTCGAGGGTTGTGGCGCGATGCTGCCATTCGGCCAGTCCGCTGGCCGCCGCATCGCTGTCAAAAGGTTGAGGAAATTGGCTGGCCATGCTGCACCGACAAAGAGTTGCGGCCAAAGAAAGCACCCGCGTTTGGCCGCACCGTGCTATAGGGCACACTGCGCGAAGCGGTGATACCGGTCAAGGGCCCCGCGGGGCGATAGAGGTAGGCAGGAAAAGGGTCACGGCGGGCGGTGATCATCAGGACCGGCAAGCTGTTTCTCAGGCTGGCGGCCGGCATGGCTGCCGGGCTAGCGATGCTGTTGGCAGTGACAGCTTGGCTGGTTTCTGCCGGACCTATCTCGCTAGCCTTTCTCACGCCTTATATCCAGACCGCACTCAATCCCAAGACGGGCGAGTACTCCGTCGAACTGGCCGACACCATCCTGACTTGGGCCGGTTGGGAACGGGCGCTCGATATCCGCGTCGTCGAAGTCAGCTTGCGCGATCCCCGCGGCCGCGTTCTGGCCCGGGTGCCTGAATTATCCTTGGGCCTCAGCGGAGCCGCCCTGTTTCAAGGCGAGGTGGCGCCCACACGGCTTGACCTTCTCGGTCCCGAGGTGCGTCTGGTTCGCGGTCCCGAGGGTCGCGTCGAATTGGGCTTTGGGACCGATCCGGCCGGGACGCAAGGCGGACCGTTGCAGGCTCTGGCGGCAAAGTTGCTGGCTGCCGAGAATGGCAGCGACAGCGCCCGCTACCTCAACCGGGTCAGCGTGCTCGACGCCGATCTGGTGGTCGATGACAAGCCCAGCGGCACGCTTTGGCATGCGCCCAGGATCGACCTAATCCTAAAGCGTCGACCAGGTGGTGTTGTCGCCGATCTTGATGCCGATCTCGAAATAGGCGGCCAAAGCAGCCGTCTCAGCGCCGACGCCGAGTACCTCGCCGCCAACCAGCGCCTGCAGGTCAGGCTCGGCCTGAACGGCTTCGAGCCTGCCTGGCTGGCCCGTCACAACGCGGCCTGGACGGCGCTGGCGGCGGTCGATCTGCCGCTTTCCGGTGATTTGACCTTCTCCCTGGGGCTGGGCGGCCGGTTGTCGGATCTCGATTTCGATCTTAGCGCCCGGAGCGGCAGCGTGGAGCTGCCGGGCACCTTCAAGCGCCGCCTCGAACTGGCCGGAGCGACGTTGCGCGGCAGCCTGACGGATAGCTTCAGCGTCCTTCGCCTCGATGAGATATCTCTCGATACCGGTGGCCCGGTAGTCAACGCCAGCGCCCTGGTCAGCCTTGGCGAAGGTACCGATTTGAACACCTTTGGACTCACTATCGAGGGTGGGATTGGCGATCTGCCGGTAGATCAACTCGAACGTTTCTGGCCGCCGCAACTGGCGCCCGCGGCACGCGATTGGGTGACCACCAATGTGCGTGGCGGCACGGTTCCCACCGCCAACGTCAAGATCATATTAAAACCCGGTGATTTGGCAGCGGGCAGCCTGCCGGCCGAGGCGGTGGACCTGCGGTTTTCCTTCGAGGGAGTCTCGACGCGCTACCTCAAGAGCATGCCCGAACTCGCCCAGGCCAAAGGTTCGGCACGCCTGACGGCTGCCGGCATCGATTTGGCATTGCAATCGGGTCGCGTAGGCGAACTGGCGCTTAACGAGGGGACGTTGCACATAGAGGGTTTTGGCGAGCCGCAACAGCGGGCGGAAATTGGTTTCGTGGCCAGTGGCACGGTGACGGAGGCGCTGCGCGTGCTCGACCATCCGCCGCTTGGGTTCAGTGCCGCGGTGGGCCTGGACGCCAAGGCGGCCGGTGGCATGATGTCGGCCCGCACGCATTTCGCCTTTCCCCTCAAGGGCGATCTCCAGGTGACCGACGTGAGCTTTGCCGCGGCCGCCAATATGGTTGATTTCAGTCTGCCTCAGGTGGTCGGCGGTTTTCCCCTCAGGGCAGGCCAGATGGCTCTCAAGGTGGATGCCGCGGGACTCACGGTGGAGGGCACGGGAGAGCTCAGTGGCGTGCCGGTGGGGCTGACCTGGCGGCGCCTTTTTAGAAGTCAGGGCCCGGCCACCGGCACCGTCGACATCCGCGCGCGAATCGACGATAGCGGGCGCCAAGCCCTGGGGCTCCCCGGTGCGCCCTACCTGCAGGGTCCGGTCGAAGCCCTGGCGCGCATCAATCTGAAGGGCTGGCAAGTGCTGGAGAGCGATCTCAGGCTCGACCTGGCCGCCGCAGAAGTCGCCATACCCGAGTTATTTTGGTCGAAGGCGGCGAACGTGCCGGGCCAGGCCACGATCGCTTTGCGTCTGGGGCCCGACGGTACCATCCAAATAAATTCCTTCGAACTCGCAGCGGCCGACCTGAGAGCCACGGGGCAGGCCGAATTGGCGCCTGATCTTTCTTTCCGGCAGCTCGATTTTTCGCGCCTCACCTTCGGCCAAACAGACGTTTCGGCCTCGCTCCGGCCACGAGCGCCAAAAGGCTACATCGCGGCCCTCGAAGGGGCTTCGTTCGACATGCGGCCCTATCTCGCCCGTGTGCTCGGGTCAGGCGAGGCCGCAGAGCTGCCGCCGCTGCGCCTCTCGGCCCGTTTGGGACGCATGATCCTGGGCGACCAGCACGAGCTCAGCAAGATGTCGGGCCGGGCGGTGCACGAAGGTGGTCACTGGCGCACACTCGAGGCCTCCGGCGTGCTCAGCGGCCAGGCGCCGGTCAGCCTTCATCTCGAAAGCAAAGGGACACAACGCCAACTTTCCATCACATCACCCGATGCCGGCGCTTTCGCACGCTCGATCGGTGTATTCGACAACGCTTTGGGCGGTCGCCTCGACATTACTGCCGTAATCGACGAACAACGGACCGATCGGCCGATTTTGGGCCGCGTGCGCATCAAAGATTACCGCGTCGTTGACGCGCCGTTGCTGGCCCGCATCCTGACCATCGGATCGCTTACCGGAATGGCCGAGTTGCTCAACGGCGAGGGCATTTCGTTTGCTCTTTTCGATGCCCCGTTTTGCCTGCGCGAGGGCCGTCTTACAATCGACCGGGCGCGCACTTTCGGGCCGGCGCTGGGCATCACGCTGACCGGCGTGATCGACCGCCGGCGCGAGAGCATCGATATGAACGGCACACTGGTGCCGTCCTATACACTCAATTCGGTACTGGGCAAGATACCGCTCTTGGGCAACCTCCTGGTGGGCCGCGAGGGCGAAGGTGTGTTCGCCGCCACTTTCTCGGTCAAGGGCCCCGCCAGCGGTCCCCGGGTCACGGTCAATCCGCTGTCGGCTCTGGCACCGGGGTTTTTGCGCGGCATCGTTTCGGGCCAGATAGCGGAGCCGGCCACGGGGTGCAGTTGAGGTCGGAGATCCGATGTCAGATGTCAGATGTCAGATATCAGACGTTCTGAAATCTGACATCTGATCCCTGACATCTAAATCAGACCGGTTTGATCAACGCGTGCCGCTTTTTCCCGGCGGAGAGCTTGATGACGCCGTCGGGCCTGAGATCGTCGAGGCTGATGGTGGCCACTTCCGAAGCGATAACGACGTCGTTGAGGCGGCCGCCGCCGCCCTTGATCAGGCGGCGCGCTTCGCCGCCGCTGGCCGCCAGGCCGGCAAGCTGGAAAAGCTCGAAAGCGCCGATGCCGGCGGCCAAGGCGTCGCGACCCACTTCGACCGTCGGCAATCCGGCGCCGACATCGCCGGCTTCGAAGGTGCGTTGGGCGGTCTCTCCAGCCTCGGCAGCGGCTTCCTCGCCGCGGCAGAGCAGCGTCGCCTCGTGAGCCAGGATCTTCTTGGCTTCGTTGAGTTCCTGGCCTTCCAGGGCCTCCAGGTGCTCGATCTCGACCAGCGGCAACTCGGTGAACAGCCTGAGGAAATGGCCGACGTCCGCGTCCTCGGTATTGCGCCAGTACTGCCAGTAATCGTGGGCCGAAAGGTGGTCCTGGTTGAGCCAGACCGCGCCCTTGGCGGTTTTGCCCATCTTGGCGCCCGAGGCAGTCGTGATGAGCGGCGTGGTGACGCCGTAAAGGCTGCGCTCATCGACCCGGCGGCCCAGTTCGACGCCGTTGACGATGTTGCCCCACTGGTCCGATCCGCCCATCTGCAGGAGGCAATCGTGGCGGCGCGACAATTCCAGGAAATCGTAGGCTTGCAGCACCATGTAGTTGAACTCAAGGAAGGTCAGATGGTGCTCGCGCTCCAGCCTCAGGCGCACGCTGTCGAAGGTCAGCATGCGGTTGATAGAAAAATGCCGGCCGAAGTCCCTGAGGAAAGGAATGTACTCCAGCTCGTCCAGCCAGTCGGCGTTGTTCGGCATGATGGCATCGGTGGGGCCGTCTCCAAAGGTTAGGAAACGGGAGAACACCTTCTTGATGCTCTCCATGTTGCGATTGATGTCCTCGACCGTCAGCAACTGGCGCGATTCGTCCTTGCCGGACGGATCCCCCACCTTGGTGGTGCCGCCGCCCATCAATACGATCGGCTTGTGGCCGGTTTGCTGCAGCACGCGTAGCAGCATGATCGGCACCAGACTGCCGACGTGCAGGCTGGGCGCCGTGCAGTCGAAACCAATGTAGGCCGGCACGATCTGCTTTGCGGCCAACGCATCCAACCCTTCCATATCGGTGCATTGGTGCAGGTATTGCCGTTCAGTGACGGTGCGCAGGAAATCGGAGCGGAGCTTGGTCATGACTGGAGTCGCTGGGTAAAGTCCTAGGGTGGCCGGGGCGGCGCTCGTGTAACATAAACCCCGATGATCGACAACAAAGGGTGCAATTTCGTGCCGAAAGCCATGAATACTACATCCACTGCCTTGGGTTTGATGAGCGGCACATCCATGGACGGTATGGATGCGGCGCTGGTGCGTAGCGACGGTGAAGTCGCCGAAGCCTTCGGACCGCTTCTGACACGGCCCTATTCGGCAGACCAGCGGAATTTGCTGACGTCCGTGCTGGGCGGTGCTGGCAACTTGGCGACAGCCTCCGCAATGATTACCGAGGTGGCCGCAAAAATAGTTCAAGAATTGCTTGAAAAAACTGAACTAACTAGTTCTGACATAAGAGTTATTGGATTTCATGGACATACCGTCGATCACCGGCCGGCGGAACGCATAACCTGTCAGATCGGCAATGGTGCGGAGCTGGCTCGGCGCTGCGGTGTCGATGTGATCGGCGATTTTCGCAGTGCTGACGTGGCGGCCGGAGGGGAGGGCGCGCCGCTGGCACCGCTCTACCACGCCGCCCTGGCCGAGGGACTGGAGAGACCGCTGGCAGTACTTAATGTTGGCGGCGTCGCCAACGTTACCTGGCTTGGTGAGGGCGAAGCCGGAGGGCAGGCCATCCTGGCCTTCGATACCGGTCCAGGCAACGCCCTCATCGACGATTGGGCTCATCTGCACACCGACCAGGTATTTGATACTGATGGCCGCCTGGCCGCGGCCGGGCGGGTGGACGAAGCCCGGCTGGAGGCTTTGCTGGATCACGAATATTTCTTTAGAAAACCCCCTAAGTCATTGGATAGAAATGATTTTTCTTTAGATCCACTGGAAGGACTGAGCCCCGCCGACGGTGCCGCCACGCTGACCGCCTTTACGGCACGGGCGGTGGCTCTGGCGGTTCGGCATTTTCCTGTCCAGGCGCGGCGTTGGCTGTGTTGCGGCGGTGGCCGTCATAATCCGCAAATTATGGCAGCACTTGCTGAAGCGCTGGGAGTCCTGGTCGAGCCGGTCGAGGCCGTGGGCTGGCGGGGCGACGCTTTGGAGGCCGAGGCTTTTGCTTTCCTGGCCCTGCGGTCACTCGCCGGCCTGCCCTTGAGTCTGCCGATGACGACTGGAGTAGCCCGACCGTTGAGCGGTGGCGTATTATTTCGCGCCAGGGCCTAGCCCGATCAGCGGCCGGCGATCTTTTTCTTGGTTTTCTTCTTCACGGCCTTAACCAGGTAGCCGTCGATGATTTCGCTGAGCTCGGTTATGCGATCGTCGAAGAAGTGGTTGGCGCCGCCGATAGTCTGATAGTCGATTGTAATGGCTTTTTGCATCTGCAGCCGGGTCACCAGCTTTTCGGCATCTTCTTCGGGCACGATGTCGTCAGCCGCGCCATGGACCACTATGCCCGACGAGGGGCAGGGCGCCAGGAAGGCGAAATCGTAGACGTTGGCGGGTGGCGCGATGGTGATGAAGCCGTCTATTTCAGGCCGCCGCATCAGCAGTTGCATGGAAATCCAGGCGCCGAAGGAAAAACCGCCGATCCAGCATGCTGGAGCGTTGGGATGATAGCTCTGTAGCCAGTCCAACGCCGACGCGGCATCGCTGAGCTCACCCAGGCCGTCGTCGTAACTGCCCTGGCTGCGGCCGACACCGCGGAAATTGAAACGCAGCACCGAAAATCCCTGCCGGGCGAAGGAATGGTAGACGTTGTAGACGACCTTGTTGTTCATGGTGCCGCCGTGCTGCGGGTGGGGGTGCAGCACCAGCGCGATCGGCGAGGTATCGCGGTCGGCATTTTGGTGGTATCGGCCCTCGAGCCGGCCGTCGGGCCCTATGATCGTGACTTCCGGCATGTTTCCTCTCAGTGTTTCTCTCAGTGGTCCTCTCAATGTTCCTCTCTGTGGCCCTCAAGGCTGAAGAGAAACAAGGGTACGCAGGGTATTCCCGCCAAAACCCACCTCACTTTATGGCTATGGGCGTATTTGGGGCTCCGAACTCGACGGAAAAACTTGACTGAATTAGTCGGATTACCTATATGGTCTTTCGGGCACTGCCTGATGCCGGCTACGTGCGACAGCTCGCGCCAGCCAGCGGACGGCGGAATATATCATAATGAGGGCGCCAATGTTCAAGATCATACGCAGCGACATGGATGCTGCCTTTGGTCGCGACCCGGCAGTACGTTCACGGCTTGAAATTGTGCTCTGCTATCCCGGTTTCCATGCCGTGGTATTTCATCGCTTGGCCCACGGGTTGTGGCGACGGCGTTGGTATCTGCTCGGCCGTTTCATTTCGGCTGTGGGCCGTTTTCTCACCGGCATAGAGATTCACCCCGGCGCCGTCATCGGCAGTGGATTCTTCATCGACCACGGCATGGGCGTGGTGATCGGCGAGACCTCTGTTGTGGGAAACGACGTTACGCTCTACCACGATGTGACCCTGGGCGGCATATCGCCGGCCGAGGATTCCGGCAGCCAGGTCGACTGCAAGCGTCATCCGACGCTGCACGACGACGTCATCGTAGGCTCCGGCACCCAGATTCTGGGGCCCATCACGGTGGGCCGGGGCGCCCGTGTGGGAGCCAATTCGGTGGTGCTCAAGGATGTCGCACCGGGCGCCACAATGGTCGGTATTCCAGCCAAGCCGGTGGGTCTGCCGGCGGCGGGCCAGCGGCCCGGTCATTTCGACGCCTACGGCACACCGTCGGACGAAATACCCGATCCGGTGGCACGCTACGTCGACACTCTGGTCGACCAAGTCAAGGCGCTGGGTGCCCGCGTCGAGAAACTGGAAGGCCGGCTCGAGCGCCAGGCCGAGTCCCTGCCAACGCCGTCGGGAAGGCGGCCGGGACCGAGAACCAACGCCTAACGAGGGGGGTTATCGTGAAGCTCAGCACCAAAGGACGCTACGCCGTCATGGCCATGGCCGATCTCGCCATTCACAGCGCCGGCAAGCCGGTTTCGCTGGCCGAAATCGCGCTGCGCCAGGAAATTTCCCTGAGCTATCTCGAGCAGCTCTTCGGCAAGCTCAGGCGCTGCGGCCTAGTGCAAAGCGTGCGCGGGCCTGGCGGCGGCTACCGGTTGGGCCGTGAGGCCGAGGAGGTCAGGGTCTCCGACATCGTCGTCGCAGTCGACGAGCCACTTACCGCGACGCGTTGCATGCCGGGCGCCGCCACGGGCTGTCAGAGCCGTATGAACCGCTGCCTGACCCACGATTTGTGGACCGAGTTGGGCAACCAGATCCAGCTCTATCTCAGCTCGGTCAGTCTCGACGACGTCATTCACCGTCGGGTTTTGGGCTCGAGCCGGCTGCAGTCGCAAACCGGACAGCCGCAAAGCGATCAGCACCTGGCCCTGCACGAAGTCGCACAGTAGGGCCCACGTTCATCATGCCCGCCATGCCTGCCACCGCATACCTGGACTACAACGCCACCGCGCCGCTCAAACCGGCAGTGGCGGAGGCCGTGGCCGAGGCACTGAAGCTGGAAGGCAATCCTTCGTCGCTGCACCGTCGCGGCCAGGCGGCGCGCCACGCAGTAGAGCAGGCGCGCTCCCAGGTAGCCGGTCTGATCGGCGCTCGGGCCAGCGAGATCATCTTCACCAGCGGCGGCAGCGAAGCCAACAACCTGGCGCTGTCAGCTGCCCGGGCGAGCGGGCGAAGGCTCCTGATATCGGCGGTCGAACACGATTCGGTCAGGCGCGCGGCAGGCTCCCAGGCCCGCACTATCGCCGTCGATGAGAACGGCGTGGTCCGGCTCGAGGCGCTGGCGGCCGAACTTTCGCGGACCGACGGCCCGGCCCTGGTGGCGCTGATGCTGGCCAACAACGAGACCGGCGTCATCCAGCCGCTGGCCGAGGCCGCCGAGATCGCCCATGCCCATGAAGCCCTGATATTTTGCGACGCCATCCAGACGCCAGGCCGGTTGGCGCTCGACGTAACTGAGCTTGGTGTCGACATGCTTAGCCTATCGGCCCACAAAATCGGCGGCCCCATGGGCAGCGGTGCCCTGATGGTGCGCCGGGGTTTGCCCCTGGCGCCGCAGATCGTCGGTGGCGGACAGGAACTGGGGCGCCGTGCCGGTACCGAGAATCTTCCCGGTATCGTCGGCTTCGGTTTGGCTGCCGAATTGGCGGCAGACGACCTGGCGACCCAGACCGCCCTGGCGGCGCTACGCGATCGCCTGGAGCATCGTCTGCAAGCTGTCAGCCCCGATTTGCGCATCCATGGCGGCACTGTGGCACGGCTTGCCAATACAAGCTGTTTCGGCCAGACCGGCCTGGTCAGCGAAGTCCAGGTCATGGCGCTCGATCTCGAAGGTATCTGTGTCAGCGCCGGTGCCGCCTGTTCGTCAGGCAAGCTGGCTCCTTCGCACGTGCTGGCGGCCATGGGGGCTTCGCCCGCCGAAGCTGCTTCGGCAATACGCGTCAGCTTGGGCTGGCAGACCCGCGTTGAGGACGTAGATCGTCTGGTCGAAACCTGGTGCGCTTTGCGCCAGCGGGTGTTGGTGGGGGCGGCGGAACGCAGCGCCGCCTGAGAGTGGAGGAACGCTAAGCATGGTTGAAGAACAGAGCGGCGCCAATATCGAGCTGCCGATTTACCTGGACTACCAGGCCACGACGCCTTTGGATCCGCGGGTGCTCGACGCCATGATGCCTTTTCTTGGCGACAAGTTCGGCAACCCGCACTCACGCAGCCACTCCTTCGGTTGGGAAGCCGAGGAGGCCGTAGAGACCGCCCGGGCCCAGGTCGCCAGCCTGATCGGCGCCAATCCCAAGGAGATCGTCTTCACCTCGGGTGCCACCGAATCCAACAATCTGGCGCTGCAGGGCGTGGCGCGGTTTTACCGTGACCGCCGCGACCACATCGTCACCGTAACCACCGAGCACAAGTGCGTGCTCGATACCTGCCGCCACTTGGAACAGGACGACGGCATCTCGGTCACCTATTTGCCGGTGGCTGAGAACGGTTTGGTGGATCTCGACGAACTGGCGGCGGCCATCACCGAGCGTACGGTGCTGGTTTCGGTAATGGCGGTGAACAACGAGATCGGCGTTATCCAGCCGCTGGCCGAAATCGGTCGGCTGTGCCGTGAGAAGGGCGCCTTCTTCCACACCGATGCGGCCCAGGGCGCAGGCAAGATTCCGCTCGACGTGCAGGACATGAACATCGACCTGATGAGCATCTCGGGCCACAAGATCTACGGCCCAAAGGGCATCGGTGTGCTTTACGTGCGGCGCAAACCCAGGGTTCGCCTACGCCCTCTTATCAACGGTGGCGGCCAGGAACGCGGCATGCGTTCCGGTACTCTGGCGCCGATGCTTTGTGTCGGCCTGGGCGAGGCAGCAAACATCGCCGAGCGTGAGATGGCGGCCGAGGCCGAACGCATCCGTTATCTTTCCGACCGTTTCTATGAAGGCATCGCCGACACCTTGCCGGATATCTTCCTCAACGGTGATCGGGAACAGCGCTTTCCCGGCAACATCAACCTCAGCTTTGCCTATGTCGAGGGCGAATCGCTGATGATGGGCATGCCCGACCTGGCGGTATCCTCGGGTTCGGCCTGCACCTCGGCCTCGCTCGAGCCGAGCTACGTGTTGCGGGCACTTGGCGTCGAGGACGAGTTGGCCCACACCTCGATCCGTTTCGGCATCGGTCGCTTCACCAGCGAGGCCGAAATCGATTATGCCGTGACCACGGTTGTCAACCGCGTCAAGAAACTCCGGGACATGAGCCCGCTTTGGGAAATGGCCCAGCAGGGCATCGACCTCAAGACCATCGAATGGTCGGACCATTAGGATTTGGAGAACGGTACAATGGCGTACAGCGACGAACTCATCGACCACTACGAAAACCCACGCAACATCGGCACCCTCGACAAGGACGATGCCGGGATCGGTACCGGCCTGGTCGGCGCCCCGGCCTGCGGCGATGTCATGCGCCTGCAGATCCAGGTCGCCGAAGACGGCATTATCGAGGACGCCAAATTCAAGACCTTCGGCTGCGGCTCGGCCATAGCGTCTTCAAGCCTGGTTACCGAGTGGGTCAAGGGCAAGACTCTGGACGAGGCCGCTTCGATCAAGAACACGGACATCGCCTCTCACTTGGCCCTGCCGCCGGTCAAGATCCACTGTTCGGTGCTGGCCGAGGACGCCATCAAGGCTGCCGTCCAGGATTATCGCGACAAGCGCGGTATTGACGCGGACGATGACAATGATGACATTAGGGATAGTGCCTGAGGAAATGAAAGTATTTGGTTGGAGATGATGCCATGCCACAGGTAATGACGATCACGGATGCGGCTGCCGACCAGGTCAGGGCGCTGCTGAGCAAGCGCGAAAAGGCGACCGGCAATGTGCGCATCGGTGTCCGCACGGCGGGTTGTTCGGGCCTTTCCTATACCCTCGAATATGCCGACGAGCAGGGTGAGTTCGACGAGGTGGTCGAGGACAATGGCGTTACGGTTTTCGTCGATCCCAAGGCGGTGATGTTCGTTATCGGCACCGAGATGGATTTTGTCAGTGAAAAGCTGCAAAGCGGCTTCGTCTTCAACAATCCCAACGAAAAAGGTCGCTGCGGCTGCGGCGAATCCTTCCACGTCTAGAAATTTTTTTGTAGTGATGCCTGTTCGGGGGGCTTGGGCCCCCCGATTTCGGCCAGGGAATGCACCCCAGTGACGGAAGAGCAACAAAAAGGCGGCCCCGCCGCCGATTTGGCACCTTGTTGGTCATGCCACGGCTCGGTCGACCAGCGCGCCTCGTTTTGCCACGGCTGCGGCACCATCCAGCCGCCCCGACCTGTCGATCATTTTTCCCGCCTCGGCCTGTCCCAGTCATTCGACCTCGATACCGATCAGGTCGAGCGCAATTATTTTTCCTTTCAGCGCCATTTCCACCCCGACCGCTTCGCCACCCGGCCGGCCCGCGAGAAGCAGCTTTCCCTGCAGCACGCCACCGATCTCAACGAGGCCTATGGCATTCTCATGGCGCCGCTCAGCCGGGCCGAGTCGCTGCTGGCCCTGAAGGGGGCACCGCTCGAAGACGAAGGCGCCGCCAATCGCGACCCGGAACTTCTGATGGAGGCAATGGAGGCCCGTGAGGCCTTGGCGGGAGCGGCAAACTCGGAGGATGTCGAGGCCATAGACGCGCAAAGCCGCCAGGCTTGCGACGGCTGCATAGAAAAAATCTCACAGGCCTTCGCCGACGATGACCTCGCGGCCGCCCAGCGGCACTGCCTGCGGCTGCGCTTTCTCGCCAAGCTGGGCGAGGAAATCCGTCGCCGCAAGGGCGAGCTGGCCCGGACGTGAGGGAAACTGGTTCGATAGCCCTTTGATGGTCTCCTGATGGTCGAGTTGCTGCAAATTCACGAACCCGGCGAGACCCCGCTGCCTCACGCCGAGAGCAACGCCGCCGTCGGCATCGATCTCGGCACCACCAACTCTCTGGTCGCCGTGGCCGCCGACAATCGGCCCGAGATCATCACCGATGCCGATGGTGTCGGCCTGGTGCCTTCGGTGGTGGCCTATGGGGCCGACGGTGCCACAGGGGTAAAAGGGGTAAAAGGGGAAAAAGGGGTAACAGTCGGCGAGGCCGCGCGGCGGACGCTTCTGGACAACCCACAAAACGTCGTCACCTCGATCAAGCGGCTGATGGGACGCGGCGTCGAAGACATCAAGTCGGTGGCCGGCATACTGCCTTACGACATCGATAGCGAGGCCGCCGATGGCGGCATGGCGCGGCTGCGTGTGGGCGAGCGCCACCTGACGCCGGTGGAAATCTCGGCCGACATCCTGCGCGCCCTTAAGGCCCGTGCCGAACAGGCCTTGGGCACGGCCGTAGACAAGGCGGTGATCACGGTGCCGGCCTATTTCGACGATGCCGCCCGGGCTGCCACCAAGGATGCCGCCAGGCTGGCCGGGCTGGAGGTGCTGCGTCTGATCAACGAACCGACGGCAGCGGCTCTGGCTTACGGCCTCGACAAGGGGGTAGAGGGGCTTTACGCCATCTACGACCTGGGTGGCGGGACCTTCGATATTTCGCTGTTGCGGCTCGAGATGGGAGTTTTCCAGGTCCTGGCCACGGGCGGCGATGCGCAGCTCGGCGGTGATGATTTCGACCACGCCATCGTCGATCACTTCCTCGGCCAGCGCTCCGCCGGCGCCGCGCCCCGGGACGCCTCCGAGGCGCGTACAGCGCTGGCCACGGCGCGCCTGGCCAAGGAATGCCTGAGCCGTACGGATACCGGTTCCTGGCGCCTCGAAGTGGCCGGCAGCGGCAGCGAGCATACCCTCGACGTGGCGGTCCTCGAAAGCCTGATCGCCGATCTTGTTGAACGAACTGTCGCCATCTGCGGCGAAGTCCTGGCCGAAGCCGGCGTGGCGGCAGACGCGGTCAAGGGCGTGGTGTTGGTCGGAGGCTCCACCCGGGTGCCGCTGGTGCGCCGCCGGGTAGGCGAGTTCTTCGGCCGCCAACCGCTGGACGACATCAATCCCGACGAAGTGGTGGCGCTGGGCGCTGCGCTACAGGCGGAGGCTCTTACCCAAGGCTCCGAGACCTTGCTGCTCGACGTCACGCCACTCAGCCTGGGCATCGAGACCATGGGCGATCTGGTGGAAAAGGTGATCCCGCGCAACACCCCCATCCCGGTGGCCCGGGCCCAGGACTTCACGACCTACCAGGACGGCCAGTCGGCAATGATGGTGCATGTCGTCCAGGGCGAGCGCGAACTTGTCGATCAGTGCCGCTCGCTGGCCCGCTTCGAGCTTCACGGCATTCCTCCCATGACCGCCGGCGCCGCCCGCATCCGCGTCACCTTCGCCGTCGACGCCGACGGCCTGCTCACTGTCAGTGCCCAGGAGGAAACCACAGGTCTGGCCCAGGAAGTTGCGGTCAAACCGAGCTACGGCCTCGACGAGGAAGAAATGGCCCGCATGCTGCGCGAGAGCATGCAGTTCGCCCAGGAAGACATGCTTGCCCGCATGCTGCGCGAGGCCAGGGTCGAAGGCGACCGCATGCTGATCTCGTTGAAGTCGGCCTTGGAATCCGACGGCGATCTATTAACCGAAGCTGAACGGGCCGAAGTTGAGCGCCATGCCGAGGCGCTCAGCGAGGCCATGACAGGCGAAGACCGTGATGTCATCCACGCCGCCATTGCCGAACTCAACCGGGCCAGCGAGGCCTTTGCTGAACGCCGCATGGACCGCGGCATCCGCGGCGCCCTGCAAGGCGTGGCCGTGGAAGAATTGGATGACGGTTCTTAGACATTCTTTGTTCAGTTAACGAGAAAGAATTCATATGCCCAAGATGACTTTTATCAAGCCCGATGGCGGCCGTCTCGAAGTCGATGCCCCGGAGGGGCTCAGCGTGCTGGAACTTGCGCACAAGAACGATATCGATCTCGAAGGTGCTTGCGAGGGCTCGCTGGCCTGTTCGACCTGCCACGTTATCGTTGATGACAAACACTTCGACCTGCTGCCCGAGGCCAGCGAGGACGAAGAGGACATGCTGGATCTGGCTTTCGGCCTGACTCACACCTCGCGGCTGGGCTGCCAGATCATCATGAATCAGGAACTCGACGGTTTGGTCGTCACACTGCCGGCGGCCACCCGCAACATGATGGTCGACAGCGACTGAACGGCTAAGGGGAGGGCATCATGAGACCCTTCAAGTGGACAGACGTGCAAGACATCGCCATTGCGTTGGAGGACACCTATCCAGAGGTCGAAATCCTCAGCGTCCGCTTCACCGACCTGCACCGCTGGGTTTGCGAGCTACCGGGCTTCGACGACGATCCCGAGGCGTCGAGCGAAAAAACCCTCGAAGCCATCCAGATGACCTGGCTGGAAGAGCGTGACGATTAGGGCGTGGACGCTACGATTGCGGCAGTCGGTTTTTGAACGTCTGCTAACTGCCCACAACCGGTCCTCCGGCAGTGAGCATGAAAAAGTTCGGAAATGACCCAGGCTGTGTGAAAACCTCTAGCGAGTCGTTCGGGCGCAAGATTGATTCGCGCAGCACCACACTTGCGCATGATAGATATGCCGTGGCCGAATTATCTTTCCTATTGTTGCGCGCGGTCGAGGGCTTACGGCGTTTTCGCACAGCCAAGACCCTGTGCGGACATCGGCCGACTGACGAGGACGCCCCTGAATCCAAGGTTGGCTGAACAGCGGGGAAACTACGCCCGATCCCCTAAATCCCGACTATAATTTCCGATATCCTTTCGTGTGGTGGTTTCGTTCCTGGTATCAAAAGATCGATCTCTTGCGGAGAAACCCACGCCGATGATGCCTCAGCTAACAACGGGACGCCTGCTGGCCGGTGGCTTTCTCATGATGGCCGCTCTATTGGTCGTCTTGGCGATCGGGGCAGATCGAGTCAT
>NZDS01000142.1 GCA_002690215.1 Rhodospirillaceae bacterium | reverse complement strand
TCTGCCTCATCTTCGTTCCCTTCGGTCAATACGATGAGCCAGAAATCCTCCGTTACGCAATTACCTCAATGTGTCCCAAGGGCGCTGACGTTAGACACTCATCACCGGCATAACAGGCATGGTCGGCAGCCACTTGGCCGAATACGTGCTGGCCAACCACCCGGACGTCGAGGTCCACGGCCTGGTACGCTGGCGCAGCCCGCTCGACAACCTCGAAGACGTGCTCGACCGGGTGACGCTGAACTACGCCGAGCTGCGCGATCTCTTTTCGCTGAGCAAACTGCTGGGCGAACTCAAGCCCGAACGCATCTTCCACCTGGCCGCCCAGTCCTATGTTCAGGTCAGCTTCGACAGCGCCGCCGACACTCTCAATACCAACGTCATCGGCACCACGAACCTCCTGGATGCGGTAAGGCTTTCGGGCCTCGATCCCCTGATCCACATCTGCTCGTCGTCCGAAGTCTACGGCCAGGTGCTCGAGGACGAGCTGCCGATCCGCGAGACCAATCCCCTGCGCCCGGCCAGTCCCTACGCCGTCTCCAAGGTCGGCGAGGACATGATTGCTCAGCAATACTTTTTGTCCTACGGCATGCGCACCTTACGCACCCGCATGTTCACCCACACCGGGCCGCGGCGCGGCGACGTTTTTGCCGAAAGCGCTTTTGCCTTGCAGATCGCCGAGATCGAGGCCGGGCTGCGCGACGACCCCGTCAGGGTCGGCAACCTCGACAGCGTGCGCACCTTTGCCGATGTGCGCGACGCCGTGCGCGGCTACTGGCTGCTGCTGGAGAAATGCCCGTCCGGCACCGTCTACAACATCGGTGGCGAGCGCACCATGACGATCGGCGAGATGTTGGAAATGCTCAAGGGCCTGGCGACCGTGCCCATCGAACACGTCCTCGATCCGGCGCTCCTGCGGCCCTCCGACGTCACTCTGCAAATCCCCGACTGCTCTTCCTTCAAGACCGCTACCGGCTGGCAGCCCGAGATCGCGTTGGAACAAACGCTCGCCGACTTGCTCGACTATCACCGAGCAAGACTCGGCCGGCGACGATAGGGAAAACACGTCCCTGTTTGCTGCGACAACCACCCCTTGCCGGGGCGTCTTACGCGTCGTCTAATGACCTATGACCGAGAGCCCAGCCGTGCTGTTCGCCAACGAGGCTTTCTACCAAGCCTTTGCCGAGGGCGACGCCGAGGCCATGGACGGGCTGTGGGCCGAGACCGTGGAAGTCAGTTGCGTGCATCCGGGCTGGAATTCCTTGATTGGGCGCGAGGCGGTGATGGAGAGCTGGCGCGCCATCCTGAGCCATCCCGAAGCACCGGCGGTGATGGCCTTCAATGCCCGGGTCCAACTCTTCCTGCCGGTGTCGCCCATGGCACTCGTCACTTGCAACGAAGTGATCGGCGAGAACCTACTGGCCGCCAGCAACTTATTCGTCCAGGAGCGCGGTGTCTGGCGGCTGTTCCACCACCATTCCGGCCCCAGCGCCGAGTCACCCGAGATCGAAGAGGCCGAGCCCGGCGAAGGCACCATGCACTGACGCGCATGCGTCATCCTCGCGAAAGCGGGGATCCAGGTTTGTTTGGATTTTTTCGAAGATTTCAGACGCAGAACGGCGGGAAAAAAGCACAAAACCTGGGTTCCCGCTTTCGCGGGAATGACTACAAGCACCGGCGACAGCGCTAAATTCTGGGATCAATAGGCAGCCGGCCCGCAATCCCGAACATTTCTTCCGCTAGTGTGGCCGCCGATAGTAGCGCGTGGTCGCCGCGTGGCGGCCCGATCATCTGCAATCCCACCGGCAACTCACCCTGGCTGAAGCCACAGGGCAGCGACAGCGCCGGACAAGCCGTCAGAGTGACGACAAACGTGAGGTAGAGCCAGTCGAGGTAGTTGTCGTAGCGTTGGCCGGCGACCTCTTCGACGTAGCGCTGCTCGTGACTGAAGGGCGGCACGATGACGGCTGGCGAGAGCAGAAGATCGTAATGCTCGAAGAAATCCACCACCCGATGGTAAAGCGCCGCGCGAACACGTTCGGCCCGGCCGATGGCGACGGCATCGAGGGCCAGGCCCTGTTCGATGTTCCACACCAGATCGGGCTTGATGAACTCTCGCTTCTCCGCCAGCAGTTCATCGAAGGCGGTGACCATATGCGCCGCCCGAAGCACGTGGAAGCATTCTATGGCGTCGGTGAAGTCGGGCGTGGCTTCCTCGACGGTGGCGCCAAGTTCCTCGAAGCGGACCGCCGCGGCAGCACAAATATCGGCGATCTCGGGCTCCACCGGGCCCAGGCCGAGATCGCGACTGAAGGCCACGCGGAGCGGCGCTTGGGGCTCGTCGACGGCGCTCTGGAAGGAGCGAGCGGGGATGGGCAGCGAAATCGGATCGCGCACATGCTGGCCGACCATGGCGTCAAGCATCAGCGCCGTATCGCCCACCGTGCGGCCCATGGGCCCCTCGACGGCGAGGCCGGCAAAGGGCGACGTGGCGGGATGGCGGGCCACCCGGCCGGGACTTGGGCGAAAGCCCACGACGCCGCAGAAGGCCGCCGGTATGCGCAGCGAACCGCCCAGGTCCGAGCCGCTGGCCAGCCAGACCTGACCGGCCGCCAGGGCGGCCGCAGAGCCGCCCGAGGAGCCGCCGCAGGTCAGCGCCGTGTTCCAGGGGTTGGTCGTGGTGCCGAAAACCTCGTTGAAGGTCTGGGCCCCGGCACCGAATTCGGGGGTGTTGGATTTGGCCAGCACGCCCGCACCGTTGGCCTCCAGGCGCTCGACCAGAATGTTGGATTCTTGGGGCACGTTGTCGGCGTGGATGGGCGAGGCGAAGGTCGTACGCACCCCGGCCACCTCGACCAGATCCTTGATGGCCAGAGGCAATCCGGCCAGCCAGCCCGGCTCCTCGCCTTTCTCGGCGGCGTTCTGGAGCGGCGCCTGACGGGCGCGCTCCGGGCATAGCGTAGGTAAAGCGTTGAGAGCGCCATCGGTGGCCTCGATGCGGGCCAGCGCCACCTCGACCAATTCGCCCGGTGTGACCTCCCCGCGACGCAATAGCGCCACCGCCTCACGCGCCGAAAGCTGCCAAAGTTCGCTCATAGTTGCCATGCCTCCGATATGTGCTATGCCCAAGTGTACCGACTAATACCGGATACGGCCCTTTCGGCAAAACCCCAAAATCAAGGGAGCGAAAAATGATCCGCCCAAGCCTCGAACAAGCTTCAACTATTATCGAAGCATCATTTGCTAAGGGATTGGAATTGAATGCAAAACCACTTACCGTCGCGATCCTCGACCAAGGCGGCCAGTTGAAAGCATTAAAGCGCCAGGACGGCTCCAGCCTGCTGCGTCCGGAAATCGCCATGGGCAAGGCCTGGGGAGCGCTGGGCATGGGCCAGAACTCCCGTCAACTGGGCGAAGTGGCGGCCGAACGACCCAGCTTCATTGCCGCCGCCGTTGCCGCCTCGGGCGGGCGGTTGGTGCCGGTTCCGGGTGGTGTTCTGATTCGTGAGGTGGCCGAGGGCGAGATTTGCGGCGCCGTCGGCATCAGCGGGGACACCTCGGATCTCGACGAAGAATGCGCCATCGCCGGTATCGAAGCTGCGGGACTGATTGCGGGTTAGAGCATTATGAATTCCGTGCCAAATTGGCACGGAATTCCCACAATATGGGCGCGAAAGTGTCCCAAATTCCTCGAATACCTCCGCCCGTTCATCGGAGCGGACACATCAAACCTTTGAAATAATGTGATTAATTGAATTCACGCCAGGTGCAGGTGGGTGGCACATGGTTTGCGCTGTGAGGGCAAAACCCCTTGTCCCGGAGATCCCCATGTCGCGCCGCCTCGCCGTCCCCTCGATAATAGTCTTAACAATTGGACTTCTGTTCACCGCCCTGCCGACCCAGGCTGGCGCCTTCCGCGACGGCTTGCGCGCCTATCGTGCCGGTGACTTCGCCACGGCACGGCAACTCTGGCGGCCCTTGGCGATCGAGGGCGACAGCCGGGCCCAAACCAACCTGGGGGTGATCTGGGCCCACGGCCGGGGCGTTACGGCCGACCCAGCCCGGGCCGTCAACCTCTACCGCCGAGCCGCCGAAAGCGGCTACGCCAAGGCCCAATACAATCTCGCCACAATGTATCGCCGCGGACGTGGCGTGAAACAGGATCTGGAACGGGCCGCAATGTGGTTCGGCCGCGCCGCTGCAGGCGGCAACCTCAAAGCCCAATACAGCCTGGCCCGGGCCTACGCCAAGGGTCGCGGTGTGGCCGTGGACACAACGCAAGCCGCACGCTGGTACCGCAGCGCCGCCGAAAAAGGCCATGCCCGGTCACAACTGTCGCTGGGCCTCATGCTGGCCCGCGGCCGCGGTCTTGCCCGCGACCCGGTCCAGGCCGCCGGCTGGTACCGCAAGGCGGCCCTGCAAGGACTGGCCCCGGCCCAGCATAACCTGGCGCTCTCCTATCGGCGCGGCCGCGGCGTTGCTCGCGACGCCGGCTTGGCCCAGCGTTGGTTTGCACGCGCCGCGGCCCAGGGCTATGTGCGCTCGCAGTACGCCCTGGCGCGCCAGCTCATCGAACACGATCGGATCACCGCCTACGCCTGGCTGCTGCGCGCCGGCCAGGCCAAGAATGTTGGGACTGCGGGCAAGCTCGGCCAACGCATCGAAAACCTGCGTCAACGCCTGGCCGCAAACCTCACCACCAGCGAGCTTCGCACGGCCGAACAGCAGGCCAGCAACCCGGAGAAGGCGAAGGATTCCTGAGGGGCAATGCCGTTTGGCAGGTGGAGAGCCTTGCGGGATTAAGCATTTCAATAAGGCGGCCCGCATCATCGTGATTCTATTGTGGGTTATCTAGGGGAGAGAGTAAGCAAAATTGAGGCAAATAAGGTCTTACCGTTTTACCAAGATGCCGTCGTAGCCGAATCGCTCCCTCCAATCCGACCTGCCACGGCGAGCCAAAGCCGCCGAACTCAGCCCGCAGCTTGGGATATGCTGGAAGCTCCCGACAGCCTATAATCATGCCAACGATATGAGCGTATTAACCAGGTGCGCCAAAAACGGCCCCAGCAGGCCGGGAGGCAAATGGCTAAGTCGGTCCTCATCGCTGATGACGAGACCAATATCGTGCTCTCGCTCAAATTCATCATGGAGCAGGCGGGCTACGGAGTGCGTGTCGCCGGCGACGGCGAGGAAGCGATGGCGGCCATCGAGAGCGAAATCCCTGATCTCGTGCTGCTCGACGTGATGATGCCGAAGCGCAACGGCTACGACGTTTGCCAGGCCATTCGAGCCAATCCGGACTGGCAGGGTATTCGCGTCATCATGTTGACCGCCAAGGGCCGCGAGGTGGAACGAGAAAAAGGGCTGGCGCTGGGAGCCGACGACTACATCACCAAACCGTTCTCGACGCGCGATGTGGTCAGCAAAGTCAAGGTGCTACTCGGCGATCAAACGTGACGCCCTCCGGTCATGGCTGACCGACTAAAATTCTGGTTGCTGTTCCTGGCCTTGGCGTTGCTCGCCGCCGTTGCTTTCGCACTCTTGGTGTGGCTCACCGGACAGCGCCCCGAGGGCCTGGTTCTTTATGCAGCTGCCCTGGCCATCGTTTTCGTCGGGCTGCTGGCGCTGGCCTGGGGGGTGCTGGACATCTATCTGGTGGGACCGTTGGCAGCTTTCCAGCGCTCCATCGAACTGATGCTTCACGCCAACCCCGGACATCGTATCGAGGAGCCACCGCCTTTCCTGGACCGGCTGGGTCAGGGCATCAACGACCTCGGAAGTGAACTTCAGACCGCCCGAACCGAATTGCTGCAAGCTGTCGCGGCGGCGGCGGCCCGCAGCGAATCCGACAAGGCGCGGCTGGAGGCAATCCTCATCGACCTGGGCGAGGGCGTGCTGGTGTGTTCGCGCGAGGGCCGCATCCTGCTCTACAATCAATCGGCCGCCCGCCTGCTGCGGCCAGCCGGCGAGATCGGCCTTGGCCGTTCACTCTATGGCCTGCTCAGCCGCGAACCCATAGAGCATGCCCGCCGGCGCCTCGACCATCGACCGAAGACGTCGGAGGCATCGGCTGCTCGGCCGGAGGTGAGCGCTGCTTTTGTCTGCGGTACCATCCGGGGTGGTCACCTGCTCGAAGGCCGTCTGAGCCTGGTACCGCCCAGCGGCGCCGGCGGCGAGTCCGGCGGCTTTGTCGTCAGCATTACCGACGTCACCGACGAGGTGGCCCGCCAGGGACGGTTGGACGAAGTGTTGCGCTCGGCCACCGAGGGATTGCGCCGGCCGCTTGCCAACTTGCGCGCAGCAGCCGAGAGCGTAGCCGATTTCCCCGAAATGCCGACAGCGCAGCGGGCCGCTTTCGAGCGCGTGATCCTCGAGGAAAGCAATGACATGAGCAACCGGCTCGAGGCGGCTGCCGGCCGCTTCGAGGCGCTGGCCCGCAGGCCCTGGCCGCTGACCGAGGTCCGTTCGACGGATTTGTTGGAGGGCGTCATCGCCAGGCTGACTGAAAACGGCGGCCCGAAAGCTACCATGATTGGCGCCCCCCAATGGCTCTCTGCCGACAGCCATGCCCTGATGCTGGCGCTTGAATTCCTGGTTCGGCGCATTCAGGAAATTCGCGCCTGCGACGCCTTCGACCTGGAGGCCACAGCCGAGGGCAGGCATTGCTTCCTCGACATCCATTGGCAGGGTGAGCCTCTGAGCGGCAGAGAGATCGAGGACTGGATGGATCAGCAGCCCGAGTTTGCGCCAGGTGGCCCGACGCTCGGTGATACCTTGAAGCGGAATGGAGCCAGCGAAATATGGAGCGAAGCGCGGAGGCACGGCCGAGCGATCCTGCGCCTGCCCGTGAGCGCTGCCAGCCAGACCGGCCACACCGGCGAGACCGTCGCGCCGGTCGAGCCCCTGCCTGATCGCCCCGAATTCTACGATTTCGAGTTGCTGCACCGGCCGCTACACGATGCCGATCGATCGCGCTCGCTACGCTCGCTGATCTACGTCGTCTTCGATACCGAAACCACCGGCCTTAAACCCTCCCAGGGCGACGAAATCGTCTCCATCGCCGGGGTCAGGGTGGTCAACGGTCGCCTGATCACCGGCGAGACCTTCGAGCGGCTGGTCAATCCCGGCCGCCCGATCCCTCAGGCTTCGCTGCGCTTTCACGGCATCGACGATGACATGGTCGCCGACATGCCGCCGCTTTCGGTGGTATTGCCCCAATTTCATGCCTTCGCCCAAGACGCCGTATTGGTGGCCCACAACGCCGCCTTTGATCTCAAATTCCTGCAACTCAAGGAATCGAGTGCTGGAGTCCGGTTCGAAAACCCCGTGCTGGATACGTTGCTGCTTTCGGCCTACCTGCACCGCCAGCTACCCGAACACAGCCTCGATGCCATAGCCCATCGCCTGGGCGTTACAGTTCAAGACCGCCACACCGCGCTGGGCGACGCCATCGCCACGGCCCAGATTTTCGTGCGCCTGCTCGACCTCTTGGAAGCCTCCGGGGTGACGACGCTGGCCCAGGCAATCGAAGCCGGCGACAGCATCGTCAAGGTGCGCCAGATGCAGCGGGAGTTTTAGCATGACTGGACCGGATGCCCTCAGGGAGCGCAGCATCATGATCTTCGTGTTGGGGGTTTTGGCCCTCAACTATCCTCTGCTCTCGCTGTTCAGCACCGGCGGGCGGGTGTTCGGCCTGCCGCTTCTTTACGCCTACGTTTTCGTCACGTGGTTGGCAGTCATTGTTTTGGTGGCGTTGCTGATGCGACGGGGCCGCTCGGGCGCCGGTCCCGTGGATCGCCGGTAGCGGCGGAGACGCTACCATGCTTCAGGGATGGGTCATCCTGATCGTGGCGCTAGCCTATCTGGGCGTTCTTTTCGCCATCGCCGCCTGGGGCGACCGCCGCGCCCGTTCAGGCAACAGCCTGATCGCCAATCCCTACATCTATACGCTCTCGATCGCCGTCTACTGCACTGCCTGGACCTTCTATGGCAGCGTCGGCCGTGCGGCCACCTCGGGCGTCGGTTTCCTGCCCATCTACCTTGGCCCCACCCTGATGGCGGTACTGTGGTGGTTCGTGCTGCGCAAGATCATCCGCATCAGCAAGGCGCACCGCATTACCACCATCGCCGACTTCGTATCCTCTCGCTACGGCAAGGACCCGGTGCTGGGCGGGCTGGTCACGGTGATCGCGGTGGTCGGCATCATGCCCTACATCTCGTTGCAGCTAAAAGCCATCTCGACCAGCTTTACGATACTGTTGCAGTACCCAGACATCATCATGCCGTCGGAACTGGGTGCCGTCTCCTTCGTCAGCGATACCGCCTTCTACGTGGCCCTGATGCTGGCCGCCTTCACCATTCTTTTCGGCACCCGCAGCATCGACGCCACCGAGCACCACGAGGGCATGGTGGCAGCCGTGGCTTTCGAATCGGTAGTCAAACTGGTGGCCTTTCTAGCGGTCGGCATTTTCGTCACCTACGGTCTTTACGATGGCTTTGGCGACATCTTCCAACGCGCCCATGAGCTGCCCGACCTGGCCCACCTGTTCACTCTGGGTGGCGACAATCTGGGCTACGGCTCCTGGGCCTCGCTGATGCTGCTTTCGATGATGGCCATCATGTTTCTGCCGCGCCAGTTCCAGGTCACGGTTATTGAAAACAAGAGCGAGGACCATCTGCGTACGGCGACTTGGCTGTTTCCGCTCTATCTGCTGGCCATCAACGTCTTCGTGCTGCCCATCGCCTTCGGCGGCCTGCTGCACTTTCCCGACGGCAGCGTCGATGCCGATACTTTCGTCCTGACTTTGCCCATGGCGGAGCGCCGCGAGGGATTGGCGCTGCTGGTCTTCATCGGCGGGCTGTCGGCAGCCACAGCCATGGTCATCGTTGCCACCATCGCGCTCAGCACCATGGTCTGCAACGATCTGGTGATGCCGCTGGTGTTGCGCTTTCGGGGCCTGGGCATCATCGATCGCATCCGTGTACGCTCGCTGCTGCTGGGTATCCGGCGCAGCGCCATCGTGGCGATCCTGCTGTTGGGTTACAGCTACTACCGTTTGGTCGGCGAATCATACGCCCTGGTCGCCATCGGCCTGGTGTCGTTTGCCGCGGCGGCCCAGTTTGCGCCGGTGATCCTTGGTGGTCTTTATTGGACCGGCGGCAGCCGGCGCGGTGCCCTGGCCGGCCTCAGCGGCGGTTTTGCCGTCTGGGCCTACACCTTGGTGCTGCCCTCGTTCACCCTGTCGGGCTGGTTGCCGGAAAGCTTCATCGATCTCGGCCCCTTCGGGCTGACGCTGTTGCGGCCCTATGAGATGTTCGGCCTCAGCGGTTTCGACATCTACAGCCACTCGGTGTTCTGGAGCCTGCTGACCAACGTCGGCCTTTTCGTCGGCGTCTCCTTGGCCGACCGCCAGACGGCGCTGGAACGCACCCAGGCAGCGCTGTTTGTCGACGTCTTCCGCTACTCCGGCGAGGTAACGGGGCCGCAATTCTGGCGCGGCACCGCCAGCCTGCCCGATCTGCGCGCCCTAGTCGCCCGCTTCGTCGGCCGCCGCCGGGCCGACAGCCAGTTCGCAGAATATGCCGAGGCCCGGGGCATTGAATTGGCCGGCATGGAGGAAGCCAGCCCGGGACTGGTCAATTTCGCCGAGCGCCTGCTGGCCGGATCGATCGGTGCCGCTTCGGCTCGGGTCATGGTTTCTTCGGTGGTCAAGGAGGAACCATTGGGCATCGGCGAGGTCATGGAGATCCTCACGGAAACCTCGCAGGTGATCGAACACAGCCGCCAGCTCGAGCTCAAATCGGCGCAGCTCGAAAGGGCTACCGCGGAATTGCGCGAGGCCAACCAACGGCTGACCGAGCTTGACCGCATGAAAGACAATTTCCTCTCGGCCGTGACCCATGAGCTGCGCACTCCGCTGACTTCCATCCGCTCGTTTTCCGAAATCCTCTACGACAATCCCGATATCGAAACGACGCAGAGAGGAGAGTTCCTCGGCATCATCGTCGGCGAGACCGAGCGCCTGACCCGGCTCATCAACGAAGTCCTGGACCTGGCCAGGCTGGAGGCCGACGAAGCCGACTGGCGGCTCGAAGAGTTCGACCTTGCCACGGTCCTGCGCGACGCCCTGGCGGCAACCGGTCAGCTTTTCGTCGAACGTGCGGTGGTACTCGAGGTCGAGATGCCCGACAGCGCGCCCCCGGTGCTGATCGATCGCGACCGCGTCATGCAGGTACTGATAAACCTGCTGTCGAACGCCGCCAAATTCGCACCCTCTGACGGCGGCCGGGTGGCGGTGGGCCTGGAGGCGGAGCGCACCGGTCTCAAGGTGGCGGTGCAAGACAACGGTCCCGGCATCGAGAAGCAAGATCTGACACTGATTTTCGAGAAATTCCGCCAGGCCGGCGACACCCTGACCGAGCAGTCCATGGGCAGCGGCCTGGGCTTGACCATTTGCCGCGAGATCGTCGAGTACTTCGGTGGCCGCATCTGGGCCGAAAGCACCCCTGGCGAGGGCGCAACCTTCTGCTTCACCATCCCCTACGCCGAGCGCCTGGCAGAGGCCCGCTCCTGATTCCCCGCTCCGGCCCTTTTTTGGGGTCAAAAGATCTCGCCCGTCAGTTCGGTTCGCATACGTCCGCGGAGCGCCGCCACGGCCTTGAAGGAATCGACCAGCATGTCACGCTCGCGCTGCGACAGGCGATCAGGCGGCAGGTGGTTGCCGACCGGTCTGCCGGCGGCGAAATCAGCCAATTGCTGGCGCAGCAGCAGGAAACTGATGTGCTGAAAAGCACCGCTCAGATAGTCCTGCTCGTTGGCATCGAGAACGCCGGCCTGATGTAGCTCATTGATGCGCTCGAGCGTGCCCACCGAGGTTACGCCATGGCCCAGGCTGAGCGCACGGATGGCCTCCACCAGCGGCAGCGTACCCGTAATCTTGAGGTTGAGCTCACCGCGATGGATCTCGTCCTGGCTATCGGTTATCAGGCGGCCAAACAGCCCCAGCGCCACTTTGTGCTCGGCGTCCGAGCGGTAGACGGCCTGCAGGAACGGTGTATTGCCCTTGAGGTTTCGGGCAATGTGTTCGCGCAAGCGCTGGGCCAAGGCCGGGTTGCCCACGGCAGCACGAAAATCGAAAAAGATGTCTGAAAGCCGCAACGTGACGTCGTTGCGTTTGCGCACCCAGTAGTCGATTTGCCCGCACCATTGGCTGATGCTTTTGCGCCAAAGCGGGTTGCTGGCCATGACGTTGCCCCGGCAAAGCGGGATGCCAATCTTGTTCAAGGCTCCGGTCAAGCGATCGGCCAACTCCAAAAAGTAAGCGTCGATGCTGTCGTGTTCGTGGTCGGGATAATCCTCCAGGATGAAACCGTTGTCCTGATCCGGGTTGAGGAAGCTCTCGCCGCGCCCGGCCGACCCCATGACGATGACGGCAAAGTCGAGCGGTGCTTGCCCCCACCCTTGGTCACGCATTTCGCGTTGGCAAAGCTCGCAGAGCCGGCGATAGATATCATTGTTGACGTGCGTCAGAAGGCTCAGAATCTCGTTGGCCGGCACGCTTTCGGCCAGCAATTCGGCTGCCACCTCGACCTCGGCTGCCTTGACCTCGGCGATGCCGGACCGGGTTTCCTCGTGGCTTAGATCGTCGATACGGCCCAACACCGGTCCCAGGGCGGCAGCCAAAGCCCGATGCAATTCGAGGACTCCAACCACCGCACCGGCCCCGCCAATCACGGGCATGTGGCGCAGCCCATTGGACCGCATGCGAGCAATGGCATGGTAGAGGTAGTCATCGTCGCGGATGGTTTCGACGGGCGCCGACATGAAGTCTTCGATCGGCGCCGCGGCATCGGCACGGAAGGCGATGCGGCGGCTGACGTCGCTCTCCGTGACGATCCCCAGCGGCCGGCCGTTGGGCTGCACCACCACGACGCTGGAGGCGCGCTCCGAAGCGATGCGGCCCAATGCTTCGGCGCAGCTCGTACCGGTCGGCACGAGAACCGGGGCCTGGCCCATGTGATGGCGCACCAGCTGCTTGAAAACAGCGGTTTGCGAGAGCCCTTGCGGTGAACCTTTGTGCCCTTCGATCATGGCTCGAGATAGCCCTGTTGCGATCGGCGCCAAGCTGAATTATGCCCGGCACCGGCTGGCTGGGAAACTGCTACCTACTATTGCTGCGGCACCGGCAGGCTTTCGACCGAGGCATGGATCGAGGGGCCGCGAAGGTCGGCATCGATTTCCAGGCGGTGGCTAAGCGGCGGCAGCGCGCGTTGACGGCAATCGATGCGCTCACAGACCCGGCAGCTGACACCGATCGGCAGGGCTCGCTCGGGGTCCAGATCGAGGCCATCGGCATAAACCAACTCGCGGGCATAGCTGACGTCGCAGCCCATACCGATGGCATGGTGGCTGCGGGGACCGCCGAAACCGGTTGTCGCGGTGACGGTTCGGGCGATGCCGAAGTAGGTGGTGCCGTCGGGCATTCGTTCGAGTTGCCGGTGTATAGCGCCAGGCGCCATGAAGGCAGCATGTACGGCCCAGCGCGGACAGGCCCCGCCATAACGCGGCACCCGCATGCCCGAGGCGCTGAAGCGCAGCGAGATGTTGCCGGCGATGTCGACCCGTACGAGGTGAAAAGGGACGCCGCTGGCGTTCGGCCGGCGCAGGCTGGAAAGCCGGTGGCAGGTTTGGGAATAGCTGACACCGAAACGCCGGCACAAGACATCTATATCGTAGCGTTCACGCTGCGCCACGGCCAGGAATTCGTCATAGGGCATCAGCAGAGCGGCAGCGAAATAGTTGGCCAGGGCCAGGCGGCAAATTGCCTCGCCCTCTGCCGCACCCAGTCCCGCTTCGGCCACCAGCCCATCGATCTCGGCGTCGCAGCGCAATAGGCCGGCCTGTACGGCGAGCTGAAAGGTCCGGCTTTGCACGACCAATGCGGGCGACAGCCAGAGCCGCCGAAGCTGCCGATCGAAACGCCGGATGACACCGCTGGCCGCAGTCTCCGTCTCAATCCTGACGTCGTGGCTGCGATGCAGGTATTCGCCCAGGCCGTGCCCCATGTCGCCCGTTTTCAGCGCCGCCTCATCGCGCAAGAGATCCGCAGCGGCCTCCAACTCGGGAAAGTAATTGGCGCGCTGCTGGAAAAAATCCGAGACCTCCTCCGAGGGTAGCAGGCTGGGCCCAAGATCCGTTTGGTTCTCGTCACTGCCTTCGAGCACTTGATCGATGAGGCCAGCCAGCTTGCCGCTTTCCTCGACGATGATGCCGAGGAATTGACGCCGCTGCTCGGGCTCCAGATCTATGTTGTCGTGCAGAATCTCGGAAAACGAACGCACCGAGGTCAGCAGGGTGCGAAACTCGTAATCCCTGGTGGTTAGGTAGTGCTCCTCGGAAAAGCGCTCGCTTAGTGCCTGCAGATCGTCCCGGACGCCGCGGTAGGCGCGATAGAGATCGATGGTGACCTGGCACATGTCAGGCGCCGTGGCCGCCATATTGGCCAACTCCAGCGAGTCCGGCGGGTTGTCGGCAAACAAGGCATCACCCAGCAGTTCGGTGAGTTCGGCTACCAACCGGCTTTCATCATCCTCGGAAAAGGCCTTGAGATCGGCCTCCAGGACATCCGCCAATTTGAGCAGCAGCGCCGCCGTCACGGGTCGGCGGTTGTGCTCGATGAGATTGAGATAGCTCGGCGAAATGCCGATATGGCGGGCGAGATCGCTTTGCCTGATCTCTTGGCGCTGCCTGAGACGCCGTATTTTGCTGCCGAGATGGGAATTGTCGGCCATGAAGCCACCTCTATGGTGCGTCGCCGCGGGGGCATCAGCTTGGAAAGAATTTTACAAAGTTTACTAATTTTCATCAAGCTTAGAAATATTCATGACAATTAATGTAATAAAAACAATAGGTTATTGACATGAAACGTAACAACGTTAATTATTTGCCACGTCGTGATGAAATGCACTTCGGAGTATTGAATGGCGGAAGCGATTGGCAAGTGGGAAGGGCTAATCCTTCGGGAACCCGAGGCGGCAAATGACCGTAGCGGTCGCCAACCTCATCACGCAGCCACGAACGACCCTGCACGTCATCGCATTAGGGGTCGTGGAGCGACAGTAAGTGTGTCTAAGGGATCCGCTGCCAGGCAACCGGATCCCGACCGGCCGCAGAGGATCGGCAAGGTCCCGAACGCGACCCGGTGGGGAGGAGACGGATTTGATCGAGCGCTACGGCCCGAGGCCGTGGCGTACGTGCCTACATAAAGGGAGATCGACATGGAAGCCAAAGTGGTTTGGCTCTTTGTCTTTGTGCCGCTCTATTGGGCTTACTGTATTTTCTGGGGGGTCAAGAGCGCCCAGACGGCAAAGACCGCAACCGATTACTTTATCGCCGGCCGACGGCTGTCGATGTG
>NZDS01000141.1 GCA_002690215.1 Rhodospirillaceae bacterium | reverse complement strand
TCAAGCGGCGGTCAAAATCGACCCGAAGTCCGTCCCGTTTCGATTCACCCATCGGGTGTGCCATGCCAACCACTCCATTAACTCCTCAACATATTGATTCTTATAGCATAATCTCCATCTCAGGGCATCGATTAACGAGTTCATCTGGGAAATGGGGGACTCAAGGAGGGCAGTCATTTCGACTTGCCCATTGCGGTGGGGCTTCTCGTTGCCATGGGTGTGCTGCCCGGTGACGAGATCGCGGGTTTCACGGTTCTCGGCGAGCTGGCGCTCGACGGGGCCGTGGCCCGCGTCCCGGGCAGCCTGCCGGCCGCCATCGCCGCGGCGGCGGCCGAGCGCGGCCTGATCTGTCCGGTGGCCAGCGGCGGCGAGGCGGCCTGGGGCGGCGATTTGGAAGTTCTGGCGCCGGCCACGCTGCTCACTCTGGTCAATCATTTCAAGGGAACGCAAGTGCTCAGTCCGCCCGAGCCGCTGCTGGTCGAAATACCTCCTCAGGGCCCCGATCTTCGTGACATAAAAGGCCAGGAAACCGCCAAGCGTGCCCTCGAAGTGGCCGCGGCCGGAGGTCATAACCTGCTCATGAACGGCCCGCCCGGGGCCGGCAAATCGATGCTGGCGGCGCGTTTGCCGGGCGTGTTGCCGGTTATGGATGCGGCCGAGACGCTCGATGTTTCGATGATCCATAGCGTCGCCGGCCTGCTCGCCGATGGCGGTCTGACGCGCCAGCGGCCCTTTCGCGACCCCCACCATTCGACCTCGGCCGCAGCCATGGTGGGCGGCGGCCCTCGCGCCAAGCCCGGCGAGATTTCGCTCAGCCACAACGGTGTGCTGTTTCTCGACGAGCTGCCCGAGTTTCCCCGCGCCGTGCTGGAGAGCTTGCGCCAACCGCTCGAGACCGGCCGCGTCACCGTGGCCCGGGCCAACGGCCACGTCACCTATCCGGCGCGCTTCCAGCTGATTGCTGCCATGAACCCCTGCCGTTGCGGCTACGTCGCCGATCCCGTGCTGGCCTGTGGCCGCCAGCCGCGTTGCGTGCGCGACTACCAGGCCCGCATCTCGGGGCCGCTGCTGGACCGCATGGACCTGCACGTCGAGGTGCCGCCGGTAGATCCCGCCGACCTGGCGCTGCCGCCGCCGGCCGAAGGCTCGTCCGAGATCGCCGCCCGCGTGGCCCAGGCCCGCGACATCCAAACGGTTCGCTACCGCGACCTCGACGTCCACCCAGCCGTGCGCGTCAACGCCCAGGCCGACGGTGAATTGCTGACCCAGGTCGCCAGCCCTGACGCTCCCGGTGCCGCCTTGCTGGCCGAAGCCGCCAAGGCCATGCGCCTGTCGGCCCGTGGCTACCACCGCGTACTCCGCGTCGCCCGCACACTCGCCGACATGGAGGCCAGTCCAGGCGTCCACCGCATCCACGTAGCCGAAGCCCTGAGCTATCGGCGGATTGCTGTGGGGATCTGACTTGGTGGCAAGTCCGGTTTGATTACGTGCTTAGCTGCGTCAATTCCTGGGCCAGAACCGTTTGGTTGAAATTCTCCTTGCGTGTCCGACCGTCATAATAGAGCAGGACAATGACGATAACAGCCGGCGGCGTAGCCAATGCCACCGAAATATTCGTAACTATTACAGAAATCCAAATCATCGAACTCTCGCTTGCACCGGCCGTCGACAAGAGAAACTCGAATATAGATGTGAATAATGCCCCGTTTGCTGCGGTTATAAATAACATGGTAATTGCCACACCGAAATTGCGCCAGAAAAACCCCTTGAACAGACTAAAACTACGCTTCAGGGCTTTCCTCGCGCCGGTGTGCTCATGCACAACGACAGTGAGAGCAAACATCCAATAGATAGAGGCGACCACCGACACGATGACCAAAATGATGGGACCCAGCATTGGTATCAGTCGCACCAGAAAAACAGCCAAAACAAGCCCCAGCACCATCAGCAAGCCTGTTGCGGCCATTGGGAAAATTATGGGCATCAATTTCCGATAGGAACGCTGGATATTCGGTGTGACACCCAAACACACATCCGACACCGCGATAACCGTGGCGGCAGCCATGGTGTTCCACCCTGCCAAACTCGCACCAACCAGCGGGCCCGAAATATCCGGCTCATCAGCCAATACAACATAAATCTCGAGACAAGCGAGCGCCAATTCCACACTCAGAAAAATCTGGAAGAGTGGGAGAAAATTGCCAAAGTAAATTCCGAAACTACCCTTGAAGAATCCCCAGAAAGAGTACTCCCGTACATATTCCTGCATATCCTCTTCCTTCGGCATCCAAATCACCACGATGGCTGAATCGGATTCCGATACAGCTGTGTTCCGCGTTATCGGCGAAATGTAATTCGTCGTGATTGTACTATGGGTTGCTCATGCAGTGACTGAAATTCCAATAGCATTTTGAAACTTATATTGAAATAGAAAATCTATATAGGGTTCTCACGGGCACCCCCAACACACAGGTTTCAAACCCACTCCGATCGCACCTGACAACAACCACCGGATCTGCGTGACGGACGCTCTGGGCGACCGCTTCATTGCGGGGGGGATGTGAGAGGCGCTCGAAAACGCGCTACAGTGCTCCTCCGTGCCAGCCCAGGGAGGAGCCTGAGTAATGAGTGATCCGGAGAGCTACGAGATCTTTGCCGTCAAGTATGGCTCGATGGTCGAGAACCGCTTTCGCCGCGATAACTTCATTTTGGCCGACGATCATGCCGCGCCGATGCCCATCGACTACTACGTCTGGGCCATTCGCAACGAGAACCGCACGCTGGTGGTCGATGCCGGGTTTGACTACGCGGAGGCCGAGAAGCGGGGGCGCAAGGTTGATCGCTTGCCGCGGGACGGGCTGGAAATTCTGGGCATCGATGCGGCCACGGTCGAGGACGTCATCATCACCCACATGCACTACGACCACGCCGGTACCTTGGACGACTTTCCTGCCGCCCGCTTTCACGTCCAGGACGCCGAGATGCAGTTCGCCACGGGGCGGCACATGTGCCAGCAGCCGTTCGCCATGGCCTTCACTTGCGACCACGTGGTGGGGATGGTGCGGCGGGTCTTTGAGGGACGCGTGGTCTTTCACGATGGTGACGAGGAGATCGCGCCCGGCATCACCGTGCACAAGGTCGGCGGCCACACCATGGGTATGATGTTCGTGCGCGTGCTGACCAAGCGCGGTTGGGTCGTGCTGGCCTCTGATTCGACGCATTTCTACGAAAACCTCGAAGCCACCAAGCCGTTTCCGATCGTCTATAGCGTCGCCGACATGATCTCGGGCTACGACAAGATCAAGGCGCATGCGGAATCGGGGAGCCATATCATCCCCGGACACGATCCCCTGGTACTGGCGCGTTATCCGGCGCTGAATTCGGCCACCGAAGGCATCATCGGCCGCCTCGACGTGGATCCCAAGGGCTAGGGGTCTCGATCCGGTGCAAGCCTGGCTGGCCGCGGCGTCGGTCTACCGCGACCGGCGCCTGCTGGCGCTCTTGTTTCTGGGCTTCTCCAGCGGTCTGCCGCTGGCCCTGACGTTCTCGACCCTGACCGTTTGGCTGGCCGAATCGGGGGTGCAAAAGGGCACCATCGGGCTGTTTGCGGCGCTGGGCACGCCCTATGCGCTGAAGTTCCTCTGGGCGCCGCTGATGGACCGGGCGCCGCTGCCCGGCCTGACGCGGCTGTTGGGCCGGCGGCGGGGCTGGATGCTGGGCTGCCAGGTGGCTCTGATGGCGGGGATTCTGGCGCTGGGCGCCCAGGACCCGATCGCGAACCCGGGCCTGACGGCGCTGCTGGCGCTCAGCGTCGCCTTTTTCTCGGCCAGCCAGGACATCGTCATCGACGCCTACCGGGTGGAGATCCTGGACGAGCGCCAGTATGCCGCCGGGGCCGCCGCCGTGGTCTTCGGCTATCGCGTGGCCATGCTGGTCTCGGGCGCCGGCGCCCTGTACCTGGCCGCCCTCAGCGACTGGTTCGCGGCCTATGGCGCGATGGCGGGTCTGATGGTCGTGGGCATGGTGACGGTGCTGCTGAGCACCGAGCCCCAACGTCAGGACAGCGCCGAGACCAGGCAGCGCCAGACCGAAATCGAGGCCTTCCTCGCGGCTCGTGGTATCGGCGGCGACTGGCGCGGGCGAGCTGCCGCCTGGCTCTATATCGCCGTGGTCAGCCCGTTCCTGGAGTTCGTCTCGTCGCGGGGCTGGCTGGTGGCGCTGGTGCTGGGCTTCGTGGTTTTCTACAAGCTCGGCGATTCCCTGGCCGGCGTGATGACCAATCCCTTCTTGATCGAGCTCGGGTTCTCTAAGATCGATATCGCCAACGTGTCCAAGCTCTATGGCTTCACCGCCACCATCACGGGGCTGGCGCTGGGGGGCTGGCTGCTGGGTGCAGCCGGCATGATCCGCAGTTTATGGATTTGCGGCATCCTGCAGCTCGCCTCGAACCTGATGTTCGCCGTGCAGGCGGAAGTCGGCGCCTCGCTCGGATTTCTCGCCCTCACCATCGGTGTCGAGAACTTGGCCGGCGGTATGGGCACGGCGGTCTTCGTGGCCTACCTCTCCAGCCTTTGCAACGTCGCCTACACCGCCACCCAGTACGCACTCTTGTCGTCGCTCTTTGCGCTGCCGCGAACCTTGATCTCGGCCGGTTCGGGCTATGTCGCCGAGGCCCTGGCCTGGACCGATTTCTTTATCTTTACCGCCGTCGGCGCGGTGCCTGGGCTGGTGATCCTCTGGTGGCTGACGCGGCCGGGATCAGCGGTGCGACCCGCCAGCTAACGCTTGCGCGCAATCAGCTTGATGCCGGGCTTTGGGTTCCAGCGCCGCTTGACGATCTCTAGGCCGTGCCGCGCCAACAGCGTGACCAAGTTGCCGGGGCTGAAATAGACGCAGTGCGCCGGCGGACAGAAGGCGTCCCAATCGAGCACGTTCCGGGGCCGGCGCCAGTGCGCGATGTCCGGTGTCGTCAGGTAGAGGATGGCACCCGGGCGCATCAGCGCTGCCAGCGCCGCCACGAACCGGTTGACGTCGGGCGCATGCTCGATCACTTCCGAGCAATAGACCAAGTCGAAGGGAGCGGTCGCGGTGTAGACTTCGACTGTTCCCTGGTGGAAATCGATCTCCGGATAATGCTCCCGGGCGTAGGCTATGGAGACCGGGTCGGGATCGACGCCGGAGGCTGAGTACCCGGATTGGCGCGCCGCTTCGGCCACGAAACCGCCGTTGCAGCCGGCGTCGAGGAAGCGCCCCGACGGCACCAGACGTCCGAGCCAACGCAGCTGACGGCGGGCGCGCTTTAGTTTCTTGTCGACCTTGGCGAAGTAGCCGCTTTCGGCACCGCCGTAGGCGTCGTCGTAGAGCTCGCCCACGGTTACAGCGTCGGGTAGCGGGTCCATGAAAACGAAACCGCAAACGCCGCAGCGAAATAGCTTGCAGCCGCCCGTCTCGGCGAAAGGCGCGGCATCATCGGCACGGCATATCTGACAAGCCATGGCGGGCACGATGGGGACAACGCCCGGAGTGGTCAATGCCATTGACGCCCGGGGCGTCGGGGACATTGACGCCTGGGGGTGCGGGGCGCCAAGCTTGATCCCATGTCCGAAGCCATCGAGATCGTCGAAGCCGACATTACCCAACTCGACGTCGACGCCATCGTCAATGCCGCCAACAACTCGCTCTTGGGAGGCGGTGGCGTCGACGGTGCCATCCATCGCTCGGCCGGGCCCGAGTTGGTGGCCGAGTGCCGCACCCTTGGCGGCTGCGCCACCGGCGAGGCCAAGATCACCGCCGGTTACCGCCTCAAAGCGCGCCACGTCATCCACACCGTGGGGCCGATCTGGAGCGGCGGCGGTGCCGGCGAGCCGGCGCTTCTCGAGTCCTGCTATGTCGGATCGCTGAAGCTGGCCAAGGCGCACGGGCTTTCCTCCATCGCCTTTCCCTCCATAAGTACCGGTGCCTATGGCTATCCTCTCGCGCCGGCCACCCGCATCGCCATCGCTGCTGCGCTGGCCCACCTCGAGGGCAATGGGTGCGTTGGGCGCATCGTCTTCGCCTGCTTCGGCCGCCAAGCCGAGGCTACCTACCGGGCCGTGCTGACGGAAATGCGGGCAATGCTCTCAGAGGCCAACCCGAAACTAGTTGAGTGATTTCAGCATGTTATGGTTCTCTCCGTTGTGTCAAAGCAATGGAAGGGCACAACATGTGGACT
>NZDS01000140.1 GCA_002690215.1 Rhodospirillaceae bacterium | reverse complement strand
GATCATGCCACAAGTCAACATCATCATCGTCGAAACCCTGTTCCTGCCCGAGGAAAAACGGAATCCAACAAATCTCGCCCGGGCGCAAAAGCTTCTGAACAAGAGCCTGCAAGCGGTCGAGACGGGCCTGCAGGGACGCGACTACCTCGCCGGCGAGTTTTCCGGCGCCGAGTTCATGACAGGGCACGCCTGCGTGGTTGCCGAACGGTTGGGTGCGGACCTGTCAGAGTTGCCCAACACTAAAGCCTATGTCGAGCGCCTGAAAGACCGGCCGGCCCTGCAAAAGGCCATGGCGGCATGATTGACGTGGGAGGGGATTCGCCGCGTTTGCGGCGGGCAAACGGTGCGGGGATTCATCACGAAGCTGGGATCAGGTCCTGAATTGTGAATTCTCTGTTGGTTCCGCAACTCAGCGACCCTGCTTTCATCCCACCGGTTCACAATTCAAGACCCGACCCCGTTCCTCACGACCCCGTTCCTCAGTGTTCACAATTCAAGACCCGACCCCGTTCCTCAGCGACAAAGGAAATGGATGCCAAACCCCTTCTCAGGAACTGGGGATACAAAAGCCGAGAACCTCTTCGGAACTCGAAGCGGCTTTAGAAGAGATCAAGCCTGATAAGAAATTCACAGTGCGGGTAATCGACGTTTCGGAGCCGCAAGGGTAATGACGGTCCGAATTTGCGCGAATTTGATTTCAACGAGCGCTTCCAGAGTGTTTCCGAATACCGAAAGAGCCTCCCCCGTCACCCGACCAACCGTTCACGCCCCTCCCAATAGGGCGCCCGCAGCTCCCGTTTCAGCACCTTGCCCACCGCACTCCGCGGTATGGCGTCCGTGAAGTCCACTGTCTTGGGCGCCTTGACGCTTCCGATCTTTTGTTTGCAAAGCGCAATGATGTCGCCTGCAGTAGCCTCGCGCCCTGGCTTGAGCTCGACGATCGCCTTGATCGCCTCGCCCCATTTTTCGTCCGGCACACCGATAACGGCGCATTCCTGGACCGCCTCGTGGGCCAGGATGGCGGCTTCGACTTCCGTGGAGTAGACGTTGAAGCCGCCGGAGATGATCATGTCCTTGGCCCGGTCGACGATGGTGTAGTAGCCGTCGGCATCGCAAAACCCGACGTCGCCGGTGTGGTACCAGCCGTGGGCGAAGGCTTCGATGGTGGCCTCGGGGCTTTGGTAGTAGCCCTTCATGACCATCAGCGAGCGCACCACGATCTCGCCGGTTTCGCCCTGCTCCAGCAATCGGCCGTCTTCGGACATGATGGCAAGTTCGACGCCGGGCGCGGCGCGGCCGCAGCTTCGCAGGCGCTCGTCAGGGGCGATCTCGCCGCCGATTTCGTGGTCGACGAAGTGCTCGGCTGGCGGCAGATAGGTCAAAGGAAACAGTGTTTCCGTCTGGCCGAACATCTGGGTCATGACGGGGCCGAAGACTTCGATGGCTTCCCTCAGGCGTGTCGGTGACATGGGCGAGGCGCCGTACATAAAGAATTCGAGACTGGAATAGTCGAAGTCGCGCACGCTGGGCTCGGCCAGCATGAGGTAGATCAGCGTCGGCGGCAGAAACAGCGAACTCACGCCGTGGCGCTCGATGGCGGACAGGATTTTCTTGGGCTCGGCTGTGCCCTGCAGCACCAGCGTGCCGCCGGCGGCGTAGATCGGGTAGGTGATGTAGCCGGCGGCATGGGTCAGCGGCGCCACGGCGAAATAGACCGGGCGTTTGCGAAAGGGCAGCACGCTGGAGATCACCAGGACCTGGGTTTCCAGCGCCCGGTGGGTCTGCATAACGCCCTTGGGCTGGCCCGTCGTGCCGCCCGTGCCGGCCATCATGACGATGCCCTCGGGGTCGAAGTCGAGGGGGATTTCGGCGGCCTCGTGATCGGCGATCCAATCCAAAAATGCCGGGCCGCTGTCGGGCTCGTCGAGGCAGACGAAAAGCTTGATGCCCGGGATGCGGCGGCGGAATTCCGCCACGCTCTCGGCATAGCGGCTCTGGTAGAAGAGCACGTCGCAATCGAAGTTTTCCAGCACGTAGGCATGGTTGTCGGCGGCGTCGCGGGGATTTAGCGGCACCCAGGTCAGGTCGGCCCGCATCAGCGTCAGCGTGGCCACGACCGCCAGCGGATGGTTGAGACTGAGCACGGCGCCCTTACCGCTCTCGAAACCGGCCGCGCGCAGGGCCTGGGCGCCTTTCAGCGTGAGGTTTCGGACTTCGATATAGCTATGCCGGCTGCCGTCGTCGTCGCTGACCAGGCAGTCGCCATTCGGGTTGATCTCAAAACCGCGGTCGAAATAGTCGATCAAACGCATGGCCCGTCCCAATTCTCCCCAATGGCGTAGCACAGTGTAGACTGGCGCCCGGAGGAGCTGCCATGGCCAAAATCGTCGACCTATCCGTGCCCATCGAGGACCACTTCCGCTGGCCCATCGATCGCCAGCTCAAGGCTTCGCACGCCGAGGGCTCGGATTTCCAGGTAACGTACCTGGGTATGGGCGTGCACGGATTCACGCACATGGATGCGCCGCGCCATTTTGTGGCCGGGGCTCCGACCACCAGTGCGGTTGAGCTGGAAAAGACGGTAGGCGAGGCGGCCGTGGTCGATCTCCGACCCATCGCCGAGAACACCGAGATCACGACCGAATTGCTGGCGCCCCGGGCCGAGCACGTGCGGGAGGGCGATATCGTACTGCTCAAGACCTGTTGGGACGAGCAACGCGAATTGCATACGCCCGAGTTCTGGACCACAGCACCATACCTTTCACGATCCGCCTGCGAATGGTTGCTCGGGCGCGGCATCCGTGCGCTGGGGGTGGATTTTCCCCAGGACTACCCGATCCGCGGCCTGCTCAGTGGTGGCGGGACGGCAGAGGCAGCGGATTTCGTCAGCCACGACGTCCTGCTGCGCAACGGCGTGATCCTGATCGAATACCTCTGCAACATGGGCGCGCTGGAACAGGACCGCGTCATGCTGGTGGCGCTACCCATGAAGATCCCCGATTCCGACGGCGCCCCCAGCCGCGTCATTGCCCTAGTCGATTAGCCCGGAGGCATTCATGAAACTCGGCCGCTTCATCGTCGACAGCCACGTCCATGCTCAGCGCTTCGCCGCCGGCAAGGCCTTCAAGGAAAAGATCGGCAAGGATACCGACAAGGCGTCGTATACCGACCTCGCCGGCACCATGGCGCTGCTGGAGCCCTACGACAATTCAGCGCGACTGCTCTACGACATGGACATCTATTCGGTCGACATGTGCGTGCTGCTGCCCGCCTTCGGCATGACCAACGAGCTCAACGCCGAACTGGTCGAGCGTCACCCGGAGCGCTTCGTGGCCGTTTGCAGCGCCGTCGAAACGGCCCAGAAGGCGGGGCGCGGCGAGGCGCCCTGGACGGCCGAGGCAGCGGCGGCGGAATGCGACGAGTTATTGTCGAGCGGCAAGTTCGTCGGCCTGGGCGAGGGTTTCCCGGCCGATGCCGGCAACCGCAGCACGCTCGGTCAGGTCGAGCGCCTGGAGCAGATCCGCCCCACCATGGAGGTGGCGCAGAAGCACGGCGTGCCGGTGCGCATGCATACCGGCGTCATCATGGGCTATCCGCTGACGCATCACTTCTGGCCGGAAACTCTCAATCCCATGTGGGCCACCGATCTGGCAGTGGAATATCCCGACGTGCCGATCATCCTCGAGCACGGCGGCCTGCAAGGCTGGTGGTCGGAGCGCCTGGTCGAGGAGGCGCTGTGCGTCGCCGCGGCCAACGACAACGTGTTCCTGGAGACCGGACTGTGGTGGTCGGATCTCTACAAAAAGGCCCTGATGGATCCCAACATCGGCGCTGAAAAACTCCTTTGGGGCTGTGATTGGGGGGCTTCGATCCCCTTTCATGCGCAATACGATTCGCATCCGCCGGCCTACGCCGTCCAAGTGCGCAAACAAAAACTCGTGCGCCACCAGATCGACGTCTGGGGCTGGAGCCTGAAGCAGCTCTGGCGCCTCGACATCGTGCAGGACGATCTGAATTTGATTTTGGGCGGCAACGCGGCCCGGCTCTACCAGTTGCCGGTGCCCCACAAGCGACTCTTCCGCCCGGCCTACAACGCGCCGCAGGAGCCGCCGGTCGCCGACGACGACGACAGCATCGCGCCCCAATGTTGTTGACCCGGCTGTTGAGCGCCGGAGGGAGGGAAGAATGACTTCGTCATCGAGCAATACCGAACAGTTGAGCGATCTCGACGTCTGGCTGGAAAAGGCCGAGGCTCTGGGCGAGATCAAACGCATCGAGGCCCCGGTCAATGCCGACCTGGAGGCCGCGACCGTGGCCTACATGAGCGGCCGCGAGGTCGGCAGCCCGGCTTTGCTCTTTGAAAACATCGAAGGCCACGAGGGCTTTCGGGCGCTATTCAACATGCTGGGCTCAAGCCTCAAGCGGCTGGCCCTGGCCATCGGCGAGGAGCCCGGCGACGATGCCGTGGCCCTGGTTCGGGTGCTCAAGGATAAGATGCACCGCAAAGAGGCCCCCCGGGTGGTGGCGGCAGAGGGGGCGCTGGTCAACCAGAACATCGAGCGCGGCGATGATGTCGACGTCGGCAAGTTCCCCGCCCCACGCATGTGGCCGCTCGACGGAGGGCGCTACATCGGTACCGCCGATGCCGTAATCACGCGCGACCCGGAAAGCGGCCGCATCAACCTCGGCACCTATCGCCAGATGATCAAGGGTCCCAACGAAGTCGGCTTTTACGTCTCTCCGGGCAAGGACGCGCTGCTGGACCGTGAAAAATGGTGGAAGCTCGGCAAGCCAGCCCCGGTGGCGGCGGTCTACGGTCTCGATCCGCTGCTTTTCATCGTCGCCGCCACCAGCTTTCCTAAGGGCGAATCGGAATACGACTACTACAGCGGCATCAACGGCGACCCCATCGAGGTCTTCGAGTCGGACGTTACCGGTCTCCTGCTGCCGGCCCGGGCCGAGATCATCGTCGAGGGATTTTGCTATCCCGACGAGACCTTCGATGAGGGGCCGTTTGGCGAGTTCACCGGCTACTACGGCCGGCCCGAAGCACCGACTCCCTACATCCGCATCGACACCGTGCGTTATCGCGACAAGCCGACGCTCACGTGTGCCCTGATGGCCGACTGGCCGTCCAATGAGTGCGGCCTCTTCTGGGCCATGGCCCGGGCGGCCAAGATCTGGAACGACCTCGACAAGATGGGCGTGCCCGGCATCCGCACCGTCTGGTCGCCGCCAGAAGCTGCCGGCTGGGGCATGACGGTGGTATCCATCGAGCAAATGTACCCAGGCCACGCGGCCCAGGTTATGGCCCTGGCGGCCCAGTGCATGGGCGGTGCCTATTTCTCCAAGTACATCGTCGTCGTAGACCACGACGTCGACGCCACCAGCCTGGCCGAGGTGGTTTGGGCCATGGTGACGCGTTCGCGCCCCGCACAAAGCATCGACATTCTGCGCGAGACCTGGAGCACCTTTCTCGATCCCAGCCAGAACCCGCCAGAGATCCGGCCCATCGGCTCCAAGTGCCTGATCAACGCCTGCATGGAATATCGCCATATCGCCGACTTCGCGCCGCGCAGCAAGCTTTCGCAGAGGGCCTATGAGGCAGCGGTGGGGCGCTGGCAAGAACTTGGATTCGAGGGCCCGCCCCCCGACCTTTCAGTGTTCGAGGAAACGCCGTTCTCGGAGCCCGAATAAACATATGGCCCGGCTGCCCGAATACGCCGTCCTCGATCTCAAGCTCGAGCGCCTGCCGTCAGAGGCGTTGCTGAACCTTCAGGCCGAACGCCTGCGTGCCATGGTCCGGTACGTCTATGATGCCACGCCCTTCTGGCGGCAAAAATTCGAGGCGATAAACCTCGTGCCTGACGATATCGAGGGACTCGCAGACCTTCCCCGAATCCCCTTCGTGACCAAGCAGGAATTGCAGGACGACCAAGCGGCCAACCCACCCTTCGGCTCCTGCAGCGCCAGCCCGCCCAGCACCTGGACCCGCTTCATGGCCACTTCGGGCACCACCGGCCGGCCGCTGCGCCGCGTCTTCTCGGCCCGTGACTGGCAGACGGTACTCGACCGCTTTCAACGCAATCCCGTATTGGGACCGGGCGACACGGCGGTCATCCTGGGTCCCATCGATGGCCTGATGGGGCCCATGGCGGGGGCCGAGGGCTTGGCGCGATCCGGTGCGCTGGTGGTCCTGGCCGGGCTCTACCCGAGCCGTACCAAGGTCGAGCTGATCCGCGAGCTCCGCCCCACGGCGCTCAGCGGCTCGGCGTCTTATCTTCTCCATCTCGCCAACGTGGCAACCGAAATGGGCGTCGACCTGACGGCGCAGGGCATCAAGGGCGTGCTCTCAGTGGGCGAACCTGGCGCCGCCGTGCCGGCCACCCGCCAGCGCCTGGCTGAGCGCTATGGCGCCTTCGTCAACGACGGCTATGGGCTGACCGAGCTTTTTCCGCTGGGTGGCGGCTGTCTGCATTCAACGGCGCTGCACGTGGCCAGCGACCTGGTGATCACCGAGATCGTCGACCCCGAAAGCGGCCAGCCGCTGCCGCCGGGGGAGCCCGGCGAAATCGTCTACACCAACCTCATCGGTGACACCCAGCCCTTGTTGCGCTACCGCACCCGCGATATCGGCCGCCTCGAAACCGACGCTGCGTGCGCTTGCGGCTTCACAGGCGCCCGCTTGGCCCTGGCCATCGAGGGCCGGGTCGACGACATGATCTGGTTCCGCGGTGCCAACCTCTTTCCCTCGGCCATCGAGGCCGTGGTGCGCGGGTTCGCCGAGTTGGGCGACGAATACCGCGTCGTCGTTGCCGGCGACGAGAAATTGCCGACTCTGACGGTCGAAGTCGAAGCGGCAGACGACGGAGAGGGCTTGGCCGGGCGTCTGATCCAGGCCTTGCAAGCGGCCGTCGGTGTCGGCGCCTCGGTCGAGATCCTGCCGCCGAGTACTCTGCCGCAGGCCGAGGCCAACCAGAAGGCCCGGCGGGTGGTGGATCGGCGAAAGTCACCCCCACCCCATCCCTCCCCCATCAAGGGGGAGGGGGAATAGGGTCGGACGTATCCGCTTCCATTCGCTTTGTTATTTTTCCCTCCCCCTTGATGGGGGAGGGCAGGGTGTGGGTGTATTATTCTTGGCCTTCAGCCAGCCACGAAATTGATGTAGTGGACCCTCCAGGCCAGTGGAATGCTGGGGTCGCCGATGGCTTCCAGGCGGCTTAGCGAAAGGTTGTCGATGACCAGGGCCAGCGCCTTGTCGGGCGAGAGGTCGAGGGCGGCGGCCAGCGCCGCGCGGATGGTGCCGCCGTGGACCACCGCGACGATGTGACGGCCGGCGTGCTGTTCGTTGAGGCGCTCGATGGCCGGCGCCACGCGCTTTATGACGGTGGCAAAACTTTCGCCGCCGGGAGGCTCTGCGGTGCCCGGCGAGACCCAAAGCGCTGGGTCCGTACGCTCGCGGATCTGGTTGTAACTCAGGCCCTGCCAGTCGCCAAAGCCCTGTTCGATCAAGTCGGGCTCGATCAGGTCCGGCTCGGCACTTGTTCCCCTTGCTGCCATGATGGCGTCGAAAGTCTGACGCGTTCTTTGTAACGTGCTGGTGATCCACAGCGCGTCCTCAGGCAGCTTTGCTGCCAGGGCCGCGAAGGCGGCATCATCCGAGACGTCGGCGGCCAGGTCCATCTGGCCGTACAGAAGGCCGGTCATCTCGACCACCGGGGCGTGGCGCACCCACCACCAAGTGGTCGACGTCATGATCGCCACTCGGTGAGGGCGGCTTCCAGCCGCTCGCCGTGTCCGCCGGGCAGGCCGAAGCGCAGCCAGTCGGGGCGTTCGGGATAGTGGCGCACCAGGATGCGGTGGCGCTCCAGGACCTGACAGATCTCGGCCGCTGCCGGGGTGTGGATCAGGCGGTAGAGCACGGTGCCGCCGATGACTTCGAGGCCGGCGCGGCCCAGCATGATGTCGAGTTCGCTGGCCGCCGCCGCCAGGCGCTCCTGGTTGGCGGTGATCCAGGCCTGGTCCGCGAAGGCCCGTGTGGCGATCCAGGCGGCGGGACTGGAGAAAGCCCAGGGGCCGAGAGCGCTACGGATTCGGCCGGCCAGTTCCGGCGCCGTCAGCGCGAACCCCAGCCTGAGGCCGGCCAGGCCGAAGAACTTGCCGAACGAGCGCAGCACGATACGGCCCGGCTGCATCACCGTGGCGGCTAGGCTGAGTTCGGGCTCAACGTCGGCGAAGGCCTCGTCGACCACCAGCCAGCGGTCGTTTCCGGTCATTTCCTCGAGCTCGGCCGGGGCGAAGCGGCGGCCGTCAGGATTGTTGGGGTTGGCCAGTACCACCACGTCGCAATCCGCCGCCGCCACCTCGCCCAAGGCCGCCACGTTGTGGCCCGCGGCGGCCCAGCAGGGCTCATGCTCGACGTAAGTGGGGCGCAGGACGGCGACGCGGCCGGGGGATCTCATGCGCGGCAATAATTGGATCAGGGATTGCGAGCCGGAGGCGGCCACTACGCAGGCCGAGTCGGGGGCGCCGTAGTAGGCCGCGGCGGCGGCCAGCAACTCGGCTTCAACCCCACTGTCGGGCAGGCGCGCCCAAGTTTCTTCGGGCAGCTCGCCAACCGGGTAGGGGAAAGGGTTGATACCGGTCGAGAGGTCGAGCCAGTCGTCACCGCCTCCATCGTCTCCGTACGCTCGGCGGGCAGCCGCCAGGTCGCCACCGTGGTGTCGGTCTGCGGTCGGACTCGCGTTCTGTGCGTCTGCTTTCACGATGCCGAATTCAATTCAGCCAGAATCCGCCGTCGACGAAGACCGTCTGGCCGACGGAGTGGCTCAGGTCGGTGCAAGCCGCCAGTACGGCCTTGGCGATATCCTCGGGCTGGGCGATGCTGCCCAGCGGCGTGCGGTCGGCCACGCCCTGGCGCACCGCCGGGTCCCAGGACTTGGTGAACTCGGTATTGACCAGGCCCGGCGCCACGCCCATGACGCGGATCTTCGGCGCCAGCGCCCGGCCCAGCGACATGGTGAGGTTGTTGAGCGCTCCTTTGGAGGCGGCGTAGGCGATGTTGCTGCCCTGGGCCCTGGTGCCGGCCAGCGACGAGATGTTGACCACCACCGGCGCCTCGGCGGTTTCGAGCATCGGCCGGAAGGCGCGAATGCAGCCGATGACGCCGCGCACGTTGGTAGTCAAGATGCGGTCGATAAGCTCGTCGTTCAGGGCCTCCAGGTCGCTGTGCTGCACCACTTTCGAAACCGCGGCATTGTTGACCAGGATATCCAGCCGGCCCTCGCTCTCGGACAGCGATTGGGCGATGGCGGCCAGGGCCTCGGCGTCTGTGATCGAGGCCTGGACGATGCGGTGGCCCAAGCCGGCAAGGCTGGCCAACACTTTCTCGGCGCCGGCGGCGCTGTCCCGGTGGTTGATCAGGACCGTCGCACCCTCGGCAGCAAATAGCTGCGCCGTAGCCGCGCCGATGCCCCGGCTGGCGCCGGTAACAAGAGCGATCTTTCCCTCCAGTCTGGCCATCTTCCACCTCGTATCTTGGAGATTCGCTGGGCCCGTTATAGCCCGAACCGGGGGGCGGGGTGGGAATTTTGCATTGGCTCGACAAATTGTTTGATTGGCAAACAGTCTCGTTTCGGATATATTACCGAGTCTTTCAAAAAATGCGGTTCGGCTTGAAGCCGCTGGCGGCTCGCGCTATTCAGCGCAGGCTTACCTTTCGGAGTACCTGCTGGCGGCAGTTGGTTTTGCAGAAAGAGCTCACATGAGCAGCATCGGTGCAGATCACGTGGTGGCGGATTTTTACGACCGTGAGCGGCTACTGGTGCTGGATGAGGCGTTTCGCAGCTTCCTGGCCGACCGCGACGGCGAGCTAGCCGGGCGCCTGGATGCCGGCAGGGCGGATGCCGACGCGTTGGGCACCGATGAAGCCGATCTGATCGTCGACCTGGCGCCGCACCTGGAGGCTTTCCTGGCCCACCACTTCGGCATCGAAGAGGAGTTGGCCAGGCTGATCGAGCGCCATAGCGTCCTTGATCCGGTCTTCGAGGTCAGGCGCAATTTCGTCCAGCGCCGTGCCCTCAAGGGTGTCAAACCCGAGGCGGCGGCAGAGATCGACGGCGCCGCCCTGGCGGCCGAGCTGTCGGCGCTGATCGGCGAGCCGCTGAGCGACACGGCCTATGCCCGAGCCGTGCTGGGCTGGCTGGAAAACCCCGACGACCACGTTGCGGCGCTGGAAAACGCAGCCAGATATGCCGCCTGGGCCACATTGAGCGGCCAGGGACCCGAAAGCGTGCTTTTCGTCAGCCCGGACAAGGTCGACCATGACGACCTCTTGCCGGCGGTGTACGTGGAGGAGCAGGACGGCCTGGATTGTCACGTTTTGGGCGACGACCATCGCCGCCGCCGTCAGGGTTTTCACCTGACCGACCAGGGCACCGATCTGGCCGGGGCGCTGGGCGAGGCCAACTATTGCATTTGGTGCCACCGCCAGGGCAAGGACAGTTGCGCCCGGGGCCTGCGCAAGAAGGTCAAGGAAGGTGCCGCGCCCTTCCGCGACGACCCGCTCGGCGTGACGCTTACCGGCTGCCCGCTGGAAGAGCGCATCTCGGAATTTCAGTACCTCAAGGCCCAAGGCCTGGCGCTCGGCGCGCTGGCCGTGGTGGCCATCGACAATCCGTTGGTCGCCGCCACCGGGCACCGCATCTGCAACGACTGCATGAAAGCCTGCATTTACCAGCGCCAAAGCCCAGCCAACATCCCCGAAGTCGAATCGCGGACGCTAAAGGACGTGCTGGCGCTGCCCTACGGTTTCGAGATCTATTCCCTGCTGACGCGCTGGAACCCACTTGATCTCAGGCGGCCGCTGCCCAAAGCGGCCAGCGGCAAGCGCGTGCTGGTGGTCGGCATGGGGCCCGCCGGTTTCACGCTGGCGCACCACCTGTTGAACGAGGGCCACACCGTGGTCGGCATCGACGGTCTCAAGATCGAGCCCCTCGATGCGGCGTTCTCGGGCGTGGATTTGGATGGCAGCCGCCGGCCTTTCGAGGCCATTGCCGACGTCGAGGCGCTTTACGAAGACCTCGACGACCGCATCATGGCCGGTTTCGGCGGCGTCGCCGAATACGGCATTACGGTGCGCTGGGACAAAAATTTTCTCAAGTTGATCCGATTGTTGCTGCAGCGGCGCGAACGCTTTGCGCTGTTCGGCGGCGTCCGTTTCGGCAGCACCATTACCCTCGAAGATGCCTGGGCGCAGGGCTTCGATCACGTCGCCCTGGCGCTCGGTGCCGGCCGCCCGACCATTCTCGATTTGCCCAACGGATTGGCCCGAGGCGTGCGCACGGCGTCGGATTTCCTTATGGCGTTGCAGCTCACCGGCGCCGCCAAACAGAACTCCATCGCCAACATGCAGCTGCGTCTGCCGGTAGTGGTCATCGGCGGCGGCCTGACGGCCATCGACACGGCCACCGAGTCGCTGGCCTACTATCCGCGCCAAGTGGAGAAATTCCTGGCCCGCTACGAGGTATTGGCGGCCAAGCACGGCGAGGATCATGTGCAAGGGCGCTGGAGCGACGAAGAGCGCGGCATTGCGGAGGAATTCCTGGACCACGCCCGGGCTCTGCGCCGAGAGCGTGAAGCCGCCGCCGCCGAGGGGCGCGAGCCCGCCATCCTCGAGCTCCTGCGCCAATGGGGCGGCGTCACCATCGCTTACCGCAAGCGCTTGATCGATAGCCCCGCCTATACCCTCAACCACGAGGAAATCGAGAAAGCCCTGGAGGAAGGCGTGCGCATTGCCGAACGCCTGTCGCCGACCGCCGTCGAAGTCGACGACCTGGGCGCCGCCCGGGCGCTCACCGTGGTTCGCATGAGCCTCGACGAGGACGGCCGCTGGCAGGCCGGCGAGAGCTTCGAGATGCCGGCCCGCAGCATCTTCATCGCCGCCGGCACTCGGCCCAACACCATGCTGGCCCGCGAACGGGCGCTCGAGTTTGAGCTCGACGGCAGCTACTTCCAGGCCCGCGACTCCGATGGCCGGGCGGTCAGCCCGGAACAAGGCTTGGCCAAGCCCGAGGACGTACATGTGCTGGTCTCGCAGCACCATGACGGCCGCTCAGTCAGCTTCTTCGGCGATCTTCACCCAAGCTTCGCCGGCAACGTGGTCAAGGCCATGGCCAGCGCCACGCTCGGCTATCCCCTGGTCAACGCCTCGCTGGAAGGTATCAAGGCTCACTCGGAGGCCAGCGACGCCGACTTCATCGCAGCCCTCGATCGCGATCTCAGGGCCAGCGTCGAGCGCGTCGAGATCCTGGCCCCCAACATCGTCGAAGTGGTGGTGCGGGCGCCGGCGGCGGCGCGGAAGTTCCGCCCCGGCCAGTTCTACCGCGTGCAGAACTACGAGACCCTGGCGGCGGTGGCCAACGACACCCGCTTGGCCATGGAGGGCTTGGCCCTGACTGGCGCCTGGGTTGACCGCGAGCAGGGCTTACTGAGCCTGATCGTGTTGGAGATGGGCGGGTCCTCGAGCCTTTGTCGCTATCTCAAGCCGGGCGAACCCGTTGTCGTCATGGGTCCGACCGGCGAGCCCACCGATATCCCGGAGGGTGAAACCGTGCTGCTGGCCGGTGGCGGGCTGGGCAACGCCGTGCTCTTCTCAATCGGCCAGGCGCTGCGCGCCGCCGGCAGCCGGGTGCTCTATTTCGCCGCCTACCGCACGCCCGAGGACCGCTACAAGGTCGAGGAGATCGAGGCGGCCGCCGATATCATCGTCTGGTGCTGTGAGGCCGAGCCCGGGTTTACGCTTGGCCGAGCCCAGGACCGAAGCTTCCTTGGCAATGTCGTCGAGGCCATGGTGGCCTACGGTGCCGGCGAACTCGGCGAGCGTGATATCGCACTCGGCGACGTCGACCGCATCGTCGCCATCGGCTCGCACGGCATGATGGCGGCAGTAGCGGCAGCCCGCCACGGGCCGCTCGAGGGCCAGATCAAGACGCCGCACTTCGCCATCGGCTCGATCAATTCGCCGATGCAATGCATGATGAAAGAGATCTGCGCCCAGTGTCTGCAGGAACACGTCGATCCTGAAACCGGCGAGCGCAGCCACGTCTTCTCCTGCGCCAACCAAGACCAGCCGCTCGACCATGTCGACTGGTCGGGGCTCGACGGCCGCCTCAAGCAAAACGCGGTGCTGGAAAAGCTCACCGCCCAATGGATCACGCATTGTCTGGAAGGCGTCGCGGCGGAGTAGGGCGGCTTCAGAAGATTCCGGCCTCCAGCCCGGCGGCCATGAGGCGGCCCAAATCGCGACACTGGGTGACGAAATCCTCGACGAAATCGCCGCGGCAGATTAGCGGCTCGTGCACGGCGCGCCAGCGCAGGCCGGTGGTGATGGTCTCGACGCCACGGCACGTGCCGGTGCCGTCGTGGCCGGCGCGGACGTATAGTGCGTAGGCCAGTCCTTGAGTCTCCTCCAGGCAGGGATAGTAGCTGCGGTCGAAGAAGTCCTTCAGCGCGCCGCTCATATAGCCGAGGTTTTCGGTGGTGCCGAGGATCACTGCCTGGGCCGCCAGCAGGTCCGCGGGACCGGCTTCGAAAGGTGTGAGGGCGCTGATCTCGACTTCGCTCTCGCTGGCGCCTTCCCGCACGGCATCGCGCAGACGCAGGGTATTGGGCGACGGCGTGTGAGCGACGATCAGGAGACGTTTGGCCATGCCCGCATTTTTGGCGCGCCTCACGCCAAGGTCAATTGAGTAGAATGTCCAAGCGGGACAGAATGGCCGCTCCTGGAGCCAAGTAGGGGATTACCAGATGGGTTTGGACAAAGTGGCGATCGTGACCGGCGCGGGCAGCGGCATCGGCCGGGCCGTGGCCGTGGCGCTCTCGGGGGAAGGTTACGCCGTGGCCCTGGCCGGACGGCGGGCCGAGGCGTTGCAAGAGACGGCCGCCGAGGCGGCCGGCGAGACCATCGTGGTGCCAACCGACGTCGGCAAGGCGGATGCCGTGGCGGCTCTCTTTCGCGCCACCAAGGAGGCTTTCGGCAGGCTCGATCTCTTGTTCAACAACGCCGGCTCCGGCACCCCGCCAATACCGCTCGAGGATCTCACACTGGAGCAGTGGCAAGGCGTGGTCGATGCCAACCTGACGGGCGCCTTCCTCTGCACCCAGGAAGCCTTTCGCCTGATGAAAAATCAGGAGCCGCGCGGCGGCCGCATCATCAATAACGGCTCCATCTCGGCCCACGTGCCCCGGCCCTTCTCGGCCCCCTACACGGCGACCAAGCACGCCATCACCG
>NZDS01000139.1 GCA_002690215.1 Rhodospirillaceae bacterium | reverse complement strand
TGGCGCAACGTCAGCCAGACACTGGTGGCCAGGAGGGCGCGTACGGCGAAAAAGATAACGGTCGCGATGAGACCGACGTGCAGCCCCGAAATCGCCAACAGGTGGGCCAGACCGGCATCGCGCATGGCAGCGAGCTCGGCCTCGCCGATGGCGCCGCGATGGCCCGTCATCAGGGCTGCCGCTATGGCACCGCTGCGGCCCTCCAGGACCCGTCCGACGCGCTCAACGACGGTGTGGCGCAAGGCCGCCACGGATGTCAGAAATCCTCTCTCGCGTCCAGCGGGCGTTGCCACCACGCGGGTCTCTGCCACCGTGAAACCGACGGCGCCGAGACCGCGAAAGTAGGCTTGACGGGCGAAGTCGAAGGCGCCAGGCGCAGCCGGCGGGGGTGGTGGCAACAGAATGGCCAAGGTGTGGATCCAGTCGCCGGGCCGCACCGCGGTGGCGGAGCCGCGCACCACCACGCGGACCTTGGCCGGTGTCTCGGCCGCCGTCAGGCGGTCGATCTCCGGTTCGGCGATGGTCAGCCGTATCGAGCGGTCTCGCGGCTCCACTTCGACCACTCGGCCGCTGAGGTTCACCGGCCCCAGCCGGCGTTCGATGACCGGCGCCGCCACCTGGTGGCTGCGCAGCACGGCAGCACCAAAGCCCGCGGCCATGGTGGTGGCGACGATGCCCAGCAACAACAGTCCTGGCCGCCGGCGACCCAGCCCCACCAGCGCGAGCCCCAGCGCTAGCCACAGCGGAGCCAGCCAGAGCGGCGGCTCGGCAGGCAACCAAAAAATATATGGCGACGCCAATAGCCAGCGCCACCGGCAGCCACAGCACCCAGCGCTCGCGCTCGGCGTTGAACTGTTCTGTCAGCCCTGCCGCCAGCCAAACCGGCAGAATGCGCTGGGGTTGCTCTGGATCGTAATACCTGTCCACCGCCGTTCCTGCGTTTTTGGCCCTTTTGCCGTCTCGCTTCCTCGCTCCGTATCGGAGGATATGCTAAATAACGCCACCGCGCCGAGAGGCAATTGCAACCCTTTCACGAAAATACTGTCTAGAACATGACCGTAATCACACGATTTGCCCCCTCGCCCACCGGCACCCTGCATATCGGCGGCGCCCGCACGGCGCTATTCAATTGGCTTTTCGCCCGCCACCACGGCGGCCGCTTTCTCTTGCGCGTCGAGGATACCGACCGCGCCCGTTCGACCGAAGAGGCGGTGGCGGCGATCTTCGACGGACTGGAATGGCTGGGCCTCGACTGGGACGACGAGCCAGTATTCCAGGCCTCGCGCCAGGCCCGCCACGTTGAAGTGGCTGAGGGTCTGCTGGCGGCGGGCCGGGCCTATCACTGCTTTTGTACGCCGGACGAGCTCAAGGAAATGCGTGAGCAAGCCCGCGCCGAAGGCCGTCCGGTGCGCTATGACGGACGCTGGCGCGACCGCGACCCGGCCGAGGCGCCGGCCGGGGTGCCGCCGGTTGTGCGCTTACGGGCGCCACGCGAAGGCGACACCACCACCGACGACTTGGTACAGGGCGAGGTGCGGGTGGCCAACCGCCAGCTTGACGACATGGTGCTGCTGCGTAGCGACGCCACCCCCACCTATATGCTTTCGGTGGTGGTCGACGACCACGATGAAGCCATCACGCACATCATTCGCGGTGACGACCACCTTGATAACGCCGCCCGACAGAGCCAGCTTTACCAGGCCCTCGACTGGCAGCCACCCCGTTTCGCCCATATTCCGCTGATTCACGGCGCCGACGGCGCTAAGCTCTCGAAGCGGCACGGCGCTTTGGGAGTGACCGCATATCGCGAACAAGGCTATTTACCGGAAGCAATATGCAACTATTTATTGCGCCTGGGCTGGGGTCACGGCGACGATGAAGTCATCTCGCGCGCCCAAGCCATCGAATGGTTCGACTTGGACAATGTCGGCAAGGCTGCGGCGCGCTTCGATTTCGACAAATTGGCGAATCTCAACGGTCAATACCTACAGCAGGCGGACGACGGGAATTTGCTCGAATTGATGGTTCCGGGGCTGGAAGCGGCGCTAGACCGAAAGCTCGAGGTGTCTGACAGGGAGCGCCTGCTGGCAGCTTTGGAGTTTTTGAAGCCACGCGCTAAGTTAATCTCGGATCTAGTTGATAAATCACTATTTTTATGTGAATCACGTCCCCTCATTCCGAACCCTAAAGCAGCCAAACTGTTGAGCCCCGAAGGGCGCCAACTGGTGCAGGACACGGCAACCTCGCTGTCCTCCCTGCGGGACTGGACGACCGTCGCCTTGGAAGAGGCCGTGCGGACATTTGCTGAGGCCCGCGAGCTCAAATTGGGCAAGGTAGCGCAACCGTTAAGGGCCGCCCTCACTGGTCGCACAGAATCACCAGGGATATTCGACGTATTGGTGTTACTTGGCAGGGACGAAAGCCTAGCCCGCTTGGGCGATGCCGGGCGCGGCCAATAGGCCGCAACGCGCCACACTCGCAGTTCGAAGCAATTCCGGGTATAATCAGGGCAACGCTGGGGTTCTCTCCGGCAACAATCAAAAAATACCGGGAAGGACCGCCCATGGCTCAAGCAGCCGCGACCAAATCCGCCGCCCCGAGTTTCACGTTGACCAACAACCAGACCGGTGACTCCTACGAGTTGCCGGTTTTCGAATCATCCATCGGCCCCGATGTCATCGATATTCGCCGGCTATACGCCGAATCCGACTATTTCACTTTCGATCCCGGCTACCTGGCTACTGCGAGCTGCGAATCGCGCATAACCTACATCGACGGCGACGAAGGCGTGCTGCTTTATCGCGGCTACCCTATCGACCAGTTGGCCGAAAACAGCGACTTCATGGAGGTCAGCTACCTGCTGCTCAACGGCGACTTGCCGAACCAAGGTGAACTCGACGGGTTCGTCGACAGTATCACCCACCACACCATGGTCCACGAGCAACTGACCCAGTTCTATCGTGGCTTCCGGCGCGACGCCCATCCTATGGCCATCATGGTGGGAATCGTCGGAGCGCTCAGCGCTTTCTACCACGACAGCACCGACATCAACGATCCCCATCAGCGCATGGTGGCCTCTCACCGGCTGGTGGCCAAGATGCCCACCATGGCCGCCATGGCCTACAAGTATTCCATCGGCCAACCTTTCATCTATCCGCGCAATGACCTCAACTACGCGGAAAACTTTCTCCATATGATGTTCGCGGTTCCATGCGACAGCCATGCCGTCAGCCCGGTATTGGCCGATGCCATGGACAAGATCTTCATTCTGCACGCCGACCACGAACAGAATGCTTCGACCTCGACCGTGCGGCTGGCTGGCTCATCGGGCGCCAATCCCTTCGCCTGCATCGCCGCCGGTATCGCCAGCCTGTGGGGCCCGGCCCACGGGGGCGCCAACGAGGCCGTGCTCAAGATGCTCGAAGAGATAGGCTCGGTCGCCCACATCAAGGAATTCGTGGCCAAGGCCAAGGACAAGGACGATCCTTTCCGCCTGATGGGCTTCGGCCACCGGGTTTACAAAAACCACGATCCCCGGGCCCAGGTCCTGCGCAAGGCCTGCCACCAGGTGCTGGGCGAGCTTGGCGTGACCAACGAGCCGCTGCTCGAGCTGGCCATGGAACTGGAGCGCATCGCTCTCGAAGACGACTATTTCGTCGAGCGCCAGCTTTACCCCAACGTCGACTTTTACTCCGGCATCATCCTGCGCGCCATGGGCCTGCCCACCAGCATGTTCACAGTGCTGTTCGCGCTGGCCCGCACGGTGGGCTGGATCGCCCAGTGGCAGGAAATGATCGAGGATCCGGGCCAGAAGATAGGTCGCCCGCGCCAGCTTTACACCGGCGTCAACCAGCGCGAGTACGTGACCATGAGCAAGCGTTAGAGCGACTTCGGACGCAACTTCGACGCCGGCTTGCAGGCCGGCGTCGTTTTTCGTTCAAAGGGGCCGCAGTTCGGCTATTTGCGCTCAACCAATTCGATCTTGTAGCCGTCGGGATCCTCGACAAAGGCGATCACGGCACCGCCGTGTTTCATAGGCCCCGGCGGCCGCGGGATCGACACGCCTTCGCCGTCCAGCGTCTCGCAGGTGGCATAGATGTCGGGCACGCCGATGGCCAGGTGACCAAAACCCGACCCCAGATCGTAAGGCTCTTCCTGGTCCCAGTTGTGGGTCAACTCGACCACCGTGTTGCTCTCCTCTTCGCCGTAGCCGACGAAGGCCAGGGTGAACTTGCCGCCGGGGAAATCCTTCTTGCGTGTCAGTTGCATGCCCATCAAGCGAGTGTAGAAATCCAGCGATTTGTCGAGATCCCTGACGCGGATCATGACGTGCAGAAAGCGGAAACCTTCGCTGTTCACGGCAGTGCTCTCAGTCATTCAATGTTCCTTCCCTGGGATCCTTGTTCAGCAGCGACAAAATGACGTCGGCCGCACGTTCGCTGGGTGGCGGGCCGCCGGCGCCGAGTTTTTCGGCGGCCTCTCTTGCCGCTTCAATTTGCGTCCTGCGCGCCCCTTCATCAACCAGAATTTCGGTCACTGCCGGTACCAGCAGCTCGGGCCGGCAATCGTGTTGCAGAAATTCCGGAACCACCGGGCGGTCGAGCACGAGATTGACCAGGCTGGCGTGCTCGACGCGGACCATGCGGCGCACCAGCCAATGAGTCAGGGGATTGATACGGTAGGCCGCGACGCTGGGCACTCCGGCCAACGCCAACTCGAGCACCGCCGTGCCTGACGCCGCCAGGGCAGCATTGCAGGCGGCCAGTGCCGGCGGCTTGGCCGCCTCTTCAGTAACAACAATGGTCGGGACATTCCAGCGGGCCAGCGCCGCCGCAACCTCCCGGGCTACCGTCGAAACCGTCGGCACGACAACGCCGAGGTCGGTGAAACGCTTCGCCAGTTGTTCGGCGGTTTGCTCGAAAATCGGCAACAGCCGCGAGGTTTCGCTGTGGCGGCTGCCCGGCAGCACGGCCAGCAGCGGTGCTCCGGGGGCGATACCGTGGCGGCGGCGGAAGGCAGCGCCATCGCCGGCCGCCTGAGTTTCCACCGCGGGATGGCCGACGAAGCTGCAATCCAGGCCGACCGCCTTGAAATAGGGCGGCTCGAAGGGCAGAAGCACGAGCAGGTGATCGAGAAAACGGGCGATCTTGGCCGCTCGGCCCGGCCGCCAAGCCCAAACCGTTGGTGCCACGTAGTGAAACAGGGGAACGCTTTGTCCTTGGAGCCGCCGGCCGAGGCGGAAATTGAAGCCCGGCGCATCGATGGTAATCACCGCCTCCGGGCGTTGAGCCAGGGCGAAGTCCGCCGTTTGGCGCAAACGGGCCAACAGCCCGGGCACTCGAGGTAACACCTCGACCAGCCCCATGACGGCCAACTCGGATAACGGAAACAGACTCTCGAGCCCCTCCTTCGACATGCCCGGGCCGCCCACACCAATGAATTCGAGGTCGGGATCACGCGCCCTAAGGGCGGCCATCAAGCGTGCACCGAGAGCATCACCGGAAGGCTCACCAGCCACCAGCATCAAACGCCGGGGCGTGGGATCAGGCGTCGCCAAGATCCTCAGGCCCGAGTCCGAGCACGAAAACCCCCTTCCGATCGGCAGCCTCGACGACGGCGTCGTGATCTAGAACCAGGGCAGCGCCGGCCTCGATGGCGATGCCAGCCAAACCGCTGGCCGCCGCCGCAGCCACGGTCTCCGGTCCGATGGTCGGCAGATCGGCGCGGGCTTCCTGGCCTGGTTTGCAGAGCTTGACCAGCACCCCGCCAGGACCTTCGCGGCGCAGCGCGGCGCAGCGTTGCAACAGCGCGTCAGTGCCCTCGGCGGCCTCGACCCCGAGCACGTGCCCTTGCTGCACCACCACCGCCTGGCCGACGTCGAGGGCGCCCAGCGCCTGCGCCACGGCGATGCCGCGGACTAGGTCTGGTTGCTGTTCGGGCGCTGGTTCGCAGCGTCCCAGGGGTCCCTGCCCGGCCACCAGATCGGCCAGGATGTCGTCGACGCCGACGACGCGAAAGCCTTCGCTCTCGATTTCCTCGATGACGATACGCAAGAGACCGTCGTCGCCGCCCGCGGCCAGCAACTTTGGCAGTATGGCGAGGCCCCGGCGGTCGGGCTTGAGTTGCCTGAGCGCTGGCCGGCGGATGGGACCGGCCAGCACCACCTCGCGGCAATGCTGGTCGTGCAAGGTCTTGAATATGCGGCCCACCTTGGGCAGGTCGAGCCAGGCCTGTGGTGCCTCTGCGACCGCTTCGGCTTCGGTCTCGCCGTTGAGGGCGATGACGAAGTGCTCCCGGCCGCTGGCCCGGCAGGCGGCCACCAGGCGGGCCGGCAGGTCGCCTGAGCCGGCCAGGATGCCGAGCTTAGCCGTCACGGTTCTGCCGCGGCTGACAGAGCGCCCGCGAGTTCTCGTTGCTGATGAACTCGACGACATCGCGCACCGGCAGGTTGTCGGGAAACAGTTCGGCCACGTCTTCGACGCGTTCCTGCAGGGTACCTTCCTGGGCAAACAATAGCCGGTAGGCGGCGCGCAAATCGTGGATGGCTTCGCGGCTGAAGTCACGACGTTTGAGGCCGATGATGTTGAGGCCGGAAAGATAAGCCCGGTCGCCCATTACGGATCCATAGGGAATGACGTCGCTGTCGACCGCCGACATGCCGCCGATCATGGCATGTTGGCCGATACGCACGAACTGATGCACCCCCGACAAGCCGCCGATGATGGCCCAGTCGCCGACTTCAACGTGGCCGCTCAGCGAGGCATTGTTGGCCAGAATCACATGGTTCCCAACCTGGCAGTCGTGGGCCACGTGAGCGCCGGCCATGAAGACGCAATCGTCGCCCACCCGGGTGATCATGCCGCCGCCCCGGGTTCCCGGGTTCATGGTGACGTATTCGCGAATGGTGACGTTGTCGCCGACGATCAGCTCGGAAGGCTCGCCTTCGTATTTGAGGTCCTGGGGCTGGTGGCCGATGGAGGCGAAAGGGAAGATACGGGCGCCGGCGCCAATGCGGGTGCGGCCAGAGATCACGACGTGGGGCATCAACTCGACACCCTCGCCCAGCACCACATCGGGGCCCAGGCAGCAGTAGGGGCCGATGCGCACGCCGGAGCCCAGCTCCGCCCCCTCCTCGATGATCGCGCTCGGATGGATGTCGGTCATGCTTTGCCGTCGTCGTCAGTGATCATGGCAGTACATGAGGCCTCGGCTACCAGTTCGCCCTCGACCTTGGCCTGGGCGCTGAATTTCCAAACATTGCCGCGGTGGTGTTCCCGTGTGACGTGGATGCGCATGGTGTCGCCGGGCTCGACCGGTTTGCGGAAGCGGGCCTTGTCGATGGACATGAAATAGACCAGCTTGCCTTCGGTCTGGTCGCCCAGCGTGTGCACAACTAGTACGGCCGCGGTCTGGGCCATGGCCTCGACGATCATGACGCCCGGCATCACTGGCCGGCTCGGGAAGTGTCCCTGGAAATAGGGTTCATTGGCGGTCACGTTCTTGATACCCGTTGCGCTCTTGTCGGTCACCAGATCGACCACGCGATCAACCATCAGCATGGGATAGCGGTGCGGAATCATAGCCAGGACGCGATGAATGTCGGCAACGCCTAGCTCACTCACCGGTTTGGGATCATTCATATGTTGTCTTTCTTTTGGGCTTTTCTTTTGGCGCTGGCCAGACGCCGCAAACTAGCGGTTTGGCGGTGCCAGTCGCGAATCGGTTGGGCCGGGTAACCGCCGACGGTTTCTCCTGGTGCTACGTCGCGCATGAGGCCGCTTTTGGCGGCGATGCGGGCACCGCTGCCGATCGTCAGATGGCCGGCAATGCCGACCTGGCCGCCGACCACGACGAAATCTCCCAGTTTGGAACTACCCGAAATACCGGACTGGGCGACCATGATGCAGCCGCGGCCCATATCTACGTTGTGGCCGATCTGCACCAGGTTGTCGAACCAGCAGCCGGCGCCTATGACGGTATCGGGGCCGCTGCCTCGGTCGACAGTGCAGTTGGCGCCCATCTCGACGTCGTCATGGACAATGACGCGGCCGAGCTGAGGTACTTTGATGTGGCCGGCTGGATCGGGCGCGAAGCCGAAGCCGTCCTGGCCGATGCGCACGCCGGGATGTAGGCGCACACGATCGCCGATCAGGCAATGGCTGAGGGTGACGTTGGCGGCAATGCGGCAATCGGCGCCGATGACCACCCCGGCGGCCACCGTGGTATTGGCGCCAAGGCTGCTGCCGGCGCCGATTTCGACCGCCGGCCCGACCGTTACGCCGGCCGCCAGTGCCACCCCTTCCGCCAGCTTGGCCGTGGCGTCGATGTGGGCTGTCGGCGAAATGCCAGGCTCGGGCGCCGGCTCCGGATAGATGGCCTGGGCCGCCAGGGCATAGGCTTTGTAGGGCTCCTCGCTGATCAGCAGCGTCATGTCCGAAGGTGCCAGATCGGCGTATTTGGCCTGCACCAGACAGGCTCCGGCACGGCTTATGCGAAAAGCCTCGAGATAGGCCTGATTGTCGAGGAAGCTGAGATCAAGGGGCCCAGCTTTATCAAGCGGTGCCACGTCGGCGATGCTGCGTTGGGGATCAGCTTCATCGCTCAGCTTGGCACCCGTCGCCTCGACCAACGCCGCCAGGGTCAGAGAACGGGGCGAAGCAAAGAAGCGCCTATCGGCCATTAGTTGCGGTCCGGCGGCGGTACCTTGATTTCGGGTATCTTTTCGTTCATACGCTGGAGTACTTCTTTGGTTACTTCCAAACCGCCATGGGCGAACGGAATCTGAGATTTATCCAGCACAATGTTGAAACCCCGGGTCTTGCTCAACTCGGCCATGATGGGCACCATGGCGCGGTGCAGCTGGTTCATGGCGCTGGAATAGCTCCGCTCGAGGCGCCGCGAGCGGTCCTGGGTTTGGCGCTGAACAGCGGCTACCTTGTCCTCGAACTTACGCCGGCGTTGGCCGAAAGCTTCAGGCGAAAGCAAGGTCCGTTGCCGCTTGAGTTCCTCCTGTTCGGTATTCAGCGCGGCTTCCGATTTTTTCATTTTGGCCAGGTAGACGGCCCGGAACTTCTCTATCTGGGCCCGCACGCTCTTGGTGGCCTGGGCCTCACGCAGGATGAGCTTGAGATCGATAACGGCGATTACCGCCGATGGCAGCTTTTGCTTGTCCGCCGCCTTCTCGGCCGTCTGCGCCGATGGGCCGGCGGCCACAATGGCTGCACAAAAACCGATAAGGATCAGGCTGTTGCGGATGGTCTGGGACGGAAAAGTCATTGCTCAAAACCGGGTGCCAAAGCTGAAGCGGAAGGTTTCGGTCTCGTCGAAGCGCTCGCGGCGCAAGGCACTAGAGAAATCGAGGCGAATGGGCCCCAGCGGCGAACGCCACGACAGTCCGACGCCTGACGAAACACGCACCGAGCCGACGTCGAAGAGGTTTTCCTTGCTCGCCACGTCGGCGTCCGAGAGGCTGCCCATCTCGGTGAAGATGCGGCCGAAAATGCCATAATCCTGTAGCAGCTCGATTGGTGCCGTTAATTCCGCCGTGGCAACATAGTAAAGCTTTCCGCCCAGTGAATCGAGCGACACCTTGTCCCGTGGTCCGACGCCCGACGGTGCAAAGCCGCGGAAGTTGTTGCCACCCAGGAAAAACCGATCGGAAATGCCGACCCGCTGACCCAGGCCCATGATGTAGCCCTCGTTGAAGGACAGACTGCCCACCCAGTCATCCCATAGCGGTTGATAGTAGGCGTATGACAGGCTGTTCCTGAGGTAACGGACGTTGCCGCCGAAGCCGGCCAGGTCCTGGCCGAAACGCACGACATAGCCCTCGGAGGGCAGCAGCCGATCGTCACGCAGGTCGTAGGTCAGGGTGTAGCCGAGAGTGGACGATACCCGGCTGCCGGATTGATCGAGAACGAAGCGCGAGGCGTTGCTGCCAAGGTTCTCGATGACATCGTGGCGGATCGAATAGCGCACGCTCTGGCGCAGATTGAGGGCGATGGGATAGCCGGCCCGTAGCGTCAAGCCGCTGGTGCTCTCATCGAACGACGAAGTGCGTTGGCGATCGCGGCGAATGTTGAAGATGTCGAAGCCGGCGGCCACATTGCGCTCGAGGAAATGAGGTTCGGTGAACGACAGGTCGACCTGCTGGCGCCGGGTCGAAAGATTGAGGCCAAGGCGCAGATCCTGGCCGCGCCCCAGCAGATTTCGCTCTCGTATGCTGATATCGCCGATGAATTGCTCGGTGGTCGAGTAGCCGGCTCCAAAACTAAGCTCACCGGTCGAATGCTCCTTGACCTCGACGGTGATGACCGTGCGGTCCTCGGCAAACTGGCCCTTGGCGCCGCCCAGGGTCTTGCTGTCGAGCAAGCCGCGGTCGTCGCCGATTTCCACTTTGTCGAAGAAACCCAGCCCGCGGATGCGGCGGCGTGACCGGCGCAGCTTGGCGGTATTGAAGGCGTCGCCCTCGGAGACCTCGAATTCGCGCCGGATAACCTTGTCCAGAGTGCGAACGTTACCCACGATGTTGATGCGGTCGACGTAGACCCGTGGCCCCTCGGCGATCACGTAGATGACGTCGATGGTGCGGTCCTCGCGATTGCGTTTGGGGCGTGGACGGATATCGGTAAAGGCATAGCCCTGGCGGCCGGTTTCGAAGGTCAGTGCATCGATGGTTTCCTCGATCTGCTCGGCGTTGTAGCTCTCACCACTGGGCGAAACCACGAGGTGACGCAAGCTGTCGGGATCGAGCCGGCGGATACCCGATTCGATGTCGATCTTGCCGAAGCGGTAGGGCTCGCCCTCCTCGATGGTGAAGGTAACGAAAAAGTCGCGCCGGTCGCGGCTCAGCTCGGCCATAGCCGAAACCACGCGGAAATCGGCGTAGCCGTTGGCCAGGTAGTAGCGGCGTAGAAGTTCGCGGTCGAACGACAGGCGATCGGGATCGTAGGTATCGTCGCTGGTCAGAAAGCGGTACCAGCGTGATTCCTTGGTGGCGATGGTCGAGCGCAACTGGCGGTCGCTGAAGACACGGTTGCCGATGAAGGTGATCTTGCGGATCTCGGTCAGTTTGCCTTCGTTGATTTCGTACACCAAGTCGACGCGATTCTGCTCGAGTTGGATGACCTTGGGCTCCACGGTGGCGGCAAAGCGACCGCTGCGGCGATAGAGCTCGACAATGCGTTGGACGTCGCTTTGCACACGCGAGCGGGTGTAGACGACCCGCGGTCTAAGCTGCACCTCGGCATTCAGGGTTTCATCGTCGATGCGCTTGTTGCCCTCAAAGGCAATGCGGTTGATGACTGGGTTTTCCACCACCCTCACAACCAGCGCCGCGCCCTGTTGACCGATGTTGACGTCGGCAAAGAGGCCGGTAGCAAATAGCGCCTTGAGCGAACGGTCGATATTGCCGGCATCGAAGGCATCGCCGGCAGCGATGGTCATATAGGACCTGATGGTCGCCGCCTCGATGCGCTGGTTGCCCTCGACGACGATCTCGCTGATGGAAACCGTCGAACGGGTTTGGGCGGCCAGCGGTGCAGCCAGCGCGAGGCAGATGGCCGCGAGCATGGCCCATAGGGACGCCCGCCTCGCCATTCGGCGCATGAATTCGGCCCTCATAGCGGCCTCAGGAAAATAATCGAGCAAAGAGATCCAGCACCCAAGGAGCGGTAAGATCGTTTCGCGTGACAAAGACCATGAGCATGACCACCAGCGCAAGCCCAATTCCGACGCCGAAATCCTGTGCCCGGTCGCCCAACGGTCGTCCGCGCACCGCCTCGAAGCTGTAGTAGAGCAAATGTCCGCCATCCAAAGGCGGCACCGGGAAGAGATTGATCAAACCCAGACTGATAGACAGGATTGCCGTGAAATGCAGCATCGATGAAAAGCCGATCTGGACGGCCTGCCCCGCCATCCGGATGATGCCGATGGGACCGCTCAGCTCGTCGGCCGGCCGCAAACCGGTAATGATCTGGCCCAGGCTCTGCAGTGTCTGGACGGTAAAGTAGTAGGTTTCCCTCGTGGCGTACCAAACGGCGCTGACGGGCCCGTGTTTGATGTGCTCCAAGGCGCTACGCTGGACACCGAGATAACCCACACTGTGCTGATTACCGAAGCGGTCCTCGAGCACTCGGGTACCCGGCGTCACAATCAATGCCAGTTGCTTCTGGTGGCGTAGCACGCGCACGTCGAGGCGCTGCCCGGGTGCGGCCATGATGATCTGCTGCAACTCCTCGAAGCGCATGATGGCCCGGCCATCAATCTCGACGATGCGGTCGCCGATTTCGAAGCCGGCCTTTTCGGCCGCCGTTCCGGGCATTATTTCGTCGACCACGGGCGGCGTGAAAGGTTGCCCAACGAACACGAAAAGGCCACTGAAAATGATTACCGCGGCGATGAAATTGGCCACCGGACCGGCTGCCACCACCGCCGCCCGCGTCCACAGGGGCTGGGCCTGGAAGGTCTGCTGCTGTTCTTCCGCCGTGCGCTCGGTATCGCGGTCCGGTTGCGACGCGGCATCGGCATCGCCGAAAAACTTGACGTAACCACCCAGCGGGATCCAGCTCACTTTCCAGCGCGTTTGGCGGGCATCGTTCCAGCCGAAGATCTCGGGCCCGAAGCCGATCGAGAACACCTCTACCCGGACGCCGCACCAGCGTGCCACCAGGTAGTGTCCAAATTCGTGCACGAAAACCACCACGGTCAGCACGAACAGGAAACCGACCGGATAGTTCAGGATGCCGCTGATAAGGTCCATTCACTCAACTCGTGTGCTACTCGGGGCTACTCGGGGGCTTGGCCGCTGGTATTGCCATTCACAGCCGATCACGAAAGCGGGCAATCAGCGCTTGGGCCACACCCCGGGCTTCGGTATCGAGGGCAAACACCGCATCAAGTGAGGCTGGTTTGTCCAGCGGCATGGTTGCGAGGGTCTCCTCGACGATGCTGGCGATTTCGAGAAACCCGAACTCCCCTCCCAGAAATCCGGCAACCGCGACCTCGTTGGCGGCGTTGAGGATAGTAGGGGCGGCCCCGCCGCTTTGCAAGGCTTGGCGGGCCAGGCGCAATGCCGGAAAGTGCTCAAAGTCCGGAGGCTCGAAGGAAAGCTGTCCCAGCGCCGCCAGATCAAGGCGTTCGGCCGGTGCCGGCATGCGTTCGGGCCAGCCCAGGGTGTAGGCGATGGGCGTCCGCATGTCCGGTGTGCCAAGCTGGGCCAGCAGCGAGCCATCGACGTAAGCCACTAGGCTGTGCACCACCGATTGGGGGTGGATCAGCACCTCGATGCGCTCGGCCGCCAGGCCGAACAGGTGGTGGGCCTCGATCAACTCGAGCCCTTTGTTCATCATGGTCGCCGAATCGACAGAGATCTTGGCCCCCATGCTCCAGTTCGGGTGGGCCACAGCTTGGGCCGGTGTGACGTGCGCCATGACGGCCCGATCGAGGGTTCGGAAAGGGCCGCCGGAAGCTGTCAGGATGATGCGTTCGATGGCCTCGGGGCGATCGAAATCGAAGACCTGGAAGATGGCGTTGTGTTCCGAATCGACGGGCAGCAGAGTGGCCCCGCTGCGGGCTACCTCGTGCATCATCAAATCGCCGGCACAGACCAGACATTCCTTGTTGGCCAGGGCCACGATTGCGCCGCGGTGCAAAGCCGCCAGGGTGGGCTCTAGGCCGGCCGCCCCGACGATGGCGGCCATCAGCCAATCGGCCGGTCGCTGCGCCGCCTCGATCAGGGCGGCGGCACCGGCCGCCACCTCAATTCCGCTGCCGGCCAGAGCCTCCTTGAGGGCGCCAAAGCGCTCCTCGTCGCCGATCACCGCCAGGCGAGGCCGCAGGCGTCGGGCCTGTTCAGCCAGCAGCGCCACGTTGCGGTTGGCGGTTAGGGCCTCGATCTCGTAGCGCTCGGGCTGGCGTTCAATGAGGTCGATGGTGTTGCAGCCCACCGATCCGGTCGAGCCGAGAATGCTGACCCGGCGCGGTACCATGTTTGCATCCGGTCGTTGAACCGGCTGTTTTTGTGGCAAGTTCACAGCCATGCCAAAACCTCTCGCCGACGCAGTAGAGTCAGTACGGCCACGGCCAGGGCCACGAAGAGCAATCCATCGAGGCGGTCGAGCATGCCGCCGTGGCCCGGAATCAGGGTGCCGCTGTCCTTGACGTCGAAATGACGTTTGAGGGCCGATTCGAAGATGTCGCCGGCCTGCGAGACCAGGGCCAACAGGCCACTGAGGAAGATCAGGAACCAGAGCGACGCGTGTTCCAGTATCGACCCCGCCAAAGCCCCCACCAAGGCCGCCCCGATTATGGCACCTGCGAGTCCGGCCCAGGTCTTATTGGGGCTTAGGCGAGGCGCCAGCCGTGGTCCACCGATCAGGCGTCCCGCAGCATAGGCCGCTGAATCGGTGGCCCAGACCAGCGCCAGTATCCAGATCAAGGTCTGCAGCCCCAAATTCGTGGCCTGGCCCGAGCTGTGGCTCAACCAAACGATGGCGATGCAGGGTAGGCCGATGTAGACGATCCCCAACGCCGGCCAGTGGCGCCGCGCATCGCCGTTCGAGACGATAACCAGCGACAACACCGCGCCCATGGCGATGACGACAGTGGCATCGGGCGCGCGTCCCAGTGCCGTCAGGGCGATGGCGGCCAGCACCACCAGTTCCTGCCATACCAGGGCGAAGCCTCCGCTCCGGTCCCCGTGACCTTCACCGCCACTGCACAAGCGATCCCATTCCCATACCATGAGAAACCCAGCCAGGCCGACCAGCACCGCGAAGGCCCAACCCCCTAGTAGTGTCAGCGCCACGGCCGGCGGGGCCAGCACGGCTGCGGAAATGACTCTCAGACGCAGTGTGCCGAGCGCCGGTTCAGCCACTCGCGGCCCCATAGCGGCGATCGCGACGCTGGAATTCGTCGATCGCCTGTTCAAGGTTTTCGCGACAGAAATCGGGCCACAGCGTGTCGACGAACATGAGCTCGGCATATGCCGCCTGCCAGAGCAAAAAATTGCTCAGCCGTTGCTCGCCGCTGGTGCGGATAATTAGGTCAGGATGGGGGATATCCGAAGTATCGAGGCAGCTCTCAAAAACGCCCTCGTCGATGTCCGCTGGCTGCAGGGAGCCGGCCGCTGCCTGTTCCGCCAGTTGCCGGCAGGCGGCCAGAATCTCGTTGTGACTGCCGTAATTGAGGGCGATGACCAGTGTCATGCCGTCGTTGCCGGCAGTTACGCCCTCGGCCTCGTCGATCAACGAGCGGATGTCTTTGGCCAGATCATGGCGCACGCCGATGAAGCGGACGCGCACGTTGCTGCTGTTGAGACCGCTGATCTCGCGCCGCAGGTAGAGCCGCAATAGCCCCATCAAATCGTCGACCTCAGCCGGTGGGCGCTTCCAGTTCTCAGAGGAAAAGGCGTACAGCGTGAGACAGAAGATACCCAGATCGACGCAGCCCTCGACCACCTTGCGCACTGCCGATGCGCCGCGCTGATGTCCGGCTGCCCGGGGCAGGCCACGAGCCTTGGCCCAACGCCCGTTACCATCCATGATAATGGCGACGTGGCGGGGCGGCTGACCGGGTTGGCTGGACGTCAAGGCCTCCATGTCTCAGACCTGCATGATCTCGACTTCCTTGGTCGCCAGCGCCTCATCGAGCTGACCGATGATACGGTCGGTCATGCTCTGTATTTCGTCACCATAGAGGTGCTGGTCGTCCTGGGAGAGATCGCCCTCCTTCTCCATCTTCTTGAGCTTTTCCATGCCATCGCGGCGGACGTTGCGCACTGCCACCCGGGCTTGTTCGGCATACTTGCCTGCCACCCGGGTCAGTTCCACCCGGCGCTCCTCGTTGAGTTCCGGGATCGGCACCCGCACGAGCTGGCCGTCGACTGAGGGATTAAGGCCCAAGCCGGCACTTTGGATGGCTTTCTCGACGGCCCGCACCATGCCCTTGTCCCAGACCTGGACGGTAAGCAGGCGGGATTCGGGAACGCTTATCGTGGCCAGTTGGTTGAGTGGCATCGAACTGCCGTAAGCCTCCACCAGTACGGGCTCGAGCAGGCTGGGCGAAGCGCGCCCCGTGCGCAATCCGCCGAATTCCTGCTTCAACACCTCAAACGCTCCGTTCATACGGCGTTCGATATCGTCGAGGTCCGGTTCGTCAGCCACTGTTCTCCTCCCCAGCGGAAATAATTGTACACGCGCCCCGGCCGCACACCACGTCTGCGAATGCGCCCTTGTCCCGCAACGAAAATACCAATATCGGTATGTCGTTCTCGCGAGCCAGCGACACCGCCGAGGCATCCATCACCTTGAGATCGCGAGACAGCACCTCAAGATAGTCGAGCCTATCATACCTCTGAGCGGCAGGGTTGGATTTGGGGTCAGAATCGTAGACGCCGTCGACCTGGGTGCCCTTGAGGAGCGCATCGCAGCCCATCTCGGCGGCCCTCAATGCAGCCGCGGTGTCTGTGGTGAAAAAGGGGTTGCCGGTGCCGGCCGCGAAAATCACCACGCGGTTGCGCTCCAAGTGCCGGATGGCGCGGCGGCGGATATAAGGCTCGCACACCGTGGCCATGGGGATGGCCGACAATACCCGGGTGGTAACGTCCAGACGTTCGAGAGCGTTCTGCATGGCCAGCGCGTTGATCACGGTGGCCAGCATGCCCATGTAGTCGGCGCTGGCACGCTCCATGCCTGCTGCGGCTCCGGCGATACCGCGAAAGATATTGCCGGCGCCGATGACCAGGCAGACCTCGACACCCAGCGTATGAACCTCCGCAATATCCTTGGCAATGCTGTCAACGGTGCCGTGATCGATGCCGTAGTCGCCGTCGCCCATCAGGGCCTCGCCGGAGGTCTTTAGCAAAACCCGGCTGAATGTTGCCGCAGACGCCATATCGACTCCCAAAATCCGGGTCACAGGCGCCACCGGCGGCTGCCGCCATGGTGCCAAGGCGGGCGCAACTTTACACCACGGGACTCAGCGGCGGTACCTACGATGTGGCTGGTTTCAGCCCCCTTGGGCGGCGGCGACCTCGGCTGCGAAATCCTCGGAGCGTTTTTCGATACCCTCGCCTAGGGCGAAACGACAAAAACCGCTGACTTTGATCTTGCTGCCCAGATCGGCGGCCGCCTGTTCCACCACATTGGCTACCTTGGTTTCGCCATCGATGACGAAAACCTGCTCCAATAGCACCGATTCGGCGTAGAACTTGCGCAGCCGGCCTTCGACCATCTTGGCCACGACTTCTTCCGGTTTGCCCGATTCCCGGGCCTGTTCGCTGAGCACGTTGCGCTCATGCTCGACCACTGCCGGATCAAGACCGGCCACCTCTACCGCCTGCGGTGCAGCCGCTGCGACGTGCATGGCGAGTTGTTTGCCCAACGCCTCCAGGCCGGCCGTCTCGGCCGCCGATTCCAGACCGACGATGACGCCAATCTTGCCCAGGCCCGGACTGACGGCATTGTGCATGTACGTGGCTACCACACCTTCGGAGACGGTCAGGCCAACGCAGCGGCGGAACTGGATGTTCTCGCCGATCGTGCCCACCATTTGGGTAACCTGTTCGTCGACCGTGCGCTGCTCGCCCGGATAGTCGGCCGCCTGCACCGCCGCGAAATCACCGTTCTCGGCCAAAGCTACCTGGGCAACGCCTTTGACGAAAGCCTGGAAGCCGTCGTTGCGGGCGACGAAATCGGTTTCGGAATTGACCTCGACCAAGGCAGCGACCTTGCCGTCACCGGCCATGCCGATCAGGCCTTCGGCGGCCACCCGGCCAGCTTTCTTCGCCGCCGCCGCCAGTCCCTTGGTACGTAGCCAGTCGACTGCCGCTTCGGTATCGCCATCGGTCTCGGCCAGGGCCTTCTTGCAATCCATCATGCCGGCGCCGGTGCGTTCGCGCAGATCCTTCACCATGGCAGCGGTGATGTCAGCCATTTCTTTACCTCGAATATAAGATAATGATCATAGTAGATTGATAATCAACGGATTATCTCTGTTACACTCCTGCCGCAGATGCCTCCTCGGAAGCCTCCTCGGAGGCCTTCTCGGAAGTCTCCGCAGGAGCCTCCGCCGGAACTTCCGCCGATGTTTCGGCAACCGCTTCGACGACCTCCTCCGGGGCCGTCTCAACCGGCACCTCGGCGGGCGCTTCAGCGCTCTGTTCAGCGGATGATTCTGCGGCTGGTGTGTCAGCGGCAGGAGTCTCCATGGCAGCCTGGGGTTCTGCCTCCGGCAACTCTTCGGCGGCCAATTCCTCGGCCTCGCCCAGGTCGGCACCATCGGCCGCCATTTCCTGCTGGATACCGTCGAGCACGGCCCGTGAAAACAGCTCGCAGTAGAGATTGATAGCCCTCAGGGCGTCATCGTTTCCGGGGATGGGATGAGTGATGTTGGCGGGGTCGGAGTTGGAATCGATGATTGCCACCACGGGAATGTCCAGCTTTACCGCCTCTTTGACCGCGATATCTTCCTTGTTGGTGTCGATGACCACCATCAGGTTGGGCAGGTCGCCCATCTCCTTGATGCCACCGAGCGCTCGCTCCAGCTTGTCGCGCTCGCGCGTCAGCTTGAGCATCTCCTTCTTGGTCAGGCCGAGATTTTCCTCGGACAGCTGCTCGTCCAGGTCCTTGAGGCGCTTGATGGAATTGGAAATGGTCTTCCAGTTGGTCAGCATGCCGCCCAACCAACGGTGGTTGACGTAGTACTGGCCGCAGCGCCTGGCCGCCTCGGTCACCGGTTCCGAGGCTTGGCGTTTGGTGCCGACAAAAAGCACCCGGCCACCGGCCGCCACAACGTCGCGGGTGGTTTCCAAGGCACGGTACAAAAGCGGTACTGTCTGCTGCAGATCGATGATGTGGACGCCGTTACGGTCGCCGAAGATGTAGGACGACATCTTGGGGTTCCAGCGGTGCTTTTGATGGCCGAAGTGAACGCCGGCTTCCAGGAGCTGGCGCATGGTAAAGGTAGGCATTGCCATGCTGTATTCCTTTTCCGGTTGGTCCGCCGCGGGAGAACGCCGAGCCCAGGCCCGGCACCGGAGCGACGAAGGGGATGTCTCCCCGCAACGCCGCGATCCCGCGTGAGGTTTTCAGAGGGCCGCTAGTTAGCCCCGAACGCCCAACTTTGCAAGTGGTTTTGTGTTTTGACCCTCACCGGGCGTGCGCTAAATATCCTTGACCATGCCCACTCCGGGGATATGGGCGATAGCTTCCCGCAGGGGCGGAGAGATGGCGAAGTGCTGGTTGAGTTCTATCTCGGCCTCCTGGCGGCCTTCGTCAAAGCGCACAAGCAAGCAGATTCGTCCCTTGCCAGGCTTGGCCTGGGATTCGATCAGGCGTTGCAGGCGGTCCACCGAAGCAGCGTCTGTGACGGCGATCGCGAGGCCGGCGGCAGCAGCCGCGACGACTTGGTCAAGTGGCCGGACGTCACTGGCAGACAGGCGAAAGCTGTCTCCGTCGGACTTGATATCGACGGTGAGCAGCAAATTGGCACCGGCCACGATGTGCTGGCGCTGAGTGGCAAAGAGATCCGCGAAGACAACGACCTCGTATCCGCCGCTGGAATCGGAGAACTGAACGAAGGCAAAGCGGCCGCCGCCGTTGCCGCTACGCTCGCGTACGCTCATTACCGTACCGGCCAGCCGCGCCGCGCCGCCCTCGCCATGGCGCCGGCCGGCCAACTCGGTGTAGCTCGTGATTCCGAGGCGCTTGAGATCGCGCTCGAAGGCGTCGAGGGGATGGGCCGAAAGGTAAAAGCCCAACGCGTCGCGCTCGTGTTCAAGTGCTTCCATGGGCAACCAGGGCTCGATTTCGGGCAGCGTCGGTGCCGCCAGACTCTCGCCGCCATCGCCGCCGAACAGGCTTTCCTGTTGGCTGTCACGGGCCTCGGCGGCAAGTTGGGCGTGACGCACGATCTGCTCGGCCGCCGCGAAAACCCTTGCTCGGTTGGCGTCGAGCCCGTCGAAGGCGCCGGCCCGGGTCAGGTTCTCGACTTGTCGCTTGTTGACGACCCGGGGATCGATGCGGCCGGCAAGGTCGAAAAGATCGGCGAAGGGGCCTTCACCCTGGCGCTCACGTTCCTCGACCACCGCTGCCATGGCCTGGCGGCCGACGTTCTTAATCGCTGCCAGGGCGTAGCGGATGGCGGGCTTGCCGCCATTGTGCGGGTATTCGACCGCGAATTCGACGTCAGAGCGATTGATGTCGGGGTGGTTGAGCGGAATCTCGAGGCGTTCGAGTTCGCGCTGAAAGACCTCTAGTTTGTCGGTATTTCCCATGTCCAACGTCATCGAGGCAGCCATGAACTCGACCGGGAAGTTCTGCTTGAGCCAGGCCGTCTGGTAGGCCACCAGGGCGTAACCCGCCGAGTGGGCCTTGTTGAAACCGTAGCCGGCGAACTTCTCAACCAGGTCGAAGACGTAGGCAGCGCGGTCGCGGTCGACGCCGCGCTCGATGGCTCCGGCCACGAAAGTGTCGCGCTGGGCCCGCATCTCGGCCTTGATCTTCTTGCCCATGGCACGGCGCAGGATATCGGCCTGACCCAGGCTGTAGCCGGCGAATACCTGGGCGATCTGCATCACCTGCTCCTGGTAGATGATGACGCCGTAGGTGTCCTTGGTCACCGGCGTGATGGTGTCGTGCAGGAACTCGGGTTCGTCGTTGCCGTGTTTGCAGGCGACGTACTTTGGGATGTTCTCCATGGGGCCGGGACGAAACAGCGCCACCAGGGCGATCAGGTCCTCGAAGTTACCCGGCACGGCATCCTTGAGCAGGTCCTGCATACCGCGGCTTTCAAACTGGAAGACGCCGATGGTTTCGCCCCGTGCCAGCAACTCATAGGTGCCAGGATCGTCGAGCGGGATGGCGGCAATGTCGATCTCTTCGCCGCGCGCCTGCAAAAGCTTCAGCGTCTTGTCGATCACCGTCAGGGTTTTGAGGCCGAGGAAGTCGAACTTCACCAGGCCCGCCATCTCGACATACTTCATCGAGAATTGGGTGACCGGCATGTCGGAACGCGGATCGCGGTAAAGCGGCACCAAGGTGTCCAACGGCCGATCGCCAATGACCACACCAGCGGCGTGGGTCGAGGCGTGGCGGTAGAGCCCTTCCAGCTTGAGGCCTATATCCAGCAGGCGCGCGATCGTCGGGTCGGCGCCGCGTTCCTGTTGCAATCTGGGCTCATCGGCGATGGCCTGGCCCAGCGACACCGGGTTGGCCGGATTGTTGGGCACCATCTTGCAAATACCGTCGACGCGGCCGTAGGGAATTTCCAAGACCCGGCCGACGTCGCGCAGGACGGCCCGGGCCTGCAGCTTGCCGAAGGTGATGATCTGGGCCACCCGGTCGCGGCCATATTTTTGCTGTACGTAGTGGATGACCTCGTCTCGCCGGTCCTGGCAAAAGTCGATGTCGAAATCCGGCATCGAGATGCGATCAGGATTGAGAAAGCGCTCGAACAGAAGACCAAAGCGTAGCGGATCGAGATCGGTGATGGTCAGCACCCAGGCCACCACCGAGCCGGCCCCCGAACCGCGGCCCGGGCCCACTGGAATGTCTTGGTCCTTGGCCCACTTGATGAAGTCGGCGACGATCAAGAAATAGCCGGAAAATCCCATTTCAATGATAACGTCGAGCTCGAAGGCCAAACGCTCGCGGTAGGGCTGGGCTACTTCGGCGCGCTGCTCGGCGCTCATGTCGGCGGCAAACACCTGAGCTTCCAGCCGGACTTCCAATCCCGCCTCGGCCTGGGCTTTGAGCTCGTGTCTCTCATCGCGGCCGTCAGCGCTCTCGTAAGGCGGCAGAATGGGATCGCGCAACGGCGGCCGATAGGCGCAACGGCGGGCAATGACCAAGGTGTTGGCGATGGCCTCGGGCAGATCTTGGAATAGCTTTTCCATCTCCGCCGGTGATTTGAAACGGTGTTCGGGCGTCAACCGGCGGCGCTCGCTTTGGCTGACGAAATTGCCCTCGGCGACACAGATCAGGGCGTCATGGGCCTCGAACATCTCGGCCTCGGTGAAATAGGCCTCGTTGGTGGCCACCAGGGGCAGCTCCAAACGATAGGCCAACTCGACCAGCGCTCCCTCGATGCGGTCTTCTTCAGCCAGGCCGTGGCGCTGCAATTCGATGTAGAGGCGGCCGGGAAACAGCGCCGCCAGACGTTCCAGAAGGGCTTCGGCCGGGGCCTTGCGGCCCGCCGCCAGCAGCCGGCCGAGAGGTCCGGCTGGGCCGCCGGTGAGCGCAATCAGCCCCTCGCTCTGGCCCTCCAGCGCCGCCAATGGCAGCGCCGCCACGGATTGGGCCTCGGATTCCAGGAATGAGCGGCTGGAAAGCCGGATCAGATTGCCGTAGCCGACTTCGTTCTGGGCCAACAGCACGATGGCATCGGCCTCGGCCCACTGCTCCCTGCCTTGGGATACCTGGCCGTTGGAGTTGGCCTCCGAGTCTTCCTCGCGGAGCAGCCCCAAAGCCGTGCCGACGATGGGCTGCACGCCGCCCTTGACCAGGGCCTCGGAGAACTCCAGGGCGCCAAAAAGATTACCGCTGTCGGTGAAGGCCACCGCCGGCATATCGTGGCGTTGACATAGCTCGGCCAAAACGTCGCTGCGAATTGCTCCCTCGAGCAACGAATAGGCTGTGTGGACGCGCAGGTGAACAAATTTGGCGTGGGGCATCCGCGTTGTCCCGGCAGGGTTTGCGGCCCGGCAAGTGTCCCAAGCCCGTTCAAGATACTCTAGATGAACGTACCAAGAACATCACAAATTGTTGTGGATGGTTTTTGGGAAAACCCCGGATTTGGTGGTATCGAGTGAGTTTTATTCAACGGCCGGCTTGCGCGCGGTGATCACTTTTGTGATCTCGGGAATCATCACCGCGTCTTGGATTTCGGCAAATCCATGGCCGGCGATGAGAGGCTTGAGCTCGGCGGCGCTGAAGGAGACGGCGTCGGTGCGTAGCGGCAAATACACTAGAAACCAGCCCGCCGCGGCAGCCGGACCGGCGCGGTCATCGTCGAGCATGAAATCGTGCACGATTAGCTGGCCGCCGGGGGCCAGCGCCTTCCAGGCACGGCCCAATAGGTCCTCGATGTCAGCGCCGCCGACGGCACTGAGGAAATAAGACATCAAAACCGCGTCTTGCCCGCCCGGCCATGGCTCTGAAAGGGCATCGCCCGGCTGTAAAGTAATCCGCTCCTCCAGGTTGGCCTCCGCGACGTAGCCCTTGGCCACCTCGACGACGTTGGGAAAGTCGATGATGGTGGCCGTCAGATCGGCATGGCGGCGGCAGAAGGTGATTGAATAGGCGCCGGTACCGCCGGCCACGTCGAGCAGGCGGCGGCTGGCAGAAAGATCGATACGATCGGCCATCATCATCGCCGGGCCCAGTGACCCGGCATGTTGGGCGCGCGAAAAATCGGCCGCCAATTGGGGATCATCGAGCCAGCCGCTGAAGGAATCGTGGGCCAGGTTGTCCTCATCCCCCTTGAGGCCCGCATCCAGGTGCATCAGGTCGGGATAGATCTGGCGGTCGATCTGGAAGCGGTAGTAGTCGCCGAAGTAGGCCTTGGCGCCGGGCACCAGATAGGTGGCGGTGGCCGGAGCGTTGGCGTAGTCCCCTGCCCCACTCTCACGCACCAATAGGCCGAGGCTGAGTAGCGACGCCAGCAACGTCTCCAAGCGATTTGGCGCCACTCCCGTCGCTGCGGCCAGCGCCTTGGTGTCACATGCCCCATTATCGATGTGGCCGAAAAGCTCGAGGTTGAGGGCGGCAAATAACGCCTTCGAGGCCATGAATCCGTAGGCGATGCCAGAAATCTGGCGAACGTCGGTCAGGGCTTCGCTCATGTATCCTCCAAAATTCCCTCACGTAGCGTCACGACGCGGTCCATGCGCCTTGCCAAGTCGGTGTTATGGGTAGCGACCAAGGCCGCCAGGCGTCGTGTTCTGACCTCCGCCATGAGCTCAGCGAAAACTTCGTCGGCGGTGCCATGGTCGAGGTTGCCGGTAGGCTCGTCGGCTAGCAGCACGGCCGGCTCGTTGGCCACGGCACGGGCAATGGCGACGCGTTGTTGTTCACCTCCCGAAAGCCGCCCCGGCCGGTGGCTCAGGCGCTCGCCGAGGCCGAAGCGGGTCAAAAGCCCGCCCGCCCGCTCGCGGGCTTGGCGACGGCTGTGGCCGGCTACCATCTGCGGCAGCATGACATTTTCCACGGCTGAAAATTCCGGCAACAAATGATGGTGCTGGTAGACGAACCCCAGCCGCCGGCGCCGGGTCAGCGTACGCTCGCTCTCCGACATGGTGTTGCAGGGGCGGCCGACGATGCTGATCTCACCGCTGTCGGCGGGCTCCAGTAGCCCGGCAATTTGCAACAGCGTCGACTTGCCCGAACCCGAGGGACCGAGTAGCGCCACGATCTCGCCCGCCGCCAGTTCCAGCGAGGCGCCGCGCAGAACTGGCAGCTTGGCGCCGCCCTGCACGAAGGTGCGTTCGATATCGCACAGGCCCAGCGCCACGTCACTCATAACGAAGCGCTTCCACCGGATCGATGCGCGAGGCCCGCCACGAAGGATAGAGCGTGGCCAGGAAGGAAAGCCCGAGCCCCATGCCGACAACGGCCGAAACCTCGGTGGCATCGATGCGCGCTGGCAGGTTGGAAAGGAAGCGGATCTCGGCCGCCCACAATTCGGCGCCGGTCAAACCTTCGAGCCAGATCCGGATGAAGTCGATGTTGTCGGCGAACAGCACGCCGAGCACCAGTCCCAGCAGCGTGCCGCTTACGCCGATACTGGTACCGGAGATCAGGAAAATTCGCATGACGGCGCCGCGGGTCGCCCCCATGGTGCGCAAAATTGCGATGTCGCTGCCCTTGTCCTTCACCAGCATGATGAGGCCGGAAACGATGTTGAACGCGGCAACGATGATGATCAGCGTGAGGATCAGGAACATGACGTTGCGCTCGACCTGCAACGCCGTGAAAAAGTGGGAATTGGCCTGCTGCCAGTCATAAAGCCTGAGCCCACCGGGTACCGCCTCGAAGAGCCGCTGGCGGGCTGCCGCCAGGTCGTCGGGATCCTCGACCATGACCTCGATGCCGCTCACTGTGGAACCTCGGCGGAAGAACACCTGGGCTGCCTTCAACGGCATGAAGATGAAGCTCGAATCGTATTCGTACATGCCCACTTCGAAAGTGGCGACGATGCGATAGGCACGCATGCGCGGCACCATGCCCATGGGGCTGGCCCGGCCCTTGGGCGCCACCAGGGTGATGGGCCGGCCCACCGTAAGGCCGAGCTTGCGCGCCAGCCGGCTGCCCACGGCGACGGCGTCGGGTCCCTTGAAATCCTTGAGCGAGCCGGCCACCAGCTTGTTGGCGACGATGCCACGGGCGCGCAAGTCTCCGGCGCGCAGGCCCCGCACAACGGCGCCGCTGGCGTTGCTCTTGGCCATGGCCATGACCTGGCCCTCGACCACCGGCGTCACCGCCACCACGCCTTCGACCCGGCGCAACTTGTCGGCCAGGGCGTCGTAGTTGCGTGCACCGCCCTCGATGTCCTGCACCACGATGTGCCCGTTGAGCCCCAGGATGCGGTCGAGAAGCTCGACCCGGAAGCCGTTCATCACTGCCATGACGACGATCAGGGTGGCCACCCCCAGTGCCGTACCCAGCAGCGAAAACGCCGCAATGACTGAAATGAAGCCCTCCTGGCGGCGCGGCCTCAGATAGCGCGCCGCGACCATCCACTCGAAGGCGGAAAACACGATGTCAGCTCGTCAGCCGGGCCAGGGCTGATTCCGGCGAGAGTTCCTCACGCTCGCCGCTGGCCCGCGACTTGAGTTCGACGGTGCCGGATTTGAGCCCCCTCGGCCCGACCACGAGCTGCCATGGCAGGCCGATCAGATCCATGGTGGCGAACTTGGCGCCGGCGCGTTCGCTGGTGTCGTCGAGCAGGACTTGGCGCTCGGCGCCCAATTTGTACTGAAAATCCTCGCAAGCTGCGTCGCAGGCCTCGTCGCCGGCCTTGAGGTTGACGATGCCGACGTCAAAGGGCGCCACACTTTCGGGCCAGATTATGCCGGCTTCGTCGTGGCTGGCCTCGATAATGGCGCCAACCAGACGTGAGACTCCGACGCCGTAGCTGCCCATCTCGACCGCCACCGCCTCGCCGTCCGGGCCCTGCACGGTAGCGCCCATGGCCTCGGAATATTTGCTGCCGAAATAAAAAATATGCCCGACCTCGATGCCGCGGGTGTTGACGCGTTTGGCTTCCGGCACCTCGGCCTCGAAAGTGGCCTGATCGTGTTTTTCGTCGGTGGCAGCGTAAAGCCGGGTGCGCTCGGTCACGAAAGGCTCAAGATCGGAATCGTAATCAACCTCCGTAGCCAGAGGCTCGAAGTCGAGATAATCGGCGTGGCAGTGCACCTCGCTTTCGCCGGTGTCGGCCAGGATGATGAATTCGTGGCTGAGGTCGCCGCCGATGGGGCCGGTGTCGGCGGCCATGGGAATGGCGGTGAGGCCGAGGCGGGCAAAGGTGCGCAGGTACGCGGCAAAAAACTTATTGTAGCTGTGCTTGGCTCCGGCGTAATCGAGGTCGAACGAATAAGCATCCTTCATCAAGAACTCTCGTCCCCGCATCACCCCGAAACGCGGCCGGACCTCGTCACGAAATTTCCATTGGATGTGGTAAAGCAGCCGCGGCAGGTCGCGGTAGCTGCGCACGGATTGGCGGAAGATATCGGTGATCTGCTCTTCGTTGGTAGGGCCGTAGAGCATATCTCGCTCGTGGCGGTCGGTGATGCGCAGCATCTCGCGGCCATAGTCCTCGTAACGCCCACTTTCGCGCCAGAGATCCGCCGGCTGGATTGTCGGCATCAAAAGCTCCTGGCAGCCCGCCATGTTTTGCTCTTGGCGCACGATGGCTTCGATCTTCTTGAGCACGCGAAAGCCCAAGGGCAGCCAGGAATAAATCCCGGCGCTGGATTGCCGGACCATGCCGGCACGCAGCATCAGCCGATGAGAGACGATCTGGGCCTCGCTCGGGTTCTCCTTGAGCGTCGGCATGAAGTACTGGGAAAGGCGCATGTGGTGTCCGAAGCAGGGGCGTCAATAAGCTCTCAGACATAAGGCAAAGGGGGGGGTGATAGCAACGACCGCAGGGCGGCTACTTCTTCTTTTCAGCTTTGCGCTCGCGGCAGGCGGCGGCCACGGCGTGTTTTTCCTTGCGGGATAGGAGCTTGCCGTTGAACTTGACGCTGCCATTGCGGCTTACCGTCACCCGGCCCAGCGTGATGGCGCTGTCGCCGAGCTTGCCGGCCTTGTGCTTGAGGGCGCCGAAGACTTTGTGGGTGATGTCGAAGGAATAGTCCTCGGGCAGGTCGAGCTGATAGCCGCCATCGAGATCCGCCGACTTGACCGGTTTGCCCCGCACGTCGACGCCGGGCTTGTAGGCCACATCGTCCCGCGGCGTATGGCGAACCAAGTAGCGGCAGTTCTTTTCGCTGATTACGATCTTCCGTTCCGCCAGGGCCAGCCCGGGCACCAGCAGAAATAACGCGAATGCGACCAAGTATCTCATCCGATATTTCCCAGATAGCATTCGTATCGTAGCAAATCGTAGGCGAACCCGACCACCGATGGAAGGAATTTTGCTCT
>NZDS01000138.1 GCA_002690215.1 Rhodospirillaceae bacterium | reverse complement strand
TCATGGGTGTACGGATCTCGTGGCTCATGGTGGCCAGGAAGTCCGACTTGGCGCGGTTGGCCGCCTCGGAGGCATCGCGCGCCTCGATCAAGGCTCGGCGAAGCATGCGGGTTTCGGTGATGTCGCGGAGCAACCCGGTCAATATGGCCAGATTGTCCTGCTCCGACATGATCACCGAAAATCCGAAAGCGAAGTAGCGAGAGTTGCCGTCGGGGCGGGGAATGCGAAAGGTGTCGGCGGCGCCGACCAGTTCGTCGACCTCGCCGGCAGCAAAGGGTTCAAGGGTGGCACGCAGGAAGTCGCGATCCTCTTCGTGGACGAGATCGAAGAATTCCTCAATCGCGATTTCGGGCCCCATCAGGGGACGCTGGATCTGCAGCCAGAAGCGCTCGCTGACGGTGACCCGGTCGCTGTAGAGGTTCCATTCGAAGAACGACTGATCGGCGGCCTGCAGGGCGTGGCGATAGCGAAAGCGCTGGATGTCGAGCTGGTCCTCAAGCCTGCGAGAGGCGCTGACGTCATGGAAACGCAGCAGCCGGCTACCGTCGGGCAGCGCCCGGCAACTGAGCTCGATCACGTTGCCGTCCGGCCCCGCCACCTGATGCGGCGCGAAATCCGGGCCGCTCAGGGCCGCGACCACGTCGTCGATGCCGGCGAAGAGCGCAGCTCCTGTGTCGTCGGCAATTAGTTGGGTCAGCGCCGAGCCCGCCGCAAGGCTTCCGTCGGGCAGTTCGAAAATCCGACTGAGCGCCGGGTTGGCATAAGACAGGCAAAATTCGGCGTCGAGCAGCAGCAAGCCCTCGTCCAGGTTGTCAAGGAGCAGCGTCTGGTCGAGGCCCGTTGGCGGCGTAACCTCACCGCCGTCGTTCTCTTCCTCCGACTCTATGGCTCCTTTGGATCGGGCCACGCTGATCGTCCTGGGGTTTGATTTTTTCGGAAATTGAATCTTACTGTCTGGAACCAAAAAAACGTAGACCTCCCGCGGTTTCCGTCAGTATCCACGTTCGCGTCTACATAACCGATTATTCACCATAAGGCCAATTTCAATACACCCGACCCGTGTCCCGACAGCATTCTTGCGGGCCATTTCGGTCTCTGCGACGTATGAGATATTGCGCTCCAGTGTTGCCGGACCGGCACCGCCGCACTACATTCTGCTGCAATGACACGCAAGGTTCTGCTTATCGTTCACCAGCATAGTTCGGATCCGGGCCGCGTGGCCCGTCAGTTGCTGACGCTCGGCTATGGCCTCGACGTGCGCCGGCCCAGCCTCGGCGACGATCTGCCGGCGACGCTCGACGACCACGCCGGGGCTATCATCTTCGGTGGCCCCATGAGCGCCAACGACGACCATCTCGATTTCATCCGGGCCGAGATCGACTGGATTCCTCTGGTGCTGGATGCCGGCAAACCCTTTCTCGGCATCTGCCTCGGCGCCCAGATGCTGGCTCGGACCCTGGGCCAAAGCGTCGCCGAGCATCCCGATGGTCAGGTCGAGATCGGTTTCTACCCCATCGAAGCGACCGAAGCGGGGCGGCGTTCGGGGCTGTTCGATGCGCCGATCCGGGCCTACCAATGGCATCGCGAGGGCTTCGACCTGCCGGCCGGGGCCGAGTTGCTGGCAACCAGCGAAACCTTCCCCAACCAGGCCTTCAGGCTGGGCAACGCCTACGGTATCCAGTTCCACCCCGAAGTGACCAACAAGATCATGAGCCGCTGGGTGGTCAAGGGCGCCGAGCGCCTCAAGAGCCCGGGCGCCCAGAGCGCCGAGCAGCAGATTGCGCTACGCCGGCGTTGCGAACCCGGCGTCATCCGCTGGCTGCGGAACTTTCTCGAAGTCTGGCTGCATCACCCGGGCACGCGGTTTTGTAGCCCCTCACCGGGCGGGCGCATCCGCGGGCGGCTTATGTTAGACCCTCACCGGGCGGGCGCATCCGCGCCCTTGGCCTCCGCCCCCCGTGGCCGGGGGGCGGCTTAGCGCCGCCGCCGCGATGTGGATTTTTCTTTATTCTTTTGTGCAACGGTAGCGATCTTTTGTAGCCCCTCACCGGGCGGGCGCATCCGCGCCCTTGGCCTCCGCCCCCCAGCCGGGGGGCGGCTTACGACGACCGCCGCCTCTAGTTTTTTGCTGCTTGGTTTTGGTGCAACGGGAGCAACGCGACCCGCCGCTACTGCGGCGCCCCCGCGGAGGCTGCGGGCCGAAGGTCCGCCGCCGTGAGCGAAAAAAAGCCCTACCGCCGCCCACTTAGTGCCTGGTGAACCAGGACTTTGACCTTACCCTTGCCCACGCGCTTGTCGACCATGCGCTGAAAGCGGCCGAGGATTTTGGCCAGTTTGGGCACGCCCGTGGCATCGCTCGACGAGGCGTAGCTGTAGAGGTAGCCGAGAAAGGAGTCGCGCAGCTTGGGCATGTGCTTTGACACGTCCTTGCTGTCGCCGCGATCGATCACATGGAACTTGAGCGCCAAAGTGATCTTGCCGCGCACCTTTCCTTCGACCAGAACGGGCACGACCAGTGGTTTGAGGACAAGATAGAGCGGCCCCGTACCCTGGGCCTGGGCCGGCGCCGAGGCCAGGTAAAGCAAACCCGCTACCAAGAACCCTGCCGCTGCTGCCAGCCGAGGCCTCGCTTTTTGGCCGCGTTTTGGGCGCAAGACCAGCCCCCCCATAGCCGGGCGCCGTTCCCTGCGACGGCGCCGTTGGTACCTTCTAGCACGTTCGCCGAGGTGGCGAAAAGTGGCGCCGCCGGGGTCGTGGACTGGGTCACTTGACCGCTGTTCCGGGGTGCCGCCTAGTACTCCACCGACTCGCCGGCCTTCAGCCAGGCGTCGAGGCCGCCGACCAAGTGGCCGACACTGTCGAGGCCGGCGGCCTGGGCGGTTTTGACGGCCATGGTCGAGCGCTCGCCGAAGGCACAATAAAAGACCAGCCGCTTGCCCTGGCCGGCCTCGTAGTGCAGCAACCCTCCCCGGCCCACGGCGCCTTCGAGCGCGGCATACGGCAGATGCAGCGAGCCGGCGATGGCGCCGCGTTTGTGACGTTCGCCCGCCTCGCGCAAGTCGACCAGCAGATCGTCGTCATTCGCTCCGGCCAGCTTCACGGCCGCCACATCCAACGCCCAGGCGGCTCGCGAACCACCGTCTTGCTGGCCGGTCTGATCTATCCCGATGGCCTGATTGGCCGGCACCGCGACGTCCATCAGCTTGGGATTGGGCAGATCCAGATTGTCCATGATGGCGGCGTATTCCTCGGCCGAGGCAACTTGCAGGCGTGGGTTGAAGGCGCGTTCCTCGCCGATCGTACTGACGCTCTCGCCCTTGTAGTCATGGCCGGGATAGACCAGCGTCTCGTCGGGCCGGGCCAGCACCTTGTTGAACAGCGAATCATAGGCGGCCCGGGCGTCGCCGTGCTGAAAATCGGTGCGGCCGCTGCCGCGGATGAACAGCGTGTCGCCGGTAAAGATGCGGTCGGGCATGGCGTAGCAGTAGGAATCGTCGGTGTGCCCGGGGGTATAGAGCGCCGTCAGCACGAGGCCGTCGATCTCGATGCTGTCGCCGTCGCTGACGCGCATGGAAACCACATCGGCCGAACTCTGTTCGCCCATGATGGTGATGCACTGGGTTTGGTCGCGCAGCGCACCCAGGCCGGTGACGTGGTCGGCGTGGACGTGGGTGTCCATGGCCTTGACCAGGCGAAGATCGAGCTCATTCAGCCGGCGCAGGTAGAGATCGACCTGCTCCAGCACCGGATCGATGATCAGCGCCTCGCCTCCCGGCCGGGCCGCCAGCAGGTAGCTGAACGACGATGTGGCACTGTCGAAGAACTGGCGAAAGATCATCGTGTCCTCCGTCCTGACGTCCTCAGTCGGCAGTCGATTCTTCCAGCACGCGTATGAAAGTCATGGGCTCGGGCCGCACTCGATAGTTGTCGGTCTGATCGGCCAACAGGATGGTGCCGGTGGCGTCGGTGACGATGACTGTCGGCATGACCGTGTCGCTGTCATAGCCCAATACCTGGAAGCCGAAGGGAATGCCGTTGTCGATGGCGATACCGAGCTGCTCGGCCGTGCGGTTGCCGGCGTCGACGAGAAAGCGGAACGGTACCTCGAAGCGGGCCGCCAGGCGGCGCGTGTGGCCCTGCGGCTGGGGGCTGATCAGGGCCACGGTGGCACCCAGCTCCGCCAGGCGCCGATATTGACCGGCGATTTCCTTGATCTGGGCCATGCACAGCGGACACCAGTTGCCACGGTAGAATAGCAACACCGCCGGGGCGCCGAAAAAGCTATCGGATGGGACGGTTTTGCCGTTCTCGTCTTGCAGCTTGAAGGCTGGAAGTTTGGCGCCTACGGCCAGGATTTCGCTCGATTGGCGGCCGAAACGCGAATACCAAAGATTGTAAACCATGAAGCCGGCCAGGCCCGACAGCGCCGCCGCCTGAGGCCAGTCGGCCCCGCTCAGTCCGCCGTCGTAGATGGCCAGGGCTCCGCCGGCCAGGGCCAGGCCGCTGATAGCCGGAAGCTCGGCGGTCGTTCGCGGCAAATCTCGCAATACCATGGCCCGGCTCAAGAGCCCCAGCATGGGCAGTGCCGTCAACAACGCACCCAGCCAGCCGAAATGCACACCCTGTCGATAAAGCTGCACCAGCGCCGCCACGGTGATGGCGGTCAGCAGCAGCGGATAGACAGCGATGAAGATCGATTTCAGTCGGTTCACTGTGTTCCCCCAACGCCTTGTGCAAGCTCCAGTTTGCCGCCGGAACGCACCCGGGTCATGTGACGATTACGTGAGGCGCTGGCCCGGGCGACCTCAGGAAAGTTTCGTCTCGAGCCTGTCCATGGCCTCCGACAGGCGTTCCAGACTGGCCGCGAAGCAAAGCCTTAGGTGGCCCTCACCGGTCGGCCCAAAGGCGCAGCCAGGCGCCAGGCCGACGCCGCATTCGGCCAGCACTTCTTTGGCGAAGGCCAAGCTGTCAGGCATGCCGTCGACGCCGAAGAAGGCATAGAAGGCGGCCTCGGGGCGAACCAGTTGAACGCGTGGCATGGCGCCCAGGCGCTGGTAGACAAGGTCGCGGGCACGGCCGTAACGCGCCACGGTTTCGGCGATGAAGGCCTCGCCCTCGGCCAGGGCGACGATGCCGGCGTGTTGGGCCATGGTTGCAGCCGAGGCGATGTTGAACTCGTTCATCTTCTCGATCACCGGGGCGAAGCTCTCGGGTGCCGTAATCCAGCCCAGGCGCCAGCCCGTCATGGCCCAGGACTTGGAGAACGAGTTGATGCGGATGACCGGGTCATCCGGATCAGCAATCTCGAGCAGCGAGGGCGCCACCGGGCGATCGAAGACGATACGGTCGTAAACCTCGTCGGCGATCAACCAAATGCCGCGCTGGCGGCAGAAGTCGAGCACGGCGCGCTGTTGCTCGCGCTCCATCAGCCAACCCGTCGGATTGTTGGGCGAATTGATCAGGATCAGCCGGGTGCGCGCGTCGATGGCGGCGAACAGGCGCTCGAGGTCGAGCCGCCAGGCGCCGCTTTCCTCCTGCAACGGCACCGCACGCGGCTCCGCCTCCATGATCCGCACCGTTCCTTCGATGTTGGGCCAAAGTGGCACTACGAGCACGGCATTGTCGCCGGGGCCGACCAGGCTCTGCATCAGGACGGCGATGGCGTTCATGGCCGAGGCCGTGACCGAAACCCGTTCGGGGGCGATGGCGACGCCGTGCAGGCCGGTCATGTAGTCGGCCAACGCCTCACGCAATTCCGGGATGCCGCGGTTGAGGGTATAGAACGTGTGCCCCGCCGCCAGTGCCCGGCTGGCGGCCTGGTTGATGAAGTCGGGTGTCGGCTGATCCGGCTCGCCGAACCACAATGGAATCACATCGGGGATCACGCCATCCTGCCCCATGCCCAGCCGCGCCACCTCGCGGATGGGTGATTCGCGTAGCGCCGCGATGTCGGGGCGGATGAAGGCAGCGGTCATGGCGCGCGATGTTGAGGGCCAGGGCCGGATGCGTCAAGTTCCAGCGTGGCGCATGCTGTTCCGACGTGCCATCATCCGGCCGTTCTCGCCGCCCCCGCCCCTGCCCGGAGGACCACAATGGCCGTTCGCGACATTCTCATGATGGGCAACCCCACGCTCAAGCTGACGGCAGCGGCCATCGAGGATCCGACGGCGCCGGAAGTGGCGGAACTCGCCCGCGACATGCAGGACACCCTGGTTGACATCAAGGGCACCGGTATCGCGGCGCCGCAGATCGGCGTCAGCCAGCGTCTGGTGGTCTACCACATGCCGGCCGAACGCATTCCTGCGGGGGCGCAGCAGACCACTCTGCCCTGGACCGTCATGGTCAATCCCGTGATCGAGCCGCTGGGCGACGATGTGCGCCTGATCTGGGAACGCTGCCTTTCGGTGCCCGGGCTCTATGGCCGGGTGCCCCGGCACAATCGGCTGCGGATACGCTTTCAGACCCTGGCCGGGGTGACCGAGGAACGCTTGGCCGGTGGCTACCACGCCAGCCTGTTGCAGCACGAATGCGACCACCTCGACGGCTTCGTCTACCCCATGCGCATGACCGACCTTGGCGATCTCGTGTTTGCCTCCGAGCTCGGCGTCGAGGGCCTTTTCTATCGCTATTCGCCAGAAGAATTCGACGGCTAGATCGATATTTGGGAGTTGAAACTGGATCATGAGTAATACCGTCCGCCTGCATCTCATCCGCCACGGTGACACCGCCGCGCCCTGGGCCGAGGAACCGGACCCCGGCCTCAGCGAATTGGGTCACAGCCAGGCTGCCGAGATGGCCCAGGCCATGGCGCCGTTGGGCCCGCTGCCGCTGATTTGCAGCCCCATGCGGCGCACCCAGGAAACGGCGGCGGCACTGGTCACGGAGTGGCAGCTCGAGCCCCGACTGGAGCCCAGGGTGACGGAAATTCCCGGCCCTGCCGGCAGCCCCGCCGAGCGCCGGGTCTGGCTTGAACGCATGCTGGCGTCGCGCTGGCCGGAGGTCGAACCGGAATTGCAAGACTGGCGCCAGAGCGTTCTCGCGGCACTGCAAGATATCGAACGGGAGGCGGTTGTGGTGAGCCACTACGTGGCCATTAACGTAGCTGTGGCGGCGGCCAGGGGCGATGATCGCCTGATTTGCTTCTCGCCCAGCCATTGCTCGCACACTGTGCTCGATGTCGGGAACGGCACATTCGAAATCGTGGCCCTCAACGATAGTGTCGACAGCGATCTGCCGCTTCCCGGCTGACGGTGCCCGCGGCTATTTGATACTGGGACTATTTCGGCGCGCCAGGATCGATGCTATACCCTTAGTAGGGGAGACGCATGGGAATTGACCGAGCTGGTGCCGCCCCACCACCAGAGCTTGCGGTCGGCCCCCTGGCGACCGGCCTGAAAATCTCGAAACGGGGCGTGATTTTTGGCGAGTCTCAAGGCGGTCCCATTTGTCAGCCCATATTCTCACCGTCGATGACGACAAGGAAGTTCGCGAGGCCGTCGAGCGCTACCTGAGTAAGCAGGGCTATCGCGTGACCTGTGCCAGCGACGGAAAGTCGGCCGCCGAATTGCTCGCGGGGCAATCCTTTGATCTGGTGCTGCTCGACCTGATCCTGCCTGATGAGGACGGCCTAGACATTGCCCGCCAGATCCGCGGCCATTCAGCGGTGCCGATCATCATGCTGACCGGCCGGGCCGACGAGGTCGACCGCATCATCGGCCTGGAAATGGGGGCCGATGACTATATCGTCAAACCCTTCAGCCTGCGTGAGCTGGGAGCCCGTATCAAGTCGGTGTTGCGCCGCGCCGCACCGACCCAAACCAGCGCCCAGCCCGATAGCGGTGAGGTGGCCGAGTTCTCCGGCTGGCGTCTCGACATCGCCAATCGCCAGCTCTACGACCCCGACGACCAGCCCATCGACGTCACTTCGGGGGAATTCGACCTGCTGCTGACTCTGGTCCAGCATCCCCAGCGTACCCTGGACCGCGACCAGCTCATAACTGCGCTGACCCACGCTGACGAGGAGCCCGACAAGGCCATGAGCCGGCGTAGCGTAGATGTCCAGGTGCTGAGGTTGCGGCGCAAACTGGAAGCCGACACCCGCCGCCCGGTGCTGATCAAGACCGTGAGAGGTGCTGGATACTTTTTCGCTGCTAAAGTCGACTGGCGCGGCACTGCCGGGGGCAGTACCTAGTCCAGTCTCTCAAGGCCGAATTGCCGCGCCAAGTCGTGGGCCTGGCGGAATTCGGCGAGGCTCGGCCGGCGATCGAGTTCGGCCCGCTCACCGGCTCGGTAGCAAGGCCTGTATTGGCTCATCAGATTGAAATAGGTGCGGCACGAGATCTCCTTGGCCAGAAAGCGCACGACCTCGGCCGTGCCGGCCAGGCCGCCGGGCAGGATCAGGTGGCGCACCAGCAGGCCACGCCGGGCGATGCCGTTTTGGTCCAGCACCAGGTCGCCGACCTGGCGGTGCATCTCACGCACCGCGGCACGGTTGACGGCGGCGTAGTCGCGCACTTTGGAATAGCGCCGCGCCAATCCGCTGTCGGCGTACTTCATGTCAGGCATGTAGATGTCGACGACGCCGTCGAGAAGCGCCAAGGCCTCTGGGCTGTCATAGCCGCCGCTGTTGTAGACCAGCGGCAGGTGCAAGCCGGCCTCGGCGGCAATGGCCAGGGCGGTCAGGATTTGCGCCACGGCATGACTCGGGCTGACGAAATTGATGTTGTGGCAGCCCGCCCCCTGTAAGGCCAGCATCATCATCGCCAGTTCCGCAGCCGAGGTCTCGTTGCCCGCGCCCTCCCAGGATATGTCCCAGTTTTGGCAAAAGAGACAACGCAGGTTGCACCAGGAAAAGAAAATGGTGCCCGAACCGCGGTTGCCTCGCAGCGGCTCCTCCTCGCCGTGATGCGGTGACCACGAGGCGACGCGCACGGTCTCGCCGCTGCGGCAGGCGACGCCTTCCAGGCCGGCCGTACGGTCGACCTGGCAATAGCGGGCACAGAGGTCGCAATCTTTCAGGCGGGCTTCGGCGGCGGCCGCTCGCGTCGCCAACTCGCCCGAACGCGCCAGCGTCAGGTAGGCGGGTTCGAATGGCAGTTCAGGCCCGGGGCGCACCGGCATACTTGGGGTTGACCAGGGCTACCTTGTCGGCCGCCGTCTGGTGCAGATGGGCCTTGAGGTCGGCCCGCTCGATGTCGATCTCGCCCTGGCGCAGGCGCCGTGCCAGCTCGGCGTTGAGCTCGGCCAAGTCGCCTTGCTGACCCAAAATGATGGCCAGCCGTTCAGTGGCCGCTGCCGCCATGGCCGGGGCCTCGGTGATGTCGCGTTCGACGATCTTCAGCACATTGCTGGCCACCCGGCTGTGGTAGGCGTGCTCGGCGGCATGGGTCGGGCTGATGGGCAGGCGGAGGAATTTCTGCACCAGCGAAAGCAGTTCCACGGCATTCGGTAGGTCGGTCGGCATTCCTATTCTCTAGTCCATCAGTTCGTAGAAATCGTATTCCAGCTCGGCCGCGCGGCGACCGATGGCGGCACGCTCCAAGGAATGGCCATCGTCGTTGAAGCGGTCCAGCGACATGAAAAGGCAAATCAGCCCCCAGCGCACGGTGCAGAAAGTTTCCCAATAAAGCGCCGCCCCGCGCTCGACGGCCGGGCCTCCGGCGGCCTCGTAGGCGTCGAATAGCTCGTGGCGTTGGCCGAAGCCACCTACCGGTTTGTCGAAACGGCCGTAGCGCCAGTTGGGAATACAGAGCCAGGCTATGTCCTCCATGGGATCGCCGAGATGCGCCAACTCCCAATCCAATACCACCTCCAGGCCATCAGGCCCGATGATGAAGTTGCCGTTGCGAAAATCCCCGTGCACCAGATGAGGCCCGCCGGGCGTGGCGTCGGGCCGATGGTCGGCGAGCCAGCGCACGGCGTACTCGAAGCCGGGATGGGGCTCGCCGTAGATGTCCAGAAGCTCGACGAAAAACTCGAGCTGCAGCCCCAGCGAGTGGTCCTGAAGAGACGGCAGCCCCTCCCGGTCGACGCTGTGGATGCGGGCCAGCACATCGCCGCACTGGGCGGCCATGAGGCTGTGGGCGCGGTCGTAGGCGGGGTCCTTGAAAGCCCGCTGGGGAATGCTTTCGCCTTTGATGCGGCGCATGGCAAAGCCCTGTCCCAGGCCGTCTTCGGGCTCGAGCGCAAAGAGCGGCTCGGGCGTCACTACGCCATTGCGGCGCACCATTTCGATAAGCTGGTATTCCTCGGCACGACCGATGTTGAAGAGCCGGTCGAGCTCACTCTCGCCGGCATCCGGGGGATCCTGACGCAGCACCAATTCGAGGCGTTCGGCGCCCGTGACCACATCGAAGGACCAGCTCTGTCGCGAGGCGCCGCTCGACATCTTCTCCAGGTTTTCGAGCCTTGCTGCGGTCCCGAAGACGCGCGCCACGACGGCGGCTAGTTGCTCGTTCGGCAGTCTCTCGTCTCCCCTTCTGAGCTCGCCTCGAAATCGGCGATCAACGTCCGCCATCTTACGGCGGGCGTCAGGCGGCGGCCAGGGAGATGCCGCTGCCGGTTACCGGCCCAGTGCAGCCTTTGCGCTGTCGATCAGGCCCGGGCGCCGTAACTTTCGCCGGAGATATATTGATCGCGCAACCGCACGTCCTCCTCCAGCTCCAGCTTGACCGCCGCATAGATGTGGCGGATGGAAATCATGGCCACGACGAAACCGTCGTCATCGACCACCGGCAGATGCCGGTAGCGGCCGTCCCGCATGATGGTGAGAGCATCCATGGCGGCGTCGCCGGGACGCAGGGTCTGCGGGTTGGCGGTCATGATCTCGGACAACATGACTTTTTCCGGGTCGCGCTGGCTGGCCATGACACGGCGGGTCAGGTCGCGCTCGGTGACGATGCCGACCAAGCGGTCATCTTCGCCGATGACGGCTACCGCCGCCACATTGGTCTCCATCATCGCCACTGCGGCCTCTCTGGCCGCGGTGTCCCCCCGCAGGCAACAGACGCGGCCGTTACCCTTGGGGTGCTCGCTCTCAACGAGATCGGGGATGATTTTTCTGTGCATGATGGCCTCCCTGAATCAGTTACCGAGCTCAGTATCCGAGTGTTCGGAGATACCCCGTGCAATAAGACAGATTATAGCAGCAATGCGCCCCTTCGGATACCGTGGGGGCCTCGAAGCAGCCGGTATGACTTTGCGGTTGCGCGCTGCGCTGAATAAGGTAAAACCGGCCCCCAGTTCTCGACCCAAGGGAATACCCCCGGCCCCTAGCCAGGAGATACCGCATGGCCATGCTTCTGCCCCAGCAGCGACTTCTGCTCGAGCTGCTTATCATGTCTGGCGACATCGCCTTGGCCGACGACATCGCGGGCACCATTCTGGAGCGCACCACCGGCGAATGCGAACGCAAGGGCTGGGTCGAGTTGAAACGTTTCGGCGCCGGCTACAACAAACTCAGCGTCACCGATATCGGCCGCCGGGCGGTGGAGTCCAGCAGCAAGTAAGACGTACGACGGTGTTATTTCCGGGCGCGGGCTAGCCCCCTAGCGCACGAACCCCGCCACCGTAGCCAGGCGGCGCTCGACCGTGGCCTGGATGTGGTCTCGCTGGGCATCGTCGATGTGGCGGTACTTGCCCAGCAGATCGATGTATTCGCCCAGCGGCAGCGGCCGGTCGGTGGGGCGGGTGAATTCGAGGCCCGTGTCGGGCTCGTATTCCCACAGCGTGACGAAGTTTGTCTCGACCATCTTGCGGCAGATCTCGATGGTGTCGGCCGCGGCGAAGCGCCAGCCCGAGGGACAGGGCGCGTAGACGTGCAGATACGCCATGCCGTGTTGGCTGGCCTCGATGGCCTTGTCGAGCTTGGCGTAATAGTCGTTCATGAAGGCCATTGACGCCGTCGCAACATAGCGGCAGTTGTGCATCATCATGACCAGCGGCATGTGCTTGGATTCGCCGCGCTTGCCGTCGAATTCGCTGCCAACGGGCGTGGTCGAGGTCCAAGAGCCATATGTGGTGCTGCCCGATGCCTGCATGCCGGTGTTCATGTAGCCTTCGTTGTCGACGCAGATAAAAAGGATCTGCTCGTCACGCTCGGCGGCGCCCGACAGCGACTGGAAGCCGACGTCGACGGTGCCGCCGTCGCCGGCCAAGGCCATCACCGTGACATCGCGGCCGATACGGTTGTAATAGCGCTTGATGCCCGAAAGCATGGAACCGGTGTTGGTCAGCAGGGGATGGAAGACCGGCATCTTCGAGCCGGTGATGCCGTTGTAGCCCACTGTTCCCATGCCGGGAATGCAGCCCGGCGGTGTCGCGACGACCGAGTTGGGGCCGACGCGGCGCATGGTGTGGCGGATCAAGAGCTCCGAATTGCAGCCCTGGCAAGCCGACAGGCCGGGCACGAACATGTCTTCGTGATCGCCATAGCGGTTGTAGATGGCGCCCGTGGTGATGAATTCGAGTGCTCCCGTCGGGCAGGCGCGCACGCAGGCCGGGTCGCCGTCACAAAGGTCGCATTTGCTGACATGGCCGGCCTCGGCGTCGCTGGCGATGCCAGCGTAGGCGCAGCCGGCGGTGCACAGCAGGCAGTCGACGCAAAGCTCCTGCTGCCAGTCGATGACGCCCGTGTCGGCATTTTTCTTGAGTGCTCCCGAAGGGCAGACCATGGCGCATTTGGGTTCGCCGCACTGGCGGCAGAGAGCGAGTTCCACGCTGTCGCCGTTGGCGCTTCCGTTCTGTGCCGGCAGGATCTGCAAACGCGCCCGGGCCGGGTCGCGAGTTTGGCTCTTGGTCTCGGCGCAGGCCGTCATGCAATCGCCGCAGCCGTCGCAAAACTCATTCTTGAAAGCGATGGTGTCGTAACCCAGTCCCATGGTTCGGTCCCAATCCCTTCTAACGCCAGGTTTCCGACATGATGCGCCGGCCGCTGGTCAGCGGATCGGCGAGGAATTCGTCCAACCGCGCTCCAAGCTCGATGCGGCGCAGAATCATCTGCCACATGACTCCGGCATCCAGGGGCCGGTCGATAGCGGCGATGCCAGCCAACCGGCCATCGTCGAGCGCCACGGCCAGATAGCTGTTTTCTTCTCGCCGGGTCTCGATGGCAAGACCATCTCCGCCGGCAGTGCGCCCCACCGAGATCGCCTTGTGGCCGAAATAGGAATAGGTATTCAACGGCACGCCGCCCGGGTAGGGCTTGAGTCCCGGGTCGTCCGCCATGGCCATGCCGGCAATACGGCCCTGCTCGACGGCGCCGGGCAGGATGCCGCCCACGCGGCGGTCGGGGCCATAGAAGTCCCGGGCCTGGGCGACGTCACCGGCGGCCCAGATGCCGGATGCGCTGGTTGCCATAGTGTCGTCGACCAGTACGCCTTCGTCGGTTTCGATGCCCGAACCTTCGAGGTAGTCGATGACCGGGCGTACGCCGGTGGCAACCAACAAGATGTCGCCTTCGACGGTGGCGTCGGGCAGCGAAAGCTCGATGCCCGCGGCCGTGGCGTTCACCGCTTCGGCCGCCTGGCCGAGCCGCATGTCGACACCGGCCTCGCTGAAGGCGTCGGTGATCATGGCTGCCGCCTCGGCGTCGAAATAGCCCGGCAGTACTTGCGGATACATCTCGACGATCGATACCTTGAGCCCGGCCCGGGCCAGGTTCTCGGCCGCGTGCATGCCGATCAGGCCAGCTCCCAGCACGATGGCGCTTTGGGCATCGCTCATGGCGTGGCGCAAACCGACCGCATCCTCCATGGTGCGCAGCACGTGGTGAGGCACATTGTCGAGGCCCGTTATGGGCGGTCGAATGGGTGTCGCCCCGGTGGCCAGCAACAGCTTTTCAAACTCACAGATATCGCCGTTGGCCAAGGTCGCCCGGCGACCGGCGGCGTCGAGGGAGCGAAGTGCTGCATCGTTCCGGAGCTCGACGGCGTTCTCCTCGAGATACCGGGCATCGCGCAGCGCCACGGCCTCGGGCTCCAGTTTACCCGAGACCACATAGGGCAGCACGGTCGGCGAATAAGGCAGCCCGCGGTCGCGGCTGACCACGGTCAGTGTGCCGTCCGCATCGACCATGCGGATGGCGTGGATGGCCTCCAGTGCGGCGTGGCTGGAGCCGGCGATGAGGTATTTGCAGGCTGTGCTGGCCATCGTCAGTCGCTTTCGTTGAGCCACACCGGCTCGCCGGGCAGGTTGCTCGAGCCGGCCCGGGCCGTGGCCTCGATGACGCGGCTGAAGTGCTTGCCCGTAAGGTCGGCCCCGGCCAGGCCGCCGATGAAGCTGGCGGCCGGGATCTTCTCGTCCAACTGATAGAGTGCGCTGAGTACGTCTTGGAATAGCGGTCCGGCGTTCCAGCCGAACGACACCGAACGGTCGACGACGCCGACGGCCGAGACCTTGGCCAGCGCCGTCTTCATGGCCTCGAGGGGGAAGGGGCGGAAGGTCTTGACCTTGATCAGGCCGACTTTTTCGCCGCGATTTCGGTAGTCGTCGACAGTGTCCTTGGCTGCGCCGGTCATGCTGCCGATGGTGACGATGGCATAGTCGGCGTCATCGAGGCGGTATTCCTCGACCAATGGCGCCCAGCTTCGGCCAAAGCGCTGGCCCCATTCTTGATGGGTTTCGCTGATCACACGAAGCGCGTTCTGCATGCCGTCGCAGAGCCCCTTGCGGTAGCGCACGAAGGTTGCCGGCCCGGTTCCGGCGGGGCCGCCGGTCAGCGGATCGACGGCCATGGGCCGCTGGGGATCCAGCGCCACGTGCCAGTTGACGTCCTTTTCACCCAGGAAGCCGTCGACCTCGGCCTGATCGGGGATCTCCACCCGCGAGACGGCATATGAAAGATAATTGCCGTCGTGGTTGACGTTGACCGGCAGCATGACGTCGCGGTGTTCGGCGATGCGGTAAGCCATGATGGTGGTGTCCAGCACCTCCTGCACGCTTTCGCAATACATCTGAATCCAGCCCACCTCGCGCACTGTCATGGCGTCCTGCTGGCCGCCCCAGACACACTGCGGCGTGATGCCATCGCGGGTAACCAGCGAGGCCACCATGGGCAGCCGCATGCCGGGCGTGCGCATGTAGGGCTCGAACATGAAGGCCAGGCCCGGGCCGCAGGTGGCGGTGTAGGTGCGAGCGCCGGCCAGGCAGGCACCTTGCAGGGCCGAGAGTACGCTGTGCTCGCCCTCGACGTTCATCAGCTCGGCATCGATGACGCCGTCGGCGATGAATTGCGAGACGTACTCGACCAGCGAGGACTGCGGCGTGATGGGATAGACGGCGACCACGTCGGGGCGCGCCGCGGCGACGCCCCAGGCGGCGGCTTCGTTACCGTCGCAGACGATGGTCTTGCCACTGTGTTCGGCTAATGCGTTGGACATGGCGTGTTGGCGGCTAGGCCGCCATCTCCCCGATCATCTCGATGGCGCGTTGGGGGCATTCCCGGGCGCAGATGCCGCAGCCTTTGCAGGCCGCCAGGTCGATATCGAACCAGGCCGGCCGCTCGACCACGCACTGCACCGGGCAATAAAGCCAGCAGGTGGCGCACTTGACGCATTTGTCGCGGTCGACCACCGGCCGTTCGGTCCGCCAGTCGCCGGCCAGCATGGTGCTGAGATCGCTGGCGATGGGGCATAGGTCGTCGGGAATGCCAGAGATGTCGGTGACCTTGGTCGCCATCAGGCGCTCCCGTTCAGTTGATGGACACTGGTTTCGTCGTAGCCGCGCCGGATGGCCTGCATGTTCTGGTCCAGGCCGGCGTCGCGCAAGGCGACACTCTGGAAGCCGTTCTGCAGCGCTTCCAGCGAGACGTCACCGGTGGTGCGGGCGTAGGCGCCGAGCATGATGGAGTTGGTGATAGGCCGGCCGAAAATCTCCATGGCGATGGCTACGGCGTTGCAAAGTCCCAGCCGCTTCACTGTTTCAGGAAGCTCGGGCGTCACCTCGGCGACCGGCTTGGCGCTGGTCTGGACTAGCGTGCCGTCGGTCTTGAGGCCGGCGAAGATGTCGACGGCGCGGGACACCGTGGGGTCGAGGCAGATGACGCAGTCGGGATCGTAAATATTGGTCAGCGCCCTCAGCTCGGCTTGGTCGTAACGCAGGTAGGCCACCACCGGGGCGCCGCGGCGCTCGAAACCGAACTGCGGCACGGCGGAGACAAACTGGCCTTCCTCGACCAGGGCCTTGGCCAGGATCTTCGAAGCCAGCACGACACCCTGTCCGCCGCGGCCGTGAATACGTACCTCGTGCATAATCTCCCTCATCTCCCCCAACCCAATTGTAGGCCCGGCGCTCGATGCGGTGAAGCGCTGAATAATGGTCTATTATGTTCTGTGATAACGCCTCCGGGGAAATACCGGGCGAAAAACGGGGAACTTCATGAAAATGTACGGCACGCCGGTATCCGGCAATTGCTACAAGGTCAGGCTGATGCTCTCGCTGCTGGGGCGGGATTTCGAAATAGAGCCGGTCAGCCTGCCCGAGGGCGAACACAAGACGGCTGAGTTTCTGGCGCTGAACCCCTTGGGCCAGATCCCGGTGCTCGACGACGACGGTTTGGTGCTGCGCGATTCCCAGGCCATCCTGGTTTACCTCGGGGCGAAATATGGTGACGGCGAGTGGTGGCCGGTGGCGGCCGGCGAGCAGGGCGAGGTCATGCAGTGGCTTTCGTTTGCCGCCAACGAGATGTGGGCGGGGCCAGCCTACGCCCGGGCCATGCTGAGGTTCGGACGCCCCGGCGACCTGGCGGTGCGCCAGGATCAGGCGCGCCAGGCGCTGGGTCAGCTGGAAGGCCGACTGGCTGCCGAAGACTGGCTGGTGCTGGGCCGTCCCACCGTCGCCGACATCGCCTGTTATCCCTATGCTGGCTTGGTCGAGGAGGCCAAGGTGTCACTCGAGCCCTATCCGGCTGTGCGTGCTTGGTGTGCCCGCATCGAGGCCCTTTCGGGCTATGCCGGCATGCCGGGACTTGGTGGTTGAAGGAGCGTCGAAAAGGGGGCGAGGAGCTCTATTCGGGTTCATCACGAATTCACGGCGCAGTGACGAGCTGACCTGCCCCCAAGGTTTGTACCATATCCTATGTTAGTCTGTTTGCCATCCGTTCTGAGGCCCGGTTCGGCCGCAGCCCATCAACAGCGAAG
>NZDS01000137.1 GCA_002690215.1 Rhodospirillaceae bacterium | reverse complement strand
GTGGCATGGATCGGCCTTTCCACTGCGCTTGCCCTGGTCCGTGGCTGGATGGCGCTGGCCTATCGACGGCGACCTCGAACCCAGTCCGATTCGGCGATATGGCTGAAATGGTTCGTTATCACGCTTTTTTTCCATTCGGCAGTATTTGGCTCAGCCGTTTGGGTGATTTTCCCGGCCGCAGACGCTCAATTACAATTCATACTCATTCTTGTTATGGTCGGAATTGTGGCAGGGGGAGCGGTCACCCTGTCGGTGCATTTGCCCTCGTCTGCTGTTTTCGTCACGGCGATTCTCGCACCCTTGGGGGTTCTATGGTGCATGGCTTTGCCGGACAATCGGGCGGTCAATTGGAGATCGAAAGCGAGGTGGGGGTGGGAACCACCGTCCAATTGCGTTTGCCCAAAGTCGAAGAGGGGGGTGTCATTGCTGAAGAGGTCGAACAGGTGATTCCGCCCACTGGAAGCGAATTGGTTCTGTTGGTGGAAGACGACGACGCGGTCCTCGACTCACTGGCCTTCAGTTTGGAATATTTCGGATACACGACGATCAAGGCGGAAGACGGGGCCAAGGCACTCTCGATCCTCAAGGAAAGATCCGTCGATATTTTGATCACAGACTTGGTCATGCCCGGGGGGACGGGTGGCACCAAACTTGTGCAATTGGCCAGAGAAGATCACCCGGAACTGCCAGTCGTCTACATCACCGGATACAGCCATGATATCAGCGACATAGTGGGCAGCCGCAAGGAAGACCAACTGCTCAACAAACCCTTCACGGATGTCGCACTCGCCCAAGCCGTGAGACAAGCCCTCGACGGCAGATCCGGTCGCGACTCCAAAGAAGGGTGAGTGCCCGTCGCCGCGTAATCGCGCGACCCAGGCGCCGCTGATTGCGTGGGATTTGAGGTTGCCGCCAGCTATTTAGAGCGCTTCTAGATTTGCCCTCGTGGGGATACGGGTATTCGGATAAGGTCGTTTTGGAGATTTCTTCCCGGCCCGCGTGACCGCTGTTGGAGGGTGAGCCTTGAAGCCAAGTGTGTGGCCGGTCAGCGAGACCTTCGCCGCCGAGATCGGCGATCTCGATCTTTCGCAACCGCTTTCGGAGGCCGACTGGCAGATGGTCGAGGAGGCCTTTCGCACCTACGCCGTCTTGGTTTTCCCCGATCAGCGGATCAGCCAGCAGCAGCATGTGGATTTGGCGCTGCGTTTCGGGCCCATCGACGGTTCCATGGTCGTCGACATGACCGACGCCAAGTCCCGCATCCGCGCCGACATCGCCGACGTCTCCAACCTCGACTGGAATGGCGAGATCTACGCCGAGGACGACCGCCTGCGGCTCTTCGGGCACGCCAACCGGCTGTGGCATACCGATAGCTCTTTCAAGAAAGTGCCGGCGAAGGCATCGCTCCTCTTCATCCGCAAGATCCCGCCGGTGGGTGGGCACACCGAGTTCGCCGACATGCGCGCCGCCTGGGATGCCCTGCCGCAAGCCAGGCAAAAGGAGATCGACGGCCTGGTGGCCATGCACTCTATCGCCTACTCCCGCCAGAAGATGGGGTTCGAAATGACGGCGGAAGAGAACGAAGTCCTACCGCCCGTGCCCCAGACGTTGGTCCGCCGTCACGCCGATAGTGGCAGAACTTCAATCTATGTGGCCTCCCATGCCGGCGAGATCGACGGCATGTCCGAGGCCGACGGCAAGGCGCTGCTGGCCGAACTCCTCGCCTTTGGCACCCAACGCCAATTCGTCTACAGCCATCGCTGGCGCGCCAACGATCTGGTTATCTGGGACAATCGTTGTACCCTGCACCGCGGCACGACCTTCGACGACAAGCGCTGGCGCCGCGACGCACAGCGAGCGACGGTGATGGATGTGGCGCCGACCTGTGAGCAAGAAGGGATCGACGCGGCAGCAGAGTAACCCGCCTGCGCGTTACTAGTCCTCGAACCTGAACGAGATGTTGAGCCGCACGCGATAGCCGACGACCTTGCCGTCCTCGATTTGCACGTCCTGCTTGACGACTTCGGCGATGCGTAGATCGCGCAAGGACTTGTTGGCCCGCTCGATGGCGACGGCGGCCGCCCGCTCCCAGGACTCCGGACTCGTACCGACGATCTCGATTACCTTGTAGACGCTTTCGACCATGACAACCTCCCTGTGTGAGACGTCCCGAAGGCCGGTGCCGGGACGCGCCGGGCACCAAGCATCGCAGCCAATTGTACCGGCAATCCTGGAATGCGTCTGCAAACCGCTTGCGATGATAGCTGCGATAGCTAGATCACCTGGCGGTAGAGCGATTCAGGCGCTAATTCTTATGGCGGCTTTCGATCAGCACCTCTGACTGCAAGGTGCGGTGGACAGGGCATTTTTCGGCGATGGCGGCGATTTTCTGGCGCGTCTCGGCATCCAAGTTGCCGCTGAGCTCGATCTCGACAGCGATGCGGTCGATGCGGCCGCCTTCGGTTTCGCACTCGGCACAGTCCCGGGCGTGGATCTTGTCGTGGCTGAGCGTGACCTGGGCGCGTTCCAGGGCGTATCCTTTGCGTTCGGCATAAAGCCGCATGGTCATGGTCTTACACGCCCCCAATCCCGCCAACATCAGGTCATAAGGCGTCGGGCCGGTGTCGGTGCCGCCGACTTCGGCCGGCTCGTCGGCCCGCAGCGCATGCCGACCGCCGATGGAAATGCGGTTGGCGAATTTGCCCTGGCCCGCCTCGGCCACCACCACGGTGCCGGGCGCGGCGGTCACGGTCGATGAAACCTCTTCCAAGGCTCCTTCGGTAGCAACATACCGTGTCGCCCAGGCAGCGATGACGTCGGCAACATACGTCGCGTCCACCTTGCGGCTCAGCAAATGATCGGCATCGTCGAGCGAGACGAAGCTCTTGGGATGCTTGGCGGCCTGGAAGATGCGGGCGGCGTTTTCGACGCCGACGGTGGCGTCGATGGGCGAATGAAAGACCAAGAGCGCTTTCTTCATGGCGGCGATGTCGCGTTCCAGCTTTTGGCTTTCGAGATCTTCCAGGAATTGCAATTGGATGCGAAACGGCCGCCCGGCGAGCAACACCTCGGCCTCGCCTTTGGCCTCGATTTCGGCCCGGGAATCCTGGAAAAGATTGGTTACGTGGGCCGGATCGGCCGGCGCCCCGATGGTGCAGACGGCTTCGGCCTCGGGCACCCGGCTGGCAGCGACCAAAACCGCCGCGCCGCCAAGTGAATGGCCGATCAATATCCTGGGCGCCGCGAAATGTTCGCGCAGATGATCCGCCGCCGCCAGCAAATCACCGACGTTGGAGGAAAAGTTGGTGTTGGCGAAGTCCCCCTCGCTGGCGCCGAGACCGGTGAAGTCAAAGCGCAGTACGGCGATGCCGCGCGCCGTCAGGCCGGCGGCCACGCGGGAAGCCGCGAAGATGTCCTTGGTGCAACTGAAACAGTGCGCCCACAGCGCGTAGGCTCGGGGATTCCCGTCGGGCAAGTCCAGTCTGGCCGCCAACTGGTCGCCGTCGGCACCGGCAAAGGTGATTTTTTCGCTGCTCTGGGCCATGGGTTTTTCCTCGCAACTAGGCGGGTCTGCCAGCCATATGCGGTCGCCATACCTTGAAAGCCAGGAATTGCATGTGCTCGCCCAGACCGAACAGGCCCTTGATTTCTGCGCCGCCTTGACCTAGATACCGGTCTGGCGACCCGGTACGAACCAGAGTGAGACCATGAGCGAAACGAACGCCGAGACCACTTCTTCCTCTTCCGACAGCAAGCCCGACTGCGCTAATTGCCCCGCGGCTGCTTCCGAAAGCGCGCCGGCGAGCGGCGGCGGAGGAGGACGTGACGAGCGCCAGAAAGTGGTGACCGAGCGTTACCGCAGTAACTGGGACTCGATTTTCGGCAACAAGCGCCGCTAGCCGCACTCCCAAGCACCGACTTTCCCCGAGAACGATACGTTGCGTACCGCCAAGTCGTAGGCGGGACACGCAAGCATTTCGCGCGCCCGGCAGCTAGACCTTTTCGCCGCTGACCCTGGGCGAGAACCCGGCGTTATTCCTCCTCCGCCACCTGGATCATGCGCTTGCCACGGTTCTCGCCGGCCAAGAGGCCTATCAGCGCGGCCGGGGCGTTTTCCAGACCGGAGATGACGTCCTCGACCACCACCAGGTCGCCGGCCTCGGCCCAGGCAGCAAGCTCCGCCACCGCTTGGGCGTCGTGTTCGGCGAAATCCATGACGATGAAGCCCTGCAGCTTCAAGCGCTTGACCACGATCAGGCCGGGAACGCCGCGGGGGCTGGACATGTCGGTAGTGTCATATTGCGAGACGGCGCCGCAGCAGACCACGCGGCCGGCCAGGTTCATTTGAAAAAGTGCGGCTTCGAGCACGGCACCGCCGGTGTTGTCGAAATAGACGTCGATGCCGTCAGGACAGGCCGCCGCCAGGGCCTTGGCGAAACCCTTGGCCTTGTAGTCGACGGCCTCGGCAAAGCCCAGTTCCTCGACCAACCAGCGGCACTTCTCCGGGCCGCCGGCGATGCCGACGGCGCGGGCGCCCTTGAGGCGCGCGATCTGCCCTACCAGCGAGCCCACCGAACCGGCCGCCGCCGAGACCGCCACGGTTTCGCCGGCTCGGGGTTCGCCGATCTGCAAAAGGCCGTGGTAAGCCGTTTTGCCGGCGATGCCGAATACTGAAACGTGATGGCTGAGCGGCCGCTGAGGCGGCACCGCGCTGGCCTCGGTCGCCGGCATGACGACGAACTCGGCCCAGCCTCCTTCGCCCGCCACGATGTCGCCGATGGCGAAGCCCGGGGCCTCCGATTGCACCACCTGACCGACGACGTAGCCGTGCATGACGTCGCCCGCCTTGACGGCCTGGCGGTAGGTCGGACCCTGCAACCAGGCGCGGTTGGCGGCATCGAGCGAAATTAGCAGCGTGCGCACAAGCAACTCGCCGGCGGTTGGCGTTGGAAGCACCCCATTTTGAACTTCGAAATGGCTCTCCGTGAGCGCGCCGCGAGGGATTTCCCGGACCAGGATCTGTTTGTTTTGGGTCATGACGACGGCGATCTTAGAGTATTTGAAGATTGATAGGAATCACCGGACGATCTTAAACTGTAGGCGCCCACCCGAGGAGAATCCCATGCCGCCGTTCGAATACATCGCTTCCATCACCGATCGCTACCAGCGGCTCGGTTATCAGACCTATCGCTGGTTCCGGGCCGAAGAGCCGCCAGCCTTCGTGCCGCTCTCGAAGCCGCTTTCCGAATGCAAACTCGGGGTGGTCTCGACGGCAGGGGTCTACGTCAAGGGCCAGGTGGCTTATTTCTACAAGGACGATACTTCGTTCCGGGCCATCCCCAAGTCTACGCCGGTCTCCGAGATCCGCTTTTCGCACATCACCGAGAACTACCTGCCGGATGCGCGGCGCGACGCCAACTGCGTGTTTCCGATCGAACCTTTGCGCCGGCTCGAGGCCGAGGGCGTGGTGGGCCAGGTGGCGGACGAGCTTTTCTCCTGCATGGGCGGCATCTATTCGCAGCGCCGGGTGCGCGAGGAGCTGATTCCTGCCCTGACAGCCGAGTTCGCCCGCCAGGAGGTCGACGTCGTGTTGCTGGTGCCGTTGTGACCGGTTTGCCATCAGACCGTGAGTCTGATCTCCCGCCACCTCGAAGCCCAAGGCACACCGACCGTATGCCTGGCCAGTGCCCGCGACATCATCGCCGCCGGTCGGCCGTCACGCGCCGTCTTTCTCGATTATCCGCTGGGCCACACCTCAGGCCGGCCCTTCGAGCCAGAGGAACAGACCGCCGTGGTGCGTGCCGGCCTCGAGGCCCTGGAAAGCATCGACAAGCCGGAAACCATCATCGATCTCGCCTACTGCTGGCCCCAACCGGCCTGGCATAAATCCGAAGACGACATGGATAGCGGCGACGAGCGCGAGCCCCGCGGCGACGAGCCGGTCTATCAGTTCGAGGAGGATCGCCTGGCCGCGGAAGCCGCTTTAGCGGGATAGGCGCGCCTCACTCCTCAACAAAGGGGACAGGTACTTTCGCGTCGAAAAGTACCTGTCCCCTTTTTTTCGGCGGCGACGTTATCGCCAGGGGCTGAAGTCGGGAGCGCGCTTTTCCAGGAACGCGTTGGCGCCCTCCTGCTGCTCGCCGGTATTGAAATAGTTGGGGATGACCCGCGCCACCACATCGTTGACGGTGCTGTCGATGAAGGGGTCGAGGTCGTCGCGGAATGTCTGCTTGAGCACGCGCAGGCAGCTCGGGCTCAGCGCCAGCAGTTCCTGGCACCAGCGATCGACTTCGGCGTCGAGTTCGGCATAGGGCACCACGGCGTTGACCAGGCCCCAGTCCAGCATCTCCGCGGCGGTATATTGGCGGCACATCATCCACATCTCGCGAGCCCGCTTGTGGCCGACCACGTGGGCCAGGTGCTGCACGATGTGGCCGCTGGCCGGCGAGCCGACGCGGGGGCCGGTCTGTCCGAAGCGGGCATGATCGGCGGCGATGGAGAAATCGCAGAAGTAGGCGATGTGGTTGCCGGCACCGATGGAATAGCCGTTGATGCGGGCGATTACCGGCTTGGGACAATCGACGACCATGCGGTTGACCTTGAAGTCGAGCCCGTCGAGGCCGCCGTCGGCTTCCCACTTGACGTCGCCACCGACGCAGAAAGCACGTTCGCCGACGCCGGTCAGCACCAGCACGCCGACCTCGGGGTTGGTGCTGGCGTCCTCGATGGCATCCTGCATCTCCAGGATGGTGTCACCGGTGAAGGCGTTCAGCGACTTGGGCCTGTTGATGGTCAGGGTCGCCACTTGGTCTTTGATCTCGTAGAAAATGTCTTTGTACTCGGCCATCTCGGAGTGCCTTTCTGTTGGCGGGGGGGGGGCTGCCGTTCAGGCGACGGCGCTGGTGTAGGTAGCAAGATCGAAGTAGTCGCGCCAGACCTTGATTTTGCCCTCGGATATCTCAAACAGGCCGAAGCAAGGCAGATCGACGCCCTTGTCGCCAAGCCGAGTGCAGTCCATGCGCTCGACGGCGACCCGATCATCCTGGCAGGTCAGGCTGATGATCTGCCACTCGGTAGCCGTCCAGTCCTTGATGAAACCGGCAATGAAGCGCTCGACCTTGGCGCGCCCTCGGACCGGTTCGAAGGGAATGTTGTGGTAACAGCCATCCTCGCCGAAATAGCCAGCCAGTTCGGCTGCATCGAGGCGCGACCAGGCGGCGATGAACTCGCGAATAAGGCGTTCGTTCTCGGTCATGGCGAACCTGCCGGTTGGATGATATTGGAGATCAGTCAGCTTAACCCGTTATGCTCGCCGTCCCCAGCGGAGAGGCAAGAACATGGGGCTTTATTTCGAAGAATTCGAGCTCGGCCAGACCATCACCACCGGCACTCGGACGGTGACCGAGACTGACGTCACGCTATTCGCCGGGCTCTCGGGCGACTTCAACCCGCTTCACTGCGACGCCGCCTTTGCCGCCAAGAGCCCCTTCGGCGAACGCATTGCGCATGGGCCGCTGGTGCTGGGCATGGCCATCGGGCTGATGTCGCAGCAGAACCTGATCGACGGCACGGCGCTGGCGCTGCTCAACGTAAACTGGGACTTCCAGGGAGCGGTAAAGCTTGGCGACACCATCCACGCCCTGGTGACGCCACTGGAAAAACGGCCGAGCGCCAAACCCGACCGCGGCATCGTCAAGCTCGGTTTCGAGGTGCGGAACCACGCCGGCAAGACGGTTCAGACCGGCAGCGCAACGCTGTTGATGAGGACGCAGACCAGCTAGAACGGCACGCCGCTTTCTTCCAGAAAGCGGATCATAACATCGATGCAAGCCTCGGGCTTTTCCAGTTGCAGGAGGTGTCCGGTGTCCGGCACGAACTCGTACGGGTAGCCGAATTCTGCCTCGAGTGCGGCGTTGGAAAGGGCGGTCACAGCGGGGCTGGGCAGGTTGGGGTCGCCGCAGATCATCTTGGCCGGACCGCCGTAAGTGTCGATGCGGTATTCGAAGCGGGTCGGCGTCACCTCGAGGTAGACGGCGGCCTCGCGCTCGGGCCGGCAGACCAGGCGCCATTCGCCGAACGCCTCGTGGTAACGCAGAACGGAACGCGCCATCAAGTCGTGACTACCGGGCACCCAGGAGCGGTTGGCCCGGGTGGCGGTGAAGATCTCTGCCAGCTCGCCGGGATCGTCGAATCGGACCTGTCGGGCAGTGGCCCAGGCAGCCAACTTGCGCTGGGTCGCCGCGGCCGCCTCGTAGACCTCGTGTTTGGGCGGCGGTGGCAGCGGTGGATCGAAGAGAAAGAGCGCATCCCAGCGCCAGCCGAAATCGGCCGCATGCATCATGGCCGCCAGTGCCGACAACGAATGAAAAGCGCCGATGTTGGTGCCCGCACCCAGCCGCTGGTCGACGCTGGCGACGATGGCTTCGAGATCGCGGGCGAAGCGGGGAAAGTCATGGGCGCCAGCATGCAAGGGGTTGACGCCGTGGTTACGCTGATCGAAGACGATGACCTCGAAGCGGTCGAGCAGCAGACCCCAAAAAGGTAAATACCCATCCGTGGCAAAGCCGTTGCCATGGCTGACGAAGACTCGGCTGATGCCGGCCCCGCTGGCCCCGGTCTGGCTGGCGTCGGCCCGGCCGTGGCGGCGCACGCGGATGACGGCGCCGTCGTCCATCATCAGGTCGAAGGTCTCGAGTGGCTCCGGCGGCTCGAGCGCTACGACGGGAGGTACAGTGGGCGGCGAAGGCGTACAATCGATCGACACACGAGACTCCTGGTTCAGCCAGACCTGAGCCAGAATATGGTGCGATGGGTCGTTTTGCCCAGCCCTGTCGACATCAGTCCGTCGGAAAAGGGAGCGTCCGACCCCGGATGTGATCGGCCATCTTCTCGGCCAGCATGATGGTCGGTGCGTTGATGTTGCCGTTGGTGATCAACGGCATGATCGAGCTATCGACGACGCGCAGACCGCCGACGCCGTGCACCCGGCCGGCGGCATCGACCACGGATTGGGGATTGCCGTTTTTGCTGCCCATACGGCAGGTGCCACAGGGGTGGTAAGCGGTTTCCACGGCGGCGCGGATGAAGGCGTCGATGTCATCGTCCGACTGCACCCCGGCGCCCGGCGAAAGCTCGACGCCGCGATAGGGCGCGAAGGCCTCCTGAGCCAGGACCTCGCGGGTCAGCCGGAGCGCCTGGCGCATGGCCAGGATATCGTCCTCGTGGCTGAGGTAGTTGAAGCGGAGCCTGGGGTGCTCGCGGGGATCGGCCGAGCGCAACTCGAGGCGGCCGCGGCTTAAGGGGCGGTTGGGGCCGACGTGAACCTGATAGCCCCAGTCCGGGGCGGCGGAACTTCCGTCGTAGGCGATGGCGCCAGGCAGAAAATGGAGTTGCAGATCGGCATAATCGAGATCGGGCCGCGAGCGGATGAAGGCACCGGATTCGAAATGGTTGGTGGCGCCAAGCCCCTGCTTGAAGAGCAGCCAGTTGAGGCCGATCAGCAGCTTGCGCCAGGGCGTCAGTTGCCGGTTCAGGGAAACCGGCTGGGTGCATTCGACCTGCAGGAAGAACTCGAGATGGTCCTGCAGGTTTTGGCCCACGCCGGGCAGGTGGTGCCGCACCTCGATACCGAACTCGGCCAGATGGTCGCCATCTCCGATGCCCGACAGCATGAGCAGTTGCGGCGAGGCGAAGGGACCGGCCGAGAGCACCACCTCACGTTGGGCCAGGGCGCGGTGGCGAACACCGGCTTTTTCGTATTCGACACCCACCGCGCGGCCTGCTTCGAACAAAATCGCCAGCGTCGTGGCGTGGGTTTCCAGGGTCAAGTTGGCCCGCCCCAATGCCGGCTTGAGGTAGGCGCTGGCGGCCGACCACCGATGGCCCTCGTGCACCGTCATCTGCATCTCGCCGAAGCCTTCCTGCTGGCGGCCGTTGGGATCGTCGGTGAGGCCGTAGCCGGCCTGCCGCCCGGCCTCGACGAAGGCCCGGTAGAGCGGGTTTCGCATGCCGCCGGAGGTGGCGTGGAGCGGCCCGGTGCGCCCTCGATAGGCCGGATCGCCGCCGGCAAAGGTCTCGGCCCGGCGGAAATAGGGCAGCACGTCGGCGAAGCTCCAGCCTGTGGCGCCGGCCGCCGCCCAGGCGTCGAAGTCGCCGGGGTGGCCGCGCACGTAGACCATGCCGTTGATGGCCGAGGAGCCACCGATGACCCTGCCCCGGGCCTGCTTGACGCGCCGCCCGTCGAGGCCCGGCTCGGGCTCGCTGAGATAGCCCCAGTTGAAGCGGGGTACGTGCATGGCGAGCGAAAAGGCCGACGGCATATGGATCAAGACGCTGTTGTCACGGCCGCCCGCCTCCAGCACCAGGACGCTGTCGCGGCCGTCTTCGCTGAGACGGTTGGCCAGTACGCAACCGGCCGAGCCGGCGCCAACGATCAGGTAGTCGAAGGTGCGTTCGTTCCCTGTTTCTTGCATGTCAACCGTATGCGCCCTGCTGCCCGCAATCTTGCCCGTCTCCGGCACCGCAGCTTAGGTTAGTACCCATGTCGGAAGATGGCGAATTTCTCGACCGCCTGCGGGCCGTAGCGCGCCGCCATTTCGGTGCTGCCGCCCGGGTGACGCCGCTAGACCGCCCCTCTATGGGTGCCTCCAACGACACCCTGGTATTTGCTGTGCGTGAAGCGGTGGGCGAGCAGCACCTAGTGTTGCGCCAGGAGAGCTATACCGGCGCCGGCAAGCCCTACATTTCGCCGGCCGCCCAGTACCGCCTGCTGGGCATTGCCGAGCGCCACGGCATTCCCGCCCCCAAGCCGGTCTTCGAGTTGCAGGAGAGCGACGGCCTGGGACAAGGTTTCGCCATGACCTTCGTCGCCGGCGAAACGCTGCCGCGGCGCATCGTGCGGGACCCGGCCCTTGCCGAGGCCCGGCCCAAGCTGGCCCACCACTGCGGCGAGGCGCTGGCGCGCTTGCATGCGGTGGACCCGGCAGAGGCCGAATTCCTTGCCGAGCTCGACGACAGCCGCGATCCCCTGGCGGCCCAGCGCCAACGCCTTGACACCTTCGACGAGGCCCACCCGGTGCTGGAACTGGGGCTGCGCTGGCTCGAACTCAGGCGGCCGCAACAGCCCCAGCGCTGCCTGTTGCACGGCGATTTCCGCAACGGAAACATCATTGTCGGGCCCGAGGGACTGCGCGCCGTGCTGGACTGGGAATGCGCCCACCTCGGCGACCGCCACGAAGATCTGGCCTGGATCTGCCTGCGCTCCTGGCGTTTCGGCGGGTTCGACCTGCCGGTCGGCGGCTTTGCCGAACAGGCGCCCTTCTTTGCTGCCTACCGGGACGCCGGCGGCGCCGAAATCGACACGCAAGCGATACGTTACTGGCAGATTTTCGGCTTCGTGCGCTGGGCCGTGCTCAACGTCATGCAGGGCTATGGCCACGCCGTGGAAGGCCGCCGATCTCCCGTCTTCGCGGCCTGCGGGCGAAACGTGGCAATGATGGAATACGATCTCCTGATGACCCTCGAAGGCAGCTACGACTGAAGGGACGCCATGGCGCAAGACCGACCCGATATCGACGACCTGCTGGCCACCACGCTCACTGAGCTAGAGGCGCTGTCGGCCGAGGCAACCGACGACAGCCGCTTTCGCCTGCGGGTTTGCATTCACCTGCTCTCGATCGTGCGCCGCGAGCTCGCACTGGGCGAGTCCAACGACGACGCCGAACGCCAGCGCCTGAGCGCGCTGCTGGAACGCGAGGGCAGCCTCGAGGAATTGAACACCGAGCTATCGGCGCGACTGCGGGCCGGCGACTTCGACGCACGTTGGCAGGATGTTTTCGATCACCTACGCCAAAGCGCCGTCGAACGCCTGGCCATCGTCAACCCCAACCACCTGCGACCCGAAGAGCGGAGGTAGCCCGACTTGGCGTGTTAGGGGGCAGAAACGCAGCTGCGCCCGTTAAGAAATTCTCTCCAACCCCATTAATGTTCCTTAATTAAGGGGACAGGGACGCTTTTTAAGGGGACAGGGACGCTTTTATTCCTATTGGCGGGAAGCTATGAGGCGCCCGTGGCGCCGCCTATTCGAGTTCCGTTATCGGTAGCTGATCCATGCCGTGCTGGGCGGCGTATTTGGCGATGATGCGGTCGGCTTCCAGCTTGCGCTCGGGATCGATCTGTCGTGGCTCATATTCGGCCAGGATCTGCTGCACGCCGGCTCGGGCCCGGCCGAAGGCGTCCTTGCTGCCACCCGCCTCGAACTCCCGCCGCTGGCCGCGGTCGATGATGTCGGAGGGCAGGAAGAACTCGCTCTTGAACCATTTCAGGGTGTGGGGGGAGGAAAGGAAGCCTGTCGTGGTGGCGCCGCGCTCGAAGATGACGTCAAGCGCCAGCGCCTCGTCTCCGGTGTCGATGGGCCGGATCAGGCGCTTGGCCATGCCACAGATCTCGTTGTCGATGAGCAGCTTCTCGGTGCTCACGACGTTGGCGTATTCCAGTGTGCCCGAGCCGCGGATGAGATTGATCCGCGCCAGCGCCATGGCGGTCAGCGCGCTGCCGGTTTCCTCGCCGGCCTGGTAGTCGACGCACTTGCTGTCGGCCCGGCCGGTGTTGGTCGAGGACGGCAGCCCCAGACGCTTGGCGATCTGGCCGATGGCCGCCCCCATCATGATGGCTTCCGTGGCGGCCTGGCAGGCCGTGCCCTTGCGCATGTCCATGATCGAGGGGCCGCCGCCGAAGATCACCGGCGCACCGGCCCGAACCAATTGGCTGACCACCAGCGTGGCCGGGTTCTCGGCCGTGTGCTGGACCAGGGTTCCGGCCAGCGTCACCGGCGAGGAGCCGCCGGCCAGCGGGATCGGAATCATCAGCATGGGAAAGTTTTTCTCGGCCAGGAAGGCAGCGTTCTCGGCCACCACGTCGGTCAGCCCCAAGGGTGACGACGGATTGACGCACAACAGCGCGAAGGGCCGTTCCGCGAGTTCCTTTTCGCCCCCAGAGAGAGCCGCCATGACGCTCCAGATGACGGCGATGTCGTCGGTGCCGAAGGCACCGCTGAACATGGGTTTGGGCGAATACAAGAGCGCCAGGTAATAGCGATAGGCGCTGACGATGGGCTTGGGCACGTCACTGGGCACGAAGGAGCCGCTTTGCAGGTCGATGTAGTCGCAGCGGTCGATGACCTTGGTGTGGTTGACGAGATCGCGCGAGGTGGCCTCGCGCAGCCCGGCGGTATCGGGATCGTAGATGTAGGGCACCGTCGAGCCGGCCACGAAATTGACCTCGTCGCCGGCCAGCACGATGGGGGCATCGCGATCCTGGCGGTAGAGTTTGACTTCCGAGGGGCAGGTTTTGAGGCAGCGTTCCACTAAATCGCGGCCGAGCCGCACACGTTCGCCATCGCGCGTGGCGCCGGGCTGGGAGGCGACGATGTCCATCACCCGCTCGCTGCCGACGTGGACGCCGACGCGGGCCAGCACCTCGAAGGCGCCGTCGATGATGCGGTCCAGTTCGGCGTCGTTCAGGAAAGTCAATCGCGGTTGCATGCGGTATTCCCCTTAACCAAATTCACTCGTTGATGCCGACCAGAACCCTGACCTTATCCAGGGCATCGATGGCATCGGCCCCATAGGCATCAGCGCCGATCTCGTCGGCCCAGCGCTGGTTGGCCACGGCGCCGCCGATCAGTACCCGCACCTGGTCGCGCAAACCGGCGGCTTTCAGGGCCTCGACGATCTCGGCCTGCACCTGCATGGTGGTGGTGAGCAGCGCCGACAGCCCGATGACCTGCGCCCCGCTGCGCTCGGCTTCTTCCACGAAACGCTGGGGCGCCACGTCGCAGCCCAGGTTGACGACCTCGAAGCCGGCCGCCGAGAGGGTTACCGCCACCAGCTTCTGGCCGAGATCGTGGAGATCCCCCTGCACCGTGCCGATGACCACTGTGCCACGCTTCTTGAGCGTGCTGCCACTGGCCTCCAGGGCCGGCGTTAGGAGTTCGACGGCCTTGGCAAAAAGCTCGCCGCCGATCACCAGCTCGGGAATGAATACCGTGCCCTCAGCGAACCGCGCGCCCAACTGCTCGAGACCGGCAGCCAGCGCGTCGGCGATCTCCAACGGGGGATTATTTTTCTCAAGCTGCCCGCCGACCCAGTCCAGTACCTCGGCTTCCTTGAGCCCGCAGACCGCTTCGACGACGTCGAATTCGGCGTCATCTGACATTTTACTCTCCTCGCCTAACGACCACTGAATTTCGGCGGGCGCTTTTGTTTGAAGGCCAGGCGGCCCTCGGCATAGTCGGCGCTGTCGAAGCAAGCTGCAACCATAGCCTCGAGGGTCGCCAGGTCGCGCGCTTCAGAATCCTTGCAGGCCTCGGTAATTGCGTACTTGGCGGCCCGGATGGTGAGCGGCGCGTTCGCAGCGATGGTTTCGGCCAGCTCCCGTACCGTAGGTTCCAAGGCGTCTACCGGCACCAAGCGGTTGATCAGGCCGATTTGCTGCGCCTCTTCGGCCGTGAAGCGACGGGCCGTGAACAGGATCTCGCGGGCCATGGCCGGGCCCACCAGGTCGGTCAGAACCTTGACGCCGGCAAATCCATAACCCAGACCCAAACGCGCCGCCGGAATGGCGAACTGGGCGCCTTCGGCGGCGATGCGGATGTCGGCTGCCAAGGCCGTGCCCAAGCCACCGCCCAGGCAATAGCCCCTGATCATGGCGATCAGGGGTTTTTCAAGATCGGCAAGCGCCGCCCTGCCACCTTCCGAGACCCGGGCGTATTCCTCCGCCGCTTCGGCCGAATCCCGCTTGTCGTCGAATTCGGAAATATCGGCCCCCGAAACGAAGGCTTTCTCCCCTGCCCCGGTCATGACCACGACGCGAACCGCCGGGTCCTGCTGGAAGGCCGGCAGGATCTCGGCCACGGCCTGCCACATCTCCAGCGAAAGGGCGTTGTGGCGGTCGGGGTTGTTGAAGATCATCCAGCCGATGGCGCCATCGACCCGGGCGATCATTTTTTCCGTTGCGAGTTTCATTCAGATCACCCGCCGGCTGCGCAGGTCCGCCACGGCATCGGCATCGTAACCAAGTGCGTCGAGGATCTCGTCGCTGTGCTGGCCCGCGCCGGGGGTAGGCAGTCGGGCGCTTTGCGGCCTTTCGGCGCCCTCCAGGTGCACCGGCTGGCCGACGATACGGAGGTTGCCGCGTTCGGGGTGTTGCATCGGCCAGGCAATCCCCAGGTGTTCGACCTGGGGATCGGCAAAGGTCTGATCGATGCTGTTGATGGGCCCGCAGGGCACACCGACGGCATTGAGTTCCTCGACCCATTCGGCGCTGGAGCGGGTGGCGGTAATGGCGCCGATCTTGGCGTTCAGGAGCTCGCGGTTTTTCGAACGCGCGCCAGCCGTGGCGAAGCGCTCGTCTTCCGCCAGTTCCGGAGCTCCGATGTGGTCGAGCAAGCGTTCCCACAAGCGGCCACCGGGCGCCGCGATGTTGATGGCACCGTCAGAACAGGGAAACACGCCCATGGGTATGCCGGTGGGATGGTCGTTGCCGGCCTGCCCGGCCACGTCCTGATCGATCAACCAGCGTGCCGCCTGGAAGTCGAGCATGCTGATCATGGCTTCGAGCAGCGAGGTGTGGACCCATTGTCCCTCGCCCGTGCGGCCGCGTTCGATCAGGGCCAGCAGGATGCCCTGGGCCAGGTACATGCCGGCGGTAAGGTCGGCGATGGGGATGCCGACGCGCACCGGTCCCTGACCGGGCAGCCCGGTGATCGACATCAAGCCCCCCATGCCCTGGGCGATCTGGTCGACACCGGCGCGGTCGCTGTAGGGCCCGTCCTGGCCAAAGCCCGAGATGGAGCCGTAGATGAGCCCGGGGTTGTGGGCCTTGAGGCTGTCGTAGTCGACGCCCAGGCGGTGCTTGACCTCGGCCCGGAAGTTCTCGACCACGACATCCGCCTTGACCACCAGTTCGAGAAAGATGCCGTGGCCGTCGGGATTCTTTAGATCCAGCGTCAGGCTGCGCTTGTTGCGATGCAGATTGAGGTAGTCGGGCGCCGAGCGCGAACCGCCGACGCCGTCGTTGTCACTGCCGGGCTCGGGCGGCACCTCGATCTTGATGACGTCGGCGCCCCAGTCTGCAAGCTGGCGCACCGCCGTGGGCCCAGCCCGGGCGTGCGTCAGGTCGAGCACGTGGATATCGGCAAGCGGCAGAGGTGTGTCGGTCATGGGGCTATTTCCGGCTGTTCATTTTTCAACAGTACGGGTTTCGATATCCAGCAGGCGCTGCAAATCGATGGTGGCGTGCTGGGCCTCTTGCAGGTCGCGCCAATCTTCGAGCGGCCGCGAGCGCACGGCGAAGCCATCGGCCATTTCCGCATAGACGCCCCGCATGGCCTCGTAGGCCGCCAGCAACGGTGTCGATGCGTCGATCAGCAGGCAAAAACCCAGCGCCCGCATCTCGGCCGGCGTCATGTCCAGCGAGGCCAGGCCGCCCGGCCTCAACAGTAGCATCAGCGGCCCCTCCAGACGCTCGCCGATGAAACGCACGTCCTCGGCCGTATAGGGCAACGGCAGCAAAACGTCGGCACCGGCCGCGCGATAGGCCTCGAGCCGGCGCAGCGCATCGTCCATGGAACTCGCGCGGACGCCGTTGGTGCGGGCGATGATCAGGGTTTCCGGATTGCGCCGTGCCGCTACCGCCTCAAGCACCTTTTCGACCATCAGCTCGAGCGTCACCATGTGCTCGATACCGGCGTGGTGGTGGGCACGCTTGGGCAGGATCTGGTCTTCGATCTCCAGTGCCGCAAAGCCGGCCGCTTCGGCCAGGGAAACCGTTCGGTGCAGGTGCATGGGATCGCCCCAGCCGGCTGCTGCATCGAGGATCAGCGGCAGCTCGCACGCGGCGCGAATTTCCAGCCCGGCTTGCGCCATCTCGGTCAGCGTCAGATTGGCCTCGAGATGGGTGTTGACGTAACCCGAGGCGCCGCCGCCCAGGTAGAGCGCGCTGAATCCTGCCTCTTCCGCCAACTTGGCCATCAGCGGATTGAGCACCAGCGGCGCACAGACGGGATCCTTGCCCGCGATCATCGCTCGTAAATTGGACACCTCTGCCTCCCCTCGATGACAGCCAAGGATAGTGGCATGAAACTAACTTGGTCGGGCCGCAAATCGCCCGCAAACCCACCGCCGTTCGATCCCGACGATGCTGACGTTGCCGGTCAAGATCCCTGAACATAGATTTTCTCTTAAAAGTCGTGGACTCATGGCAATAACTGCCCTAGTTTTTGATAGCTGTATTTTTTATCGATAAAATCGCCCTATCGACAAAGGAACACACGCAATGATTACACACAAAAAAGCCAAGACCATGAGCCGGGCTGAGCTTGTCCGCGAAGAATCGAAGCGGGCGGCGGAATATGGGCAGACGCCGAAACGAGCGATTTCCTTGGCGCCTCGATTTCGTGTCGAGCGACGGGTTCTAACCTCCTTTCCGGCCGGCTCGACGATGATTCCGACAGGAGAAGTGGCAAGGCGCAACGACGCCGATTTTCAAATCGGCCCAACGACCTCGACTTTGCGCAGGGCGGCGCTCGGCATTCCCGCCGCCGGTGCGCTCGACCCCAAGGTGCTGAGCGAGGTGATTGCCGCCAACGCCAGGCGTTTGACGCCGCAAAACCGGGCCGAAATCGTGCCGCAGCTATTGTCGCAAATCGGCGCCTTGGCGGCCCAGGCCAAGGATGGGAAGCGCATCGTCGCCGTTCGCCAGAAGATTTCGAAGACCATGTTCGGCGCCGTCAAATTCAGGAACATAAGGGGCAAGAAAGGCGGTGGGGTCAGCGGCGGCTCGTGAAGCAATGTCTTACGGCCCTCACCCCCGATGCCGGCCTGCACCGTTAGGCCTACGAGACACTCAAGGAGGCTAGCATGGCAGTCTTTTGCGAATTCTTCGAACACTCCAATTTTGCCGGCGACAGTGTTTCATATATTGCCGACAACGACTGGCGCTACCACTGGGTCAAGTTCGGCAGTGATCTCGGCAACGAGATAACCTCGCTGCGCGCCAACGCCTACTCCGGAACCGGCGGCAACGTCTATGGTTTCAGCGAGCGCGACTTCCTGGGCAGCTTTGCCTCGCTCAACATGGCCCAGGGCTGGACCTGTTGGTGGAGCAATGTCGGCGGTGCCATGAACGACGACATCGAATCGGCGCTGCTGGTCAACCGCAACAGCAACGAGTTGCGCATCGGCATGGCGGAACAGATTACCGATCCCTTTATCGAGGGCTTAGACGAGGAAATCGAAGATACCCAGGTCAGTCGGCAAGGCAATCCGCGGATCTACAGCGTATTCTGGCCGAGCTATGATCCGACCAGGAAATTCGTCAGGATCGAGCAGGATTTGCGCGTTGAGCTCGATTGGTGGTTCGACTACGACGCCCAGGTCCAATACGACATTTACCTGTTCCTGGACGACAACGGTGCCGTCAACGGTAATGTCGCCGCAACAAATTGCTGGGTCGAGGGTGGAATCTTCTCCGGCGGCATTCTGGACGATCTATGTCCCCGGCTGGAGGCCGGCGCAGAGACACTGACCGAGCAACTGCAGGACCAGCTCGCCGTGGTCAATTTTCTTGCCGCCCTGGGCGGCTATAACTTCACGAGGCTCTACCTGTTGCCCGGTAGCGACCCCGTGATGCCGCCGCCTTCGACCAACTTCGGACGCATTGGCAATGCCACGGAGGACTCGACGCTGGTTCTGGCATATTAGTAGCGCAGGCCTCAGCAAGATTGTCCGGGGTGAGAAATACGGGTCAATGCGCGACACCCAAATCTGGCTCCTCGAGGTTTAGCCGCACCATGTCGCGGAGCAACTGGACGATGGCCTGCGAGCTTTCGCCCTCGCAGTTGTCGACGCTGAAGGCCGTGCTGCAGTTCATGGCCTCGAGACCGCCGGCTTGCAGGCAATCCTTGAGAATGCGGCCTTCCATTTCGGGGCCGTGCATGAGATCGGGCTTGCCCAGCAAGAAGGCCAATGCCGCTTCGACGCCGTAGGCGCCCCAGTTCGAGATCATGGCCGGAATCAGCACGTCGGTCTTGACCACGGTGATGTTGCCGCCCGGCGTCTCGGACTGGCTGTCGCGGCCAAAGGGCATGATCTCCTTGGCTTCGTCGTGGATGCGGCCGAAGCCGACCTCGTTGCCATAGTCGCCGATGCCGATGGAAAAGACGCCGCGCTCAGCCGCCTCGTCGATGACCGGGCTTAGGTCCAATAGCTCGAGCTCCGGCCCCAGGGCCCAGCCGGTGGCCGAGTGCAAGATACCGTGCTCGCTGGGCCCCAGGCGTTCGATCGAGATCACGGCCTTGGGGCTATGTTCCTCGAAGATGGCGCTCGCCCAGGAGGCCACCTCGGCCGCCTCGGTTGGCGCCGCGACCAGCGTAGCGCCCAGGCGCTGGCGGGCCTCCTCGGGGCTTTTGACCATGATGTGGGCGGCCTCGCTACTAGCCACGACGGGCTCGACGTGGTTGGCCTCACAGACATAGACGGGAATTGCCCCCAGCCCCTGATAGAGCGCCCGGGCCAGCGCCGCGGCGCCCGGCGGGCCGTCGTTCTCGCCTTTGGGCAGCCAGGGCGCGCAACCCGCACCGGTCATGATGAAGACAGCGTCTCCCTTACCCACGGCCGCGACCAGCCCTTCGGCGGCGCGCAGGCAAAGCGGCCGGCCGCCGCCCTCGCGGCGCGCCGCCTCATAGAGCGGCAACAAGGTGTCGTAGGGCACGGCCCGGTTCTTGAACTCGATCGAGATCAGCCGATCGATATTGTTGCCGATGGTCTCAGGCATGGCATTTCCTTTTGCGCTTACGAGCCTCGGAATTTGGGTTTGCGCTTTTCCGTCATGGCGGCGACGCCCTCGGCGAAGTCGTCGGAATCGATGAGCATGCTCTGGACGTAGACGTTGTGTTCCCACTCCGCCGCCATGGTCGATTCGAGGCCGCGCCGGATACCCTCCTTCATGGCCCGGAGCGCCAACGGCGGCCCTGCCGCTAGCTTGCCCGCCAGCTTGCCGGCGGCTTCCATCAACTCGTCGGCCGCCACCACCTCGCGCACCAGCCCGATCTCCAGGGCCTCGGCCGCCCCTATGCGGCTGCCCAGCAACAGTATCTCGTTGGCTTTCGCCAGGCCCACCAGGCGGGGCAACAGGTACATGCCGCCGAGCGGCGAAAGCAAACCCAGATCGATCCATGATTCGCGGAAGACGGCGTGTTCGGAGGCGATGCGGAAATCGCAGGCCAGAGCAATCTCGCAGCCCGCCCCGGCGGCCGGGCCGTTGACCGCGGCGATGGTCGGCTTGGGGCAGAGCTTGACCGCGCGCACACCGGCACCGAAAAAGCGGTAGACGGTGTTCTTGACATCGAAGGGCCGGGCTTCGGTGAGCTCGACCAGGAAATCGTAATCGCCGCCGGCCGAAAAGCCCTTGCCTTCACCGGTGATGACTACCACCCGCACGGCGTCGTCGTTGTTCAGATCCTCGAAGGCGTCGATGACCTCCTTCATCATCGCCGGGATCATGGCGTTGAGAACTTCGGGCCGGTCGAGCGTGAGCCAACCGATGCCGTCATTCTTTTCGACGCGGATGTACTGATAGGTCATGGAGCCTCGCTGGTTATGAGGATCAATTAGAGAAGATCGGCGGACGTGATGATGCTCGCGCCGGCCTCGGTCATGGCCTGGCGCGCCGCATCTTTGGACCCGTCGAGATCGATGTAGCGGGTGGCATCGTCGATGACGTAGGTCTCGAAACCGGCCGCCGCCGCATCCAGGGCCGAGTAGAGCACGCAGAAATCGCCGGCCAGGCCGCCCAAAAACAGGCGTTTGAAGCCGCGCTCGTGCAAGTAGCCCTCGAGCCCGGTGCGCGTTGTGTGGTCGTTCTCGGCGAAGGCTGAATAGGAATCGATTTCCGAACGGAAGCCTTTGCGCACCACGAGCTCGAAATGATCGGTCTCGAGTGCGGCGGGAAACTCGGCGCCCACTGTGCCCTGGACGCAATGGTCGGGCCACAGCGTCTGTTCGCCGTAGGGAAAGGCCATGGTCGAAAAAGGCTCCTGCCCGGCATGGGCCGAGGCAAACGAGCGGTGGCCGGGTGGGTGCCAGTCCTGGGTCGCCACGGTGCTGGCGAAACGGCCGGCCAGGCGGTTGAACACCGCCACAACGGCGGAGCCGTCGGGCACCGCCAGGTTGCCGTCCTCGCAAAAATCATTCTGCACGTCGACGACCAGAAGAAGATCGCCCGCGGCCTGCTTGATGATCTCGGTCATAGAGCCTCACCTCCCGCCATCATATGTTGCGGCCGGTATCCTGCCAGTAGGGATCGCGAAGGCGGCGCTTGAAGATCTTGCCCGAGTCCTCCCGGGGCAGATTGCTACGGAACTCGATGATTTTGGGGATCTTGAAGGCCGCCACGTGCTCGCCCAGGTGCTGCCGCACCGCCTGGGCGCTGAGTTTTGCGCCGGCCTCAGGCTCGACATAGGCGCAAAGCTCCTCGCCGAAGTCCTCGTGGGGAATGCCGAAGACGGCACAGTCGTGCACGCCCGCCAGCGAGCCCAACGCAGCCTCAATCTCGGCCGGGTAGATGTTGACGCCGCCCGAGATCACCATGTCGTTTTTGCGATCGCAGAGAAAAAGATAGCCGTCCTCGTCGAGATAGCCCATGTCGCCCACGGTAACCAGGTCGTTCCAGCCGATCTCGCGGCGCTTGTCGTCCTTGCCGTGGTAGGTGAAGTCGGGGTAGCTGGCGATGCGCAGGTAGATTTCGCCGATCTCGCCGACGCCAACCTCGTTCCCGTCGTCGCCGCGGATGCGCACCTCGCCGCCGCGTATGGGGGTACCCACGGTGCCGGGTTTGGCCAGGGCCTGTCGGCTGTCGTTGAAGATGACGATGCCGGTTTCGGTGGCGCCGTAGTATTCGCCGATCACCGGCCCCCACCACTCGATCATGCGTTGCTTGATCTCGGCTGGACAGGGCGCGGCACCGTGGACCACGAATTCCAGTGAGGAGACGTCATAGCGCTCACGCACCTCGGCAGGCAGCTTGAGCAGACGAATGAACATGGTCGGCACTACATGCATGTGGGTGAGGCGATGCGCGTCGATTAGACGCAACAAATCCTCGGCATCGAAGCGCGGCTGCAGCACCACCAGGCCTTCCTGTTGCGCTGCCCGCAGGCCGTATGTGTTGGGGGCCGAGTGGTACATGGGTCCGGTGATGACGACGCGGACCTCCTTGCCGGGACGGAAGCCGAAGCCAAGGGCCACGGTTTCCGCGATGCGAACTGTATTTTCCGGGCTGGCGGGCTGGCGTCGCACACCCTTGGGCCGGCCGGTAGTGCCCGAAGTATAGATCATGTTGGAGCGCAGGGCCTGGGGCGGCCCGGTCCACGGCTCGCGATCTGCAATCCAATCGCTCCACCGCAAAGCGTCCTCGGGAACCTGGCAAGCTTCTTCCGCCAAGCCATAGGCTGCCGCAACCTCGGGCGGCGTCGGCACCAGCAAGGGCGTCACTCCGGCCGGCAAGTGGGCGGCGATGACGGGGTAGAGATCGGCGTGGACGATCAGGACCCGGGCGCCGCAATCCTTGAGTACGTAGAGTGCCTCTTCCGTCACCGAGTGCCAATTGAGGGGCACGGCATAGGCGCCCAGCAGTGCCGCCGCGGCGGCGACCTCGAAAAAGGCGAAGTCGTTGCGCAGCATCAGCGCGATGGTGTCGTTTTCGCCGATGCCCAGTCCGCTGAATGCCGTCGCCGCCGCAGCTGCGCGCTCCGCCAGTTCGGCCTGGGTCATCTGGCGCTCGCCGCTAATTATCAGTCCGGCCATTGCCGATCGCTCTCCACATGTCACCACATCGTCTATCCGGCCGAATACTGCCGCGCTTTGGCGGATATTCCCAGTGTCGCTTGACCCCGGCGCCGGGGCGCAATAGGTCTCGGGGTCGCAAACGCTGAGTCAAGGAGACCAACCATGGCCGACAAAAGCTTTCTCGAGTGGCCCTTTTTCGCCGACTACCACCGCGATCTGGCCGAGCGCATCGAGGCGTTTGCGGCCAGCGAGCTGGCGCCCGTGTTGGAAATACCCGACGAAAGCGACGCCACCCTTGATGCCACCTGCCGCGAGTTGGTCGGACGGCTCGGCCGCGCCGGTTTTCTGGCGCCTTGTGTTGTATCTGATGAAGGCGGACGCTTCGACGTGCGCAGCCTTTGCCTGAGCCGCGAGATCCTGGCCCGCCATGGCGGCCTGGCCGACTTCGCCTTTGCCATGCAGGGCTTGGGTTCGGCGCCGATCTCGCTGTTCGGCACGGCGCAGCAAAAAGCCCACTACCTGCCACCGGTGGAACGCGGTGAACACGTCGCGGCCTTCGCCTTGTCGGAAACCAACGCCGGCAGCGACGTTGCCGCCATGGAGGCCACGGCCGAGGCCGACGGCAGCGACTACGTGCTCAACGGCAGCAAGACTTGGATCTCCAACGGCGGCATCGCCGACACCTACACTGTCTTCGCGCGCTCGGGCGAGGCCGGCGGTGCACGGGGAATTTCGGCCTTTATCGTCGAGGCCGGCACGCCCGGCTTCGAGATCGCCGAGCGCATCGCGCTGATAGCCCCCCATCCCATCGCCACGCTGGCTTTCGAGGACTGCCGGGTGCCAGCCACCAACCGCCTGGGCGGCCCCGGCGAGGGATTCAAGGTCGCCATGGCGACGCTCGATGTCTTCCGCACCACGGTCGGCGCAGCGGCACTGGGATTTGCGCGCCGCGCCTTCGACGAGGCGCTGGGGCGCAGCCGCCAGCGCGAGATGTTCGGCCAGAAGCTGGTGGACTTCCAACTCACCCAGGCGGCGCTGGGCGACATGGCGGTAGGTATCGACACGTCTGCTTTGGCGGTCTACCGCGCCGCCTGGACCCGGGACGAAACCGGGCGCCGCATCAGCCGCGAGGCCTCGGTGGCCAAGTTCCACGCCACCGAAACGGCGCAAAAGGTGATCGACGCGGCGCTGCAACTCCACGGCGGCCTGGGCGTGGTCACGGGCCAGCCCGTTGAGGCGCTTTATCGCGACATCCGTGCCTTGCGCATCTACGAAGGCGCGTCCGAGGTGCAAAAACTGATCATCGCCGGCGCGATCTTGAAGGGCGACGGCCAATAGAAAAATGGGTCGGTCCATCGCCGTCCCTGCTGAAAGTAGTCCCTGTCCCTACTTTTTTCGTCCCTACTTTTTTGCCGGAGACGCTGTTTTGGTCATGGATTTCGCCTTGGTTGGGCGGCGAAAAAAGTGGTCCCTGAAAGTGGTCCCTGTCCCTAATTAAATGAAAGTGGTCCCTGTCCCTAATTAAAGTGGTCCCTGTCCCTAATTTCCTCACATATCCACATTCACTCAGCGCCGTTCGACCGCAGCCAGGGCCAAGGCCAGCGCCATGCCCACCGCACAGGCGATGACGACGTAGCCGCCCGAGGCCTGCCAGCCGCCGACGATAGTGCCGACCAGGGCAAGTGCCGGCGGGCCGATCAGGGCGCCCAAGTTGGAGCCCTGGATGATGAAGCCATTGACGGCGCCGATGCCGTCGGGGTTAGCGCTGTGGCGCGGAGCGGCGGCGAAGATGGCGGCCGGTATGATGCCGGCAACGGTTGAGAACAGCAGCGCCAGGGCGAACTGCACCGGCGGCTCCAAGGCCAGCCCGAACATGGCCCAGCCGCTGGCCGCCATGGCGGCGAAGGTGGCCATGATCAGGGCCGTTCGCGGCAGGCCGCGTTGCAACAGCCAGCCGGCCGTGAAATTGCCGGGGATGTTGACGGCGACCACTAGCGTCACCATTAGCGCCGCCGTTTTACCTTCATAGCCGGCCTCGATCAGCATCGTCGGCAACCAGGCCATCAACGCCACCCACTGGCAAGAATAGGCGGTGAAGCAAAGGCCCAGCAACCAGGGACCGGGACATCGGGCAGCATCGCCAACACGCGCCGCAAACTGGGCCGCGCTGCCGCCTGGCCGCACCAGGGCGAGCCGCCGCGTAGCTATTCCGAAGGTCAGCGCCGCGGCGCACAAAAGAACTCCGTTGACGGCCCACAGCAGCGCCCAGCCATGGTCCAACAGCAGCGGCGAGATCGCCAATCCCAGCGCAATGCCGGCTGGAAAAAAGGCACCCCAGGCACTTAGCGCGAGTGCCCGGTCACGCACGGTTGCGAGCTCGAAGATCAGCGACGGCCCGCCGGCCGCCATGGCGGCAAAACCCAAACCCTCGATGGCCCGGGCGGTCAAAAGGCCCCCGCCATTGTTGGCCAAGGCTCCAGCCAGGCTACCGACCGCCATAAGGCCGAGCCCCAGGCTGACCAGGCGGCGGCGACCGAACTGGTCGGCCAGGCTGCCGGCGACCACCCCGATACCGGCGCCGATCAGGTGGACCAGCGAGACCAACCAACCGGCCGCCACCAGGCTGAGTCCCAGGTCTTGGCGCAGCAGTGGAATGGCCGGCGGCACCTTGCCCAATTGCATGGCCGCCACCACGGCAACGCCAACGGTGAGCCAGATCGCCGGCCAGTCGCTGTGCGACCTGACGGGAAACTCCGGGCTCACGCCTCGGCCAGGGCCGCCCGGATGGATTCGGCGTGGGCCGCCAATTCCTCCTGGGGTGGGTTCTTGGCCGGCCAGGTGAGTTCGACGCCGTCGTCTTCCTGGCGCGGCAGCACGTGCAGATGAAAGTGTCCGACGGTTTGGAATCCGATCGGCCGGTTGGCCTGCAGAATGGTCTGGCCGGCCGGAGCATAGGTTCGCTCGATGGCCCGGGCCAGGCGGTTGGCGATGCGGAAGGCGTGGGCCGCGGTGTCCTCGTCGAGATCCATCATGGTCTCGGCATGATGGCGCGCCAGCACCAGGGTGTGGCCCGGGTTGACCTGGCCCAGGTCCATGATGGCCATGACCCGGTCGTCCTCGTAGACCACGTGGGCCGGCAACTCACCGGCGGCAATGCGGCAAAAGACGCACTCGGGATTGGCCGTATTGTCGTTCATGAGGTCCTCCGTGCCAGCGCCAGTCCAAGGGCAGCGGCGATAAGAAAACTGCCACTGATACGCTGGCGCAAGCGGGTCCGGCGGGCATCGGCGAGAGCGCCGCGCAGGTGCCCGGCGAGCAGGCCGTAGGCACCGTCGATCACCGTGGCGATGACCAGAAAAGTCAGCGAAAGCACCGTCAACTGCGGCCCGGGTGCCAGGCCGGGATCGACGAATTGGGGCAAAAAGGCAACGTAGAAGAGCAGCGTCTTGGGATTGGTGGCCGACACCAGAAAGCCCTGCCAGAAAAGTCGCTGTCGGCCCGGCGGTGTTTGGGCGGCGCTCGGCAAGCGGCGCCACTGTTGCAGCCCGAGATAGAGCAGATACGCCACACCGGCCCAGCGCAGCCAGGTGAACCAATCGGCCATGACTGCGATCAACGTGGTCATGCCCAGCGCCGCCACGGCCAGCAGCAGCGCCGTGGCGCAGCTCGTGCCGGCAACCGTCAGCAGCCCGGCCCGGGCTCCGGTGGCCAGACTGTTGGCGACAATCAGCGTGACATTGGGCCCCGGCAGCACAATCAGGACGATGGTCGCCAGCACGAAGGCAAGATAAAGTTCACTATCGACCATTACCGTCGATCTCCTAAGGTTCGGCGGGGCGGCGCAGTGTAGCCCGCAATTCTCACCGGGTCATGGCCTGCGCGGTGCTGTCGCGCCGACAGGGTAGGAACTCTGCGCAGCGCGATGTGGGACATCGGGCAAGCAGCGTGACGCACCCTGTCGATGCGACAGCGCCGCCCGAAGGGTCGCACCCAGGCACGCGCCCGCGTTGTCAAAGACCGAAGTGCGTAGTACCACTACGCGCTTCGGTCTTTTCCTAGCGGATCGCATCACCTGGGAGCGACGCAGGCCGTGACCCGGTGAGAAATGCGGGCTCGCTGCATCGGCGGCCAGAGGCCAAGGTACAGGAAGGTGGATCGGGCATGGCACTGATCAATTACTTGACCAGGATTCAATTCGATTTCGGCGCCCTGGGCATGCTGGCCGAGGAGCTCAAGGAACTCAACGTCACGCGCCCGCTGGTGGTCACCGACGAAGGCATCGTAGCGGCCGGCGTGCTAGACAAAGTGCGTGAGAAGCTGCCCTCGGCGATCTGGTCGGCGGTCTTCGATCAGACGCCCGCCAACCCCACCGAGGCCGCCGTCAAGCAGGCGCTGGAGGTTTACCAGAACCAGGAATGCGACGGCATCGTGGCGGTCGGCGGCGGCTCGCCCATCGACCTGGCCAAGGGCGTGGCGCTGCTGGCCACCCACCCCGAGCCGCTGAGCCAATACGCATTCATCCTCGGCGGCGCACCCCGAATCACAGTTCCCAGCGCGCCGCTAGCCGCGGTGCCGACCACCGCCGGCACAGGTAGCGAGGTCGGCCGGGCGGCGCTTTTGACGCTCGACGACGGCCGCAAGCTGGGCTTTATCGGACCTCACATCATCCCCGATGTGGCGATCTGCGACCCCGAGCTCACATTGGGCCTGCCGCCCTATCTGACCGCCGCCACCGGCATGGATGCGCTGACGCACTGCATCGAGGTTTTCCTCTCGCCCCGGATCAACCCGCCGGCCGATGCCATCGCGCTCGACGGCGCCGGCCGCGCCATGCGCAACATCGAGCGCGCCACGACCGAGGGCAGCGATCGCGATGCGCGCTGGCAAATGATGATGGCCTCGCTGCAGGGCGGCATGGGATTCCAGAAAGGCCTTGGCGCGGTGCATGCCATGTCGCACCCGCTGGGCGGGTTGGCTGAGCCGGTGCTGCACCACGGTACCCTCAATGCCGTCATCCTGCCGGCCGTGCTGCGTTTCAACGCCGATTCCTGCGATGACAAATATCAGCGCCTGGCGGCCGCCATGAACCTCTCACCCGAGACCGACCTGGCCTCGACCATCGAAGATCTCAACCGCCGCCTGGGCCTGCCCGCCAGCCTGCGCGAAATTGGCGTCAGCGACGACGTCGTTCCGGGCATGGTCGAGGGTGCGCTCGCCGACCACAGCAATGCCACCAACCCGCGTCCGACCTCGACCGAGGACTATCAGGCGCTGTTTGCCGCCGCCATGGGTTAGGACGCGTGATGAAAAGCTCGGTTACCCGCACCATCGTCAAGCTGATCATCGCCAGCCTGCTGGTTGGCTTGGCACTCTCGATCGTCGACATCACGCCCGAGGAACTGCTGAACGACCTGGGCGGCTGGGTGCAACGGGTCTTCTCCGTTTTCGTGCGCATGCTGCAATGGAGCGTGCCCTACATGCTAATGGGAGCCGTAATCGTGGTGCCGCTGTGGGCCGTCCACAAACTCTGGCGCATGTTTCGCGACAGGTCGGCAAAATCCTGAGATAGTCGACGAACCGTCATGCGCCGTTTCCTCGTCCTGGCAATCATCGTCGTCGCCGGCACCACTGCGGCCTACCACTACTGGCGCGCGCAATCCGACGAGGCGACACCCCGCTATCGCCTGGCCACGGTCGAGCAGGGCGCCATCGAGATGACGGTATCGGCCACCGGCAAGGTCAATCCGGTAACCACGGTGCAGGTTGGCACGCAGGTCTCGGGCCAGATCGCCGAGCTTCTGGCAGACTTCAACACCGAGGTGAAGGCCGGCCAGGTCATCGCCCGCATCGATCCCCAGAGCTTCCAGGCTCGTGTGGCGGCGGCCCGCGCCGATCTCGCTTTCGCCCGCGCCAACCTGGCCGTGCAACAGGCGGCGCTGGCCGAATACCGGGCCGATATTGCCGGCAGCGCGGCGGCGCTGAAGGATGCCGAGGCCGAGCACGCCCGCCAACGCACCCTCCTGAGCCGGCGGGTGGTGTCGCAAAGTGCCGTCGACCGGGCCCTGGCGGCACGCGACCAGGCCCTGGCCCGTAAGCGCAGCGCCGAGGCCAAGCTGGCCAAGCAGCGGGCCCAGATCGGCTCAGCCAAAGCGCAGGTGCAGTCGCGCCAGGCGGCTCTCAACGAACGCCAGCTCGATCTCGAACGTACGGTCATCCGCTCGCCGGTGGCCGGAGTGGTGATCGGCCGCAACGTCGACCTGGGCCAGACCGTGGCCGCCAGCTTACAGGCGCCGGTGCTGTTTACTATCGCCGAAGATCTCCGGCGCATGCAGGTCGAGGTCAGCGTCGACGAGGCCGACATCGGCCGCCTGCGCCAAGGCCAGCGCGTGCGCTTTACAGTCGACGCCTATGCCGAGCGCAACTTTGCCGGCCGGGTGCAGCAGATCCGCAAGGCACCCAACGTGGTTTCCAACGTCGTCACCTATATCGTCATCGTCGGCGCCGACAATCCCGACCAGGCGCTGTTGCCCGGCATGACGGCCAACGTCGAGGTTATCGTCGGGGCGCGGCAAGACGTGCTCAAGGTGCCCAGCGCGGCCCTGCGTTTCAAACCTGACGGTGTCGCTGCGCCCGAGGCCGCGGCAAGCCGCGGCGGCGGCCGTGAGGCGGCACAGGCGCGAGCCCGGGCGCTATTTCAGCGGCTGAACAAGACGCTCGGCCTCAACGAGGAACAGCAGGCCGGCGTGCGTGCCATCTTCCGCGAGACCGGCCAGGCCATCGGTGCGTTGGTTCAGGCGGGTGGCGAGCCCGAGCAGCGGCGCCAGGCGGTGCGGGGCCTCAGGGCCCAGGCGTCCCGCCGCATCGCGGCGTTGCTGGACGAAGAACAAAAGCGCAAGTACGCCGAGATGCTGGCCGAAAGCGCCGTCGCCACCACGCGCGGCCGGGTCTGGCGGCTCGACACCAAGGGGAAGCCCGAAGCCGTGGCCGTCGTCGCCGGCATTTCCGACGGCAGCATGACCGAGGTTGTGCGCGGCGAGCTAGCCGCCGGCCAGCAGGTCATCATCGGCCGCGCCTCCCGCGCAAGGGGGTTCTAATCTCATGCCGGCCTTCATCGAAACCGAGGGCCTGAGCAAGGACTATCGCGTCGGTCCCAGCGAGGTGCGGGCGCTGCGCGATTTCACGGTGAACATCGACGAAGGAGAATTCCTGGCCATCATGGGCCCTTCGGGTTCGGGAAAGTCGACCTGTATGCATCTGCTGGGCTGCCTCGATACGCCGACGGCAGGGCGCTACGTGCTGGCCGGCCAGGACGTCTCGAGGCTGGACCGAGACGGTCTGGCCGAGACACGCAACCGCCAAGTCGGTTTCGTCTTTCAGTCCTTCAATCTGCTGCCCCGGGCGACGGCGCTGAAGAACGTCGAGCTGCCGTTGCTCTATGGCGCCACACCACGGCAGCAGCGCCGTGACCGGGCTGCCGCGGCCCTCGAGGCGGTGGGGCTTTCGGACCGCGTCCATCACCTGCCGACCCAGCTTTCGGGCGGCCAGATGCAGCGCGTGGCCATCGCCCGGGCCATCGTCAACCGGCCCTTGCTGCTGCTCGCCGACGAGCCCACCGGCGCACTGGACAGCCGTACCGGTGTAGAGATCCTGACGCTCTTCCAGCAGCTCAACGCCGACGGCATCAACGTCATCGTGGTCACCCACGAAGCCGAGGTGGCAGGCTTTGCGCGGCGCGTGCTGCGCTTCCGCGACGGTCTCCTGGAAGCCGACGAGGCGACGCCGTGAGGACCGCATGAAGGCCCTCGATTCGCTGCTGACAGCGCTCGATTCCCTGCGCACCAACATCCTGCGCACGGCCCTGACGACGCTGGGTATCATCATCGGCGTAGCGGCCGTGATCGCCATGGTGGCGGTCGGTGCCGGGGCCGAACAGCGGGTCCAGGCGCTGATCCAAAGCCTGGGTGCCAATGTCCTTATTGTGCTCAACGGCACTTCGGTTTCGGGCGGCGCCCGCGGCGGCTCGGGCAGCGTGATCTCGCTGACCACGGCCGACGCCCGGGCGCTGGAACAAGAGGTGCCGGCGGTGCGCATCGCCGCCCCCATGGTGCGCGGCTCCGGCCAGATCATCTTCGGCAACGCCAACTGGTTCACCACCATTTATGGCGCTCCGCAAAGCTACCTCGAGGCCCGCGACTGGGTGGTCGACCGAGGCCGCGGTTTCACGGCAGCCGACGAGCGCGGCGCCCGCAAGGTGGCGCTGGTGGGCCAGTCGGTGGTTGATGAGCTGTTTGCCGGTGCCGATCCCATCGGCGCCAGCATCCGCATCAAGCGCGTGCCCTTCAAGGTCGTCGGCGTCACCGGCGTCAAGGGCCAGACGCCTTTTGGCCGCGACCAGGACGATGTCGTTTTCATCCCGCTGTCGACGGCCAAGAAGCGGGTGCTGGGGGGCCGCCAGGTGCGAGCCGACTTCGTAGGCGCCATCACCGTCAAGGCGCGCACGGCCGAGCTCATCGGCGAAGCCGAGACCGAGGTCAGCGAGACGCTCCGCCGGCGCCACCGCATCCGGCCCGGCCAGCCCGACGACTTCGTGGTGCGCAACATCGCCCAGATCCTCGAGGCCCGCGCCGAATCGCAGCGCACCATGGCGTTTCTGCTGGCCGCCGTGGCCGGGGTCTCGCTGATCGTCGGCGGCATCGGAATCATGAACATCATGCTGGTCTCTGTCACCGAACGGACGCGCGAAATAGGTTTGCGCATGGCGGTCGGTGCGCGCGGCCGCGACATCATGGTGCAGTTCGTCATCGAGGCCGTGGCGCTGTCGCTGATCGGCGGCCTGATCGGCAGTTTGCTGGGCGTCGGCGGCTCGCTGGCGGTGGCGCGGCTGGCCGGTTGGCCGATGATCGTCTCGCCCGGCGCCATCCTGCTGGCCATGGGCTTCTCAGCCATCGTCGGGATCTTTTTCGGCTACTACCCGGCCCGCAAGGCCGCGCGCCTCGACCCCATCGAGGCGCTGCGCCATGAGTAACGGGCTGTGAACGAGCTGCGGCCGGCCCTCGACCAAGCGACGCTGAAGACACTCTACCAGCGCGCCGCCCGACGCTACGACCGCCAACACCGCCTGCTCACCCTGGCCAGCGACCAGCGCGGCCGCGAGCTCATGGTGCGCGATACGGTGCGGTCGGGCGACAGAGTGCTGGATGCCGGCTGCGGCAGTGGCCTGACGACCGGCCTGGCGGCCCGGGCGGCCGGCCCTTCTGGTTTCGTCACCGGCCTCGACCTGACGCCCGGTATGCTGGATCAGGCGCGGCAAAAAACCGTGGCCGGCGGCGCCGCGCTGATCTTCGCGATCGGCGATATGACGGCATTGCCTTTCTCTGACGAAAGCTTCGATAGCGTGCTTTCGAGCTATAGCGTCTGCCCGCTCTCAGACCCCGAATTTGGCGCGCTGGAGCTATATCGCCTGGTGCGCCCGGGCGGCCGCCTCGGCATCGCCCACTCAGCCGAGCCGCAAAACGCCCTGTTACGCCGGCTGGCGGGCAGCCTGGAAGGGCTGCTCTGGCACTTGCCCCAGCTCTCGCTTGGCTGCCGTCCGGTAGAAGTACTGCCAGCACTGCACCGGGCCGGTGCCCGGGTCGACCTCGATCGTCTGATCGGCCTGCCACTTTGGCCCTTTCGCGTCATCGTGACGGTCAAACCGGAAGCTTCTGCCGGGTGATCCGTGAGAGATTCGGAGCCTTCGCCCGGCGACTTTAGTTAACACATTGAAATAAAACGATAATTACTGAAAGCTGCGGTCAAACCCCAAACCCCGGATGGCATGGCGTTTGCTTGCCTTTCAGACGGGCAAACGAGCCCGGAGGAAGATCATGGCGACCAATTTGGAATACCAGTCGCAAATGGCCCGCGTCCTCGTCGCCTCGCTGGGCATCGAGGAGGCCGGCGCCATGGCCCACGAATACCAGTGGGAAGGCGTGGCGCGCTATATCGACTGGCGCCGCCAGCACCAGCCTGAAGAGGGCGCGGCCAACGCCAACGGGGGCGTGAACTAGCCGTTCGCGAACCCCGCAAGACCTGAAGATGGGCTTCCAGCAACCTGCGCCTCTCCGCCGGCCCAAAAAAGGGGACAGGTACTTTAACCCCTAAAAGTACCTGTCCCCTTTTTTGCGCACTTGGGCCGCGGTTGCTTCGCTGGGCATCGAGGAGGCTGGCGCCATGGCCCAAGAATCCCAGTGGAAAGGCGTGGCGCGCTGCATCGACTGGCGCCGGAAAAAAAGGGGACAGGTACTTTTACCTCCAAAAGTACCTGTCCCCTTTTTTTCCCCTTTTTTTGTTGCCGCGAGCGCAGCCGCGATCGCTCAGGCCTGGTCGTGGCCGTGTGCTTTGACGGCAAGACCGACCTCAACCGGGCGATGGTATTGCGTGGCATGGCGCTTGCGGCCCGAAAAGTCTCAACCGACTACGTTGGGGCGGAGAGAGCCGCTCGGTCAGCCGGCCGCGGCGTCTGGGCCCCCGAATACGTTGAGCCGTGGCATCCGCACGATCCCCAGAAATTTCGTTAGCGCCGCTGAATCACAGCCCCAATCATCTGCGCAGCGGTTTTTCTTCTAAAGCACCCAATCCGCTTATTGCTGGCGTGGTCGCGCAGAAGATGGGATGCTGTAAGGAATCCATCGTTGCGAACCCGCGGGAGGCAGCTATGGCGAAAATCCGCATCCAGCGTACCCACCAATTCGAGGGCGGCGAGGTCAAAGTCGCCGACGGCGTTCTCTATGTGGACGGCAAAAAGGTCATGGACTTTCCGGACTCCGAATTGCGCCTGGAAACCGATGGTCAGGTGACCATTTCATCGGACGTCCCGGTGACGACGACAACGAAGCAGGCCGGCGGAAAATCGGGATCGTATTCCAGTGCTGCCGCCTCTTCGACAACCTCGGGCAAAGGCGGCTCGGTTCACGTCTCGACCGGTAATCCCGAACTGGCAGAGAAGATCGCCAAGGACGTCCATGACAAGGTCGGCGACATCGGGGAAAAGGTGGCCGAGAGGGTCAAGGAATCCATGGAGCGGGCATTCCCGCCCGGGTTTCCGTTCCATGACCGGAAGTAGGACAACGGTAGGAATTTTGTTTGTGGGACTGTCTTAGGGGCTGGCCTTTCGCCTTCCCCGCAATCTTTTGGCGTCTGCGCTGAAGCGTTATTGCTGCGCTGGGAGCGCCGGTCGCGGGCATTCAGCAGTCCCACAATGCACCAATTCTAGTGTGGCAAGAAAACAGCTTCCAACAGCCTAGGTGGAGGGAAGTGCTCTGCTGATATTCTCTAGGCTTTCAATTGTCCTGGTTGCCATAACCCTGACCACATTGGCGGGATGTTTCCAGGCGCGAGCAGACGGAAAAGGATTTTATCTCAGCGCCGCCCTGGGCGCTTACCTGGTCAGGGACGACAACGTTGGGCGGAACGACGTAATCGACACCTCGTTTCTTCCCGGTTACGGCCTGATCGGTGCCCTCGGTTACGAAATGCCGCAGACGCCGGTCCGCGTCGAGGGGGAAGTCGCCTACCGAAAAAGCGATCTGGACGACATCAACTCCATAATCGGTACGGTTTCGGCGTCCGGCAGCATGGCTGCCCTCTCGCTGATGGCCAACGCCTATGTCTTTCGCCCCTCGAACCTCCTCGAGCCCTACGTCGGCGCCGGCATCGGCTTCGCCCGGGTCACCACGTCCGACATAAACGTGGCCGGCGTTGGCGTCGTCGGCGGCAAAGATTGGAGTCCGGCATACCAGGGAACCATAGGTGTCGAGTTCGACTTCCTGCCTTCACAAATCGATTTCGCATTGGAGTACAGGTACTTTTCGGCGGGAGAGATTTCTCTAAGTATCAGCCCCGGCGGCTCCTTTGACCTGGACTATGACAGCCACAATATCCTTGCCCGAATGCGGTACAGCTTTTGAAATGAACATTTTGTCCGAAGTGACGGGTTTTCGACAATTGGCGGGCTCCTTTTTTCGGGCAATCAGGCGCAATTTGTCACTCGGGAGCATACCAATAGTGTCCGCGATGCTGACGTTCAGCTCGGCGACACTGGCGGACGATCCAGCTTTCGTCGTCCTCTCGCTCGGTGACACCGACGTCAAGCAAAGCGGCCGCGGGGTCGAGGCGCGGCTGGAGTATCGCTCAGACGCCAAGCTCGGGGCGGTGAATCCCTTCGCCGGTTTCATGGCAACCAACGAACGGGCGCTATTCGTCTACGGCGGCGTTCTTCTCGATCTGTTCTTCGCGCGGCGCTGGGTGGTGACGCCAAGCTTTGCTCCAGGCGTCTACGGTCGCGGTGGCGGCAAGGAACTGGGCCACTGGATGGCGTTCCGCACGCAGATCGATCTGGCCTACCGTTTCGACGACCGCGCGCGGCTCGGGCTCAGCGTCGGTCACATGTCGAACGGCGGCGTACTGTCCTCGCACAACCCGGGAACCGAATCGCTGATGCTGACCTACGCCCTGCCGTTCGGCGTGCCAGTTCGCTGAGAGCTAGCGTTCCTGCCAGAGGCTGTTCAACAGCCCGAACATGCCCGGGTCGAAGCCCCGCAGATCCTTGCGCCGAAAGGGAAAAAAGTCGTTGCGGCCGAAATAGGCCTCGCTCAGTTCGGCGAAGTATTCCTGTGCGTTGGTCATGGCATAAGCCGGCAGGCGTTTGCCATAGACGGTGGGAACGTTGTCGTAGCGGCCGCTGGTTTTGGCATCGAGGTAGAGCCGACGAATACCGTCATAGTCGAAGCCCAGCACCTGGTCGTGATAGGCATGCGCCAGCTCGTGCAGCAGCACCATGGGATGGCCACGAGTGCCATAAGCGAAAAGTCGGGCCTCGCGGATCACCACGCTGCCCTCGGTAGGATAGCGCCAGCCGTCGTCCGCCCCGCCCTGGCGTAGCGAGCGGTAGAAGGCCGGGGCATTGGTGATCTTGTTATCGAGGCTCAGCTCGACCCAGATCGGCACCTGCTGCAGGCGCTCCAGGATGCCTGCCGGCAGCACCTGGGTCACCCGGCCGAGCTGGGTCTGCAGCACGTCCAGGGTATCGAGCGCCAGGCGGCCGTGGAAGCTGAGCAATTGTTTGTTGACGTGAACCGTCCAGTCTTCCACCACATAAATCTGGTAGTCGTCGGGATCGGGCAGTTCGTCCGGCGGCGCAAAACTCCAGTCGCCGGCCCCGGTGGTCGCGGCGAGAACGACCAAGACAGTGAGAATGCGGAACCACATGGCAACCCATGATGCCCCAGGCGGTGTAAACAAATCATGACGCTGACGCTCACCCTGATTGTGCTGGCCTGTGGTCTGGCACTGGCCGGCTTCGCCAATTTCATGAGCCGGCGCCCGCCACCGCCCGGCCAGGTGCGCCTGATGCCCTACACCGGGCTACAGTTCGTCGGTCTGTTGGTGGTGATTTTGATGTTGGCACACTTGGTGTCGCTGCTGACCGGAACCCCGCTGGAAGGTCGTAGCGCTCGCTAGACGCGACGCTCGCCAACACACACAGAATTTATTTGTCGCCGCGCAGCCCCTGGGGTAGGCAGGGGGCCGATCCCAGCCAGCCCAGAGGTGACATCGCATGAGACGTATATTCCTGCCGATTCTGTTCGGCCTTTGCGCCGCCGTAATTGCGGCCCCAACTCTGGCGCTGGCCGCGGAGGCGCCTGACGACGTCGTCGCCACGGTAAACGGGGCGCCGCTTTACCGCTGGGAAATCGCCATGATGCACCAGGCCCTGCCCCAGCGTTTTCGCAAGGTGCCGCTCGAGCGCCTTTTCGATCAACTGGTCGACCGCATGATCGACCGCCGCCTGGTCACCCAGGCGGCGCGGCGCGAGAGCTTGCACGAAAAGCCCGAGGTGAAAGCCCGCATCAGCTTCCAGACCGACGAGGTGCTGTGGCTGGAATATTTGAAAAGCGGCGTCGAGGGACAAATTACCGAGGCCCGCCTGCGCCAGGCCTACGACGCCATGGTGGCCAAGCAACCGCCGCAGCTCGAGGTCCACGCCCGCCACATCCTGGTGAAAGAGGAAAAGAAAGCCCGCGACATCATCCGCAAGCTTAACGGTGGCGCCGGCTTCGGCGAGATGGCACGCAAGCATTCCACCGGTCCCTCGGGGGCCAAGGGCGGCGATCTCGGCTACTTCACCAAGGATCAGATGGTGCCGCCCTTCGCCGAAGCCGCCTTTGCCATGCAGCCCGGGGACTATTCCAAGACGCCGGTGCAGACGCGCTTCGGCTGGCACGTCATCCTGGTCGAGGAGCGCCGCCAAAAGCCGCCGCCAAGCTTCGAGGAAAGTGAGCCGGAGCTCAAGTCCCAGCTCAGCAACTGTCGCTAACATGTGATCTGTCCGCATTAGGTAACACGTGATCTGTCCGGTTTGATCGAGGCCTCTTCGTCGCGGAGGAAGGCACGATGAGCACCTTCCTGGGGCTCTCCGAG
>NZDS01000136.1 GCA_002690215.1 Rhodospirillaceae bacterium | reverse complement strand
TTTCTGCCTCATCTTCGTTCCCTTCGGTCAATACGATGAGCCAGAAATCCTCCGTTACGCAATTACCTCAATGTGTCCCAAGGGCGCTGACGTTAGACAATTCGAGATCGGCCATATCGTCCCCTCTAACACCGTTTAGTCGGCATAATCGGGCTCCTCGCGGTCGAGGATCCGCTTGAGTTCGGCGAAGTGCATGCTGGCGAGGGCCGTGAAATCCTGGCTCCACTGGCGCGAAGTCGTCTCCGCTACATCGTCGGCGATGCGGTAAAGCGGCCGGCCGGTCTGCTGAGCCAAAATTTGCGTCTCGCAGGCCCTCTCCAAGTAATAGAGGTCGTCGAAGGTTTCGGCCACGCTGTCGCCGATGACGGTGACGCCGTGGCCGGCCATGAACATCACCGACTTGTTGCCCAGCGCGCCGGCGATGCGCTGGCCCTCGTCGTCATTGACCGCCAAACCGTTGAAATGATCGTCGTAGGCGATGCGCCCCCAATAGCGGGCGGCGTTCTGGTGGCAATATTCCAATCGCCCGTCCTCGATTGCCGCCAACGCCGTTGCATAACGCATGTGCGTGTGCATGACGCAACGCGCGCCCGGGCGCGAGCGGTGAACGGCACCATGGATCGACCAGGCCGAAATATCCGGCGCCCCCGGCCCCTCCAGGCACGAAGGGTCAAGGGCGTCCAGGCGCAAAAGCTCGCTCGCCCGAATGGTCGAGAAGTGCCGGCCATTTGGGTTCATCAAGAAGGTCTGGCCGTCAGGCGTTAGCGCCAGACTGAAGTGATTCGCCACGCCCTCGTTCAGACCCCAGCGCGCCGTCCAACGAAAGGCCGCCGCAAGATCGATCCGGCTCCTGCGTTCCGCCTCGTCCATGCTGCCCTCCCCTGGCTTGACCTATCCATGGAATATTTCACGCGGTTCGGCATTGTCAATGAACCGGCGGAACAGCCGCATGAACGGAGGCTAACCACCCCCGGTCCGCCACAGCGATAATTGACGCCGGCCAATCGACAAGGGAAAATGGTCAATGGCAAGAATTCTAGTCGTCGACGACGCCGAATTCCTGCGAATTGTTTTTCGCAGGAATCTGGAGTCTGCGGGCCATGAAGTTACCGAGGCGGAAAACGGCGTCGAAGCGATCGCGGCCCAAAACGCCCAACCCTTCGACCTCGTAATCACTGACATTGTCATGCCGCAGAAGGAGGGTGTTGAGACCATTATCGAATTGCGGCGGGCCTATCCATCTTTGAAAATTATTGCGATTTCAAGCGGCGGGCCGAGCAGGAACCCGGATTATTTGAAACTTGCGGAGCAATTCGGTGCCGATATTGTTCTCTCCAAACCGATACCGAAGGACGTTTTGTTGGAACAGGTGAACGCTTGTCTATCGGGTTGAGCCGGGGTCCAAATTGTCCACCTGGCTCAATACTCTCGATTTTAAAACTCAGTCCGGAGCACTTGCCCCATAGAATAGGGAACAAGAGGGGTTGGCATGACCGACCGTGACACTATCATACGCCACCTGCGAACCGAGATAGGCGCACTCGGCTCACGGCTGAATCCCGACAACGATTTGCTCATGTCGCTGCGTGCTCAATTGCGGGCTCACGAGTCGCGCACGAGCGATAATCGGCGGACTCAAGTTTTTCGACGCGCTGCGAACGATATTGTTCCCAACGAATCCACCAGAGAATTTGCGGTATCGGATTCTGTCTCGGCCAAGGACATGGGCGAAGCTCTCGTCGCCGTCAGTAGCCGGCTCGATCTCAAATTTGCTGAAGTTAGAGCGCTTGGAGAGATCACCGAACGGGTAAATTCAGGGATTTTTTTTGACGAAGTTCTCGATCATGTGTTCGAAAATTTTGAAAAAATTATTCCTTACGATCGAATTGGCGTCGCCTTATTGGAAGAAAATGACAAAGGACAGACGCTTGTGCGCACCCAATGGAGTCGGGGAAAATACGAAAATCTGCATATCCGTAAAGGATATACTGTCCCCCTAGAAAGCAGTAGTTTGCAGAGTATCACCGAATCCCGCAAACCAGTGATCATAAACAACCTGGAGATTCACTTAGATATTCACCCTGATTCACGCGCGACGCGTCTGCTCGTGAAAGAAGGGATTCGGTCCAATTTGACCTGCCCGCTTATGGTTCAAGACAAGGTTACCGGGTTCATTTTCTTTTCCAGCCTCCAGCCCTACATCTACATGGATGCGCACATCGAGGTTTTCTCGCAGATCGCTGGAGAACTCGCGCGTACGCTTGAGAAGAGCCGCGCCTATGAAGATCTTTGCCTCCGCAACGAATTCATCAGAAAGGTCTTTGGCCAATACGTCACGAACGAAGTTGCCGAAGCCGTCCTCAGCAGTGATAGCGCGTTGGCATTGGGAGGAGACCGTCGGAAAGTCACCGTACTCATGGCTGATCTGCGGGGGTTTACGGCGATGTCTGAGGAACTTACGCCTGAGGAAGTCGTCGATGCTCTGAACATCTATCTGGGAACGATGGCGAACGTCGTCATGAAGTACGGCGGTAGCGTCGACAACTTCATCGGCGACGCCATCATGGCCGTATTCGGTGCTCCGGTCGCCAAACCGGATGATACCGCCAGGGCAATCGCTTGTGCCGTGGAAATGCAGAATTCAATGGACGCCGTCAACACCGAAATCGAGGGAAGAGGCTTGAGCAAGCTTATTATGGGTATCGGCGTGAGTACGGGAGAGGTCATCGCCGGAAACATTGGTTCGGAAGCCCGGATCAAATACAGCGTCATCGGCAGTACCGTGAATCTGGCAGCCAGGATCGAGGGAATTACCAGTGGCGGGCAAATTTTTGCTGCTGCGGCCACGTTCGAAGAGATTCGCGACATCGCCAGCATCGCTGGACACCTGAACGTGAAGCTCAAGGGATTGAATCAGCCGGTACCGATCTACGAGATCACCGGCATTGGTGGCGACTACGGTGTCTATAAGTCGGAAGATGATGCCACGACGACCTGACGCCCCGCGAGAGCGATGACACCGTGGTCAGAAGCGCAGCGGTGGCTCTAGCCCGGCATCTCGATTTCCTGCGGCTCTATGGACCGCGCCCGGATCACGAACCTCTGCAATTGCTCCCGAATACCTTCCGGCCATTTCGAAATCAGCTCGGCGAAGGTGTCGAAGTCCTGCGCGAACAGCGACCGCGAGGCTTCCTCGAAGCCCGGTTGGTTGCCGGCCATGTCCCACATGAAGCGGTGGGTCGCGTCGATCGCTGCACGGCACTGCTCCTGCCCGGCGTCCCCTTTTCTCGCCGCATCGACCAATCTGCGCAAGGCGGCGGAGGCGCCGCCGCGCTGCTCAGCCAGCCAACCCCAGTGACGCGGCAGCAGCGATACTTCGCGGCAAACCACGCCCAGTTTGGGCCTTCCCGGTCCCCGCCGTTTGCCAGGCTCGCTCTCAGGCGGCAGCGCCAACGGATGAGTGGTTAGTCGCGCCTGCACCTCGGCCGCGCTACCCGAGAAATCGATATCCAGCGGCCGGCCGGTCACATCATCAAACAGGGCCAAGCGCTCTCCCTCGCCGCCATCCAGCCGCTCCTTGCTGCGACGCACGACGTCGGAAAGCGCGCCTCTGGCGACGATGTTGGTTCCGGCGAAGGCGACAAAAGACGTCGCTGCAGTTGTCATCTGCGGTTCCTCAAATATGTGACGGGTTCGTATGGGGTGCCGATTATTACCCGGGTAAAATACCATGTCAATATTACCCGGGTAATATTCTTGGGTCTCCTCCAGCGTAGGAGGGCACTTAGCCCGTCAACACCTCCGTCACTGCCGCCACAACGTCCGCGACCTTCATCTCCGCCGTGAAGACGCCAGCCGCACCGGCCAGCTTCAGCTCGGCGTGGTCGGGCTCCGGTATCGTACCGCCGACAAAAAGCGCCACCTCGGCGCCCTGGTCGGAGAGCGCCTTGACGGTTTCGGCCACCAGTTCCAGGTGACTGCCAGTGAGGATCGAGAGGCCCACCGCATCCACATCCTCCTCGATGGCGACGCGGGCGATGTAGTCGGGTGATTTGCGCAGGCCCGTGTAGATGACTTCAGCCCCGGCGTCCCGCAGCGCCAGCGCGATGATCTTGGCACCGACGTCGTGACCGTCCAGGCCGGGTTTGGCGATGAGGATACGTTTGCCGGTCAGAGCCACCACTGCCCCCTCAGAACTTCACCGGTTCCTGGAACTCGCCCCAGCGGGCCTTCAGGACCGCCACCATCTCGCCCACCGTGGCATAAGCGTGGCAGCAATCCACCAGGTAGGGCAGCAGGTTTTCACGATCCTTCTCGGCTGCTCCGTCAAGGGCGGCGAGCGCCGTCTGGGCGGCGGCGTTGTCGCGGCTGTCGAGGATCGATCGGTACTTTTCCAGTACCCGGGCGCTGACCTCGGGGTCGAGCCGGAACACTTCTCCGAAATCGTTGCTGCCGTCATCGCGGCGGAAGTGGTTTTGGCCGACGACGACGGTTTCGCCGTCATCGATCTTTTCCTTGCGCCGCCGCGCGGCCTGGGCCGTACGGCTCTGCAAATAGCCCTCCTCGATGGCTTTGACGGCACCGCCGTAGCCTTCGATCTCGTCGATCACCTGGCGCATACCGGTTTCCATTTCGTCGGTCAGCCACTCGACATAGTGGCTGCCGCCCAAGGGATCGACGGTTCGCGCGGCGCCGCTCTCGTAAGCCACGATCTGTTGCGTGCGCACGGCGATCTCGGCGCTGGTCTCGGTGGGGATCTGGAAGGCTTCGTCGTAGGCGCAGGTGAAGATCGACTGCGCCCCCCCCAGCACTGCGGCCAGGTTTTCGATGCCGACGCGAACAATGTTGTTGTAGGGCTGCGAGGCAATCAGCGACGAGCCGCCGCAGACCACGCCGAAGCGGAACATCAGCGCCTTCGGGTCGGTGACGCCGTAACGTTCTTGCAAAAGTTTCGCCCACAGGCGCCGCCCGGCCCGGAACTTAGCCACTTCTTCGAACAAATCCATGTGGACGTAGAAGAAGAAGCTCAGCCGCCGGGCAAAATGCGTGACGTCGCCGCCCCGCGCCAGCAATTCATCAACGTAGGCCAGGCCGTCGGCCAGTGTGAAACCCATCTCCTCGACGGCACTGACACCGGCGTCGCGGAAGTGGGCGCCGGCGATGCTGATGGGGTTGAAACGCGGCGTTTCCCGGTTGGCATAAAGGATGGTATCGGCGATCAGGCGCATGGAGGGACGCACCGGGAAGATCCAGGTACCGCGGGCGACGTATTCCTTGAGGATGTCGTTCTGAATGGTACCGGTAAGGCTTTCGCGATCGACGCCCTTGTTGTCGGCTGCGGCGACGTACATGGCATAGATGATCGGTGCCGTGCCGTTGATGGTGAACGACGTCGAAATGCCGCCGGGATCGATGCCATCGAACAGCAACTCCATCTCGGCCAGGTTGGAAAGCGAAACACCGACCTTGCCGATTTCCGGCCGGGCCATGGGATCGGTGGGGTCGTAGCCGCACTGGGTGGGCAGATCGAGTGCCACCGAAAGCCCGGTCTGGCCCTGGTCGAGCAGGAATTTGTAGCGCGCGTTGGTCTCCTCGGCGCTGCCGAAGCCGGAATACTGCCGGATGGTCCAGAGCCGGCCACGATAGCCGTTGGGAAAGATCCCGCGCGTAAACGGGTATTCACCCGGGCGTTCGTCAGCCACATCGACCATGTCGCCGGTAACCAGTTCCGGCACCTCGATACCCGAAGGAACCTCGGGGCCGAGCCGGGGTGAAGGTGTCGCTTTGGCATCGCTCATGAGGTGTCTCCCGCCAGCAGCTTGTCGACCGCTGACCAGTGATCGTCATGGATCCAGGTGTCGCTGAATTTCTTGGTTTCCAGTTTCTCGAGCGCGTCCCGCTCGAGCCCGTCGGCAACCCCCAACGCCAGAGCCTTGAAGGCCCGCATGACCTGTGGCACCTGGCGCCGCATGGGGCCGAGAAAAACCGCCAAGGCGGTTTCGAATGATTGGCCTTCCTCTGCCACGGCGTCTGCGAGCCCCATATCCAAGGCCGCGCCGCCGCCCACCATCTCGCGGCTGGCCAGCAGCCAAAGCCCCTTGGTGGTACCGAGCTTCTGCAGCACGTCTATGCCGCCGCCCCAGGCCGTGGCGATGTTGAGGCGGCCCTGCAGAAATCCGATGCGCGCGTGGCTGGCCAGCAAGCGGAAATCACAGGCCAGCGCCAATTCTGCGCCACCGCCCATTGCATCACCGTTGACCGCCGCCACCACGGGCACGGGAAAACGGCGCACGGCATCGAGGGCGCGTTTGGCGTCATCGGCCATTTCCGCGGCCTGGGCGCGGCTGCGCACGCTGTCGAGATCCTTGAGGTCACCGCCGGCTGCGAAGCTTTTGTCGCCGGCACCTTGCAGCACTGCAGCGATCAAGTTTTCGTCGTCCGCTGCCGCACGAAACGCCTCGCCCAGTTCGGCCAGCACGGCGCGACTGAGCGCGTTGCGCTTCTCCGGCCGATCGATGGTGACACGCAGGATACCTTCGTCGACCTCGATCCGAAGGTGCGATTCCTCGCTCATGTCACATGGTCGGAAGGCTGGCGACGGCTGTCAACCCAGTCCCAGCATGCGCTCACGCAGCATCGTCTCGGCCGCCTCGTCGAAGTCGATCTCGCCACGCTGCACGCGATCGCAGAGCGCATCGAATTCGGCATCCGAGGTCTTCTTGGCGCGGACGCCGATGAGGTGGCCGGCGGCCTCGGCCACCAGGCGGCGGATGCGCACCCGGGGGTCGCGGCGGCGGTCGGCCGTGGCGAATGTCTCGCCGTGGGCGTCGACGGCATCGGCCAGCTCCGCCATGCCCTCGCCCGTCGTCGCCGTGGTCGAGACGATGGGCACGTTGGGGGCGTCGTGGTCGCGCAGGCCCAGCATGGCGCTGAGGTGCCGCACCGTATGGTCGGCCAGCGGCAGGTCGGACTTATTGACGACCAGGATATCGGCGATTTCGAGAATACCGGCCTTGATGGCCTGGATGTCGTCGCCCAGCCCCGGCGCGCAGACCACCACCTTGGTGTGGGCGATCTCGGCGATCTCGACCTCGGATTGGCCGGCGCCCACTGTTTCGATGACCACGACGTCGCGGCCCGCCGCATCCATCACGTCGATGACATGGGCGGCGGTGCGCGAGAGCCCGCCAAGATGGCCGCGCGAGGCCAATGAGCGCACGAAGACTCCGGGATCGAAAGTGTGGGTCGCCATGCGGATGCGGTCGCCCAGGATGGCACCGCCGGTGATCGGGCTGGAGGGATCGACGGCAACGATGCCGACGGATTTGTCGCGCCGCCTGAGTTCCTCCACGAAGGTGTTTATCAGCGTCGACTTGCCGGCACCGGGCGGGCCGGTGAAGCCGATGACCGAGGCCGTGCCCAGGTGCGGATGGATGGCGGCCATGATCTCGGCCGCCCGTTCGGTCTGGTTTTCGACCGCCGTGATGGCGCGGGCCAGCGCCACCGGCTCACCGCCCAAAAGACGCTCGACCAGCGTCGCTTCGGTGTTGGCGGCTTTTTGCTTTGTAGGTTTCTTGGCTTTCTGGGTCTTCTGTCGCACTTCTGGCTTCTCGGCCTGGGTGGTCTTGCTCATGCGGCTACCAAAGGTTGGCCAACGCCCAACTCGCGACGCAGGCAGGCGACCATTTCGCCATGCGTGGCGCCGGCCCGGGCGGCGGCAATGGTGTGTTCGAAGATGTTGGTACTTTCGTCGTTGGCGGCTCGTGCCAGATCGTCCATGGCGCGGTGCAGCGCACCCTGGTCGCGATTCTGGCGAAAGCGTTTGAGTCTGGCGATCTGGAATTCGATCTGCTCCAGGTCGGGTCGGTCCTGGCCGGTGTCGGCGGCGGTCTCCGCTTCCTCTCGCTGGTAGGCAGTGACGCCGACGATGGTCTCCTGGCCTTTGTCCAGGCGCTGCTGGAAGGCCACGGCCGAACGCCCGATGCGCTCCTGCACCAGGCCCTGCTCGACGGCCGCATACATGCCGCCGGCCGCCTCGATCTCGGCCATGATGGTGACGATCTCAGCCTCCATCTCGTCGGTCAGCGTCTCGACGTAATAGGAGCCGCCGAGCGGATCGATGACGTCTTCCAAATGCGCCTCCTGGCCCAGGATGGCCTGGGTCGCCACCGCCACCCGTGCCGCTTCCTCGGCCGGCGTGCCGTGGGCTTCGTCGTAGGCATCGGTGTGCATGCTTTGCAGTCCACCGAAGATACCGGCCATGGCCTGCACGGCGACGCGGGCGATGTTGTTGAGCGGCTGCTGGCGGGTGAGGTCGGAGCCCGAAGTCTGGCCGTGGAATTTGAAGCGCCAGGACCGTGGATCCTCGGCCCCCAACTCCTCGCGCGCCAGACGGGCCCACAGGCGGCGTCCGGCGCGGAATTTGGCGATCTCCTCGAAAAAGCTCACGGAGATGTCGAAGAAGAAAGTGAAGCGCGGCAGGAAGCTGTCGACCTCGAGGCCCCGGGCCTGGCAGTCGCGGGCGTACTGGCGCGCCGTCGAGAGCGTAAAGGCCATGGCCTCGGCCGGCGTTGCGCCGGCCTGCTGCATATGCTGGCCGACCACCGAAACCGGGTTCCAGCCGGGCACGTTCTGGTTGGTGTAGACGATATGGTCGAGCAGCACGCGGCGCGAGCCGGCCAGCGACAAGCGGTAGAACATGTGGTTGGCAACGAAGTGGGAAATGTAGTCCGACTGATTGGAGGTGCCGGAAATCGCCGACCAAGGAACCCCGCGCTTATCACCCAGCGCCAGCATTTGCGCCAGCAAGGTAAACGGCAAGGGATCGTTGAGCGCCACCGAAATGCGTTCCATCGGGATGTCGTTGAGCGCGATGTCCAGATCCTCGAGCGTGTTCATCGTCGAGCCGCAGGTGCCCACGAGCTCAGGCTCGACCTCGTCGATGTCAAAGCCGCGCATGAAGGAATTGCAGGGGATGATGCTGGCTGCGCTGGTGCCGGCGGCAATCATCTGCTTGAGGCGCGCATTGTAGTCCTCTGGCAGCCCGAGCCCCACGAGCTGGCGCCGCGACCAGGGCCTGCCGCGGTGCATGGAGGAATAAATGCCGCGGGTCATGGGTAATTGCCCGGGATAGCCCAGCTTGGCCTGGTCGCTGCCGGCATCCCGGTCCTCAGGCCCATAGAGCGGCTTGATTTCGATGCCTGAGCGGTTCTGGCGCTGCTCCGAACCTGCTTGGGTCGCGAATTCGGCCTGCCAACGATCGTGGGCGTTCTGTTTCGTCATCGTTTTGCTCTCCTTGGGCCCCCGGCCCTCAAGCTAGGACCAGGGGCTGGCCAAAACCCATTTCGGCCCGCACCGTGGCGCAGATCTCGCCGTGCGTGACGCCGACCCGGGAGGCCTCGACCACCTTGCCGAAAGTGTTTTCGTCAGCGGAATTGCAAGCCCGCGCCAAGGCGTCGCGGGCGCGCTGCACGGCGTCCGGATCGCGCTCGCGCTTGAAGGCTTCGAGCCTGGCCAGATAGCCGTCGAGCCGGGCCGGTTCCAGGCGCTCCAGCGGCGGCGGCCGTTGGCCGGCATCGTCGGCGGTGGTGTAGGCATTGACACCGACCAGGGTTTCCTCACCGCTATCCAAGCGTTCCTGCCAGGCCTGCGCCGATTCGCCGATCATGCCCTGGACGACGCCCTGCTCGACGGCGGCATACATGCCGCCGGCCGCATCGATCTTGGCGATTACCGACAAAATCTCCGCCTCCATCTCATCGGTAAGACTCTCGACATAAAAGGACCCGCCGAGCGGGTCGATGACGTCGTCGAGGTGGGCCTCGTCGCGCAGGATGTTCTGGCTGGCCACGGCGATCTGGGCTGCCGGTGTCGTCGGCGTGCCCAGGGCCTCGTCGTAGCTGTCGGTGTGCAGCGATTGCAGACCACCGAAAATCCCGGCCATGGCCTGCACCGCCACGCGGGCGATGTTGTTGAGCGGCTGCTGGCGGGTGAGATCGGCGCCCGAGGTCTGGGCGTGAAAGCGAAAGCGCTGCGAGCGCGGATCCTGTGCCCCGAAGCGCTCGCGCGTGAGGCGGTTCCAGACCCGACGCCCGGCGCGGAATTTAGCGACTTCCTCGAAAAACGCGATGGAGACATCGAAGAAGAAACTGAAGCGCGGCAGAAAGCTGTCGGCCTCATACCCGCGGGCCAGCAGATCATCGGCGTACTGGATGGCCGACGAGATCGTCAGCCCCATGGCCTGGGCCGGCGTGGCACCGGCTTGTTGCATGTGCTGGCCGACGATGGAAAGGGCGTTCCAGCGCGGCACTTCGCGGCCCATCCATTCGATGTGGTCGAGCAGCAGCCGGCGCTGACCGGCCAGCGCCACGCGGAAAAACATGTGCAGCGAGGCATAGTGCGAAAGATAGTCCGACTGGTTGCTGGTGCCGCTGAGGCTCTTCCAGGGTATGCCGCGATCCTCGGCCACGCCGAGCAGCATGGCTGACAGCGTATAGGGCGCGCAATCGCCCAGGCTGATGCTGTTCTTCTCGATGGGCAGGCCGTCCATGCATTTCGCCATGTCATCGGTCGTCGAGATCAAGGTACCGCAAGTGCCGATCAACTCGCGCTCCATCTCGTCGGGGTCGAAGCCGCGCATGTGGGTGTTGCAGGGCGCCAGAAAGAGCCCCGTCAGGCCGACGTCGTAGAGCGAACGCATGCGTTCGTTGTAATCCTCGGGCAGGCCGTAGCCGACCACCATGCGCGGGCTCCAGGGCCGGCCGCGGTGCATGCTGGCATGGATGCCGCGGGTGGTGGGTGCCTGGCCGGGATAGCCGAGATCGGCATCATGGCGCGAGGCATTCCAGTCCTCGGGCCCATACAGCGGTTTGATCTCCAGCCCCGAACGGTTGCGCTTGCTACCACTGGCTTGGGCATCGAATTCCCGCTGCCAACGGTCGCGCGGCATCTCGGATGCCGATTCGTCAGAAGCGCCGTCCGTGCTGATGTCTACTGCCGTGTCGGCCATGGTTCGTCTCCTCGTGCGCCCCGCTTATTCGTCATTCCCGCGAAAGCGGGAACCCAGGTTTAGTATCATTTTTTGCTGTCGTTCCGTCGCGGTGATCATGAAAACAAATAAGCCTGGGCTCCCGCTTTCGCGGGAGTGACATTGTTTGGGGATCTTGGACTATCGGCATCGAACTTGGTCCCCTAGCCTTCACGCCCGGCGGAGACCAATTCGCTGACTTTCCCGACGATCTCCTCGCGCCCGGCACCGGGGTGAAAGACGTGCGCGATACCGGCATCGTAAAGCATGGTCTCCTCGCCGTCGGGCACGATGCCGCCGACCACCACCGCGACGTTGCCCAGCCCGGCTTCGTTCAGCGCCGTCACAAGTTTGGGCACGATAAGGTGGTCGGTGGCCAGCGACGAGACGCCGATCAGGTCGACGTCTTCTTGGATGGCCAGGTTGACCACGGCGGCAATTTCCTGCCAGGGCCCGGTGTAGACCACTTCCATGCCGGCATCGCGCAGGAAGGTGGCGACCAGGCGGCTGCCCCGGTCGTGGCCGTCGAGGCCGATCTTGGTCAGCAGGATCTTGGCCGGGCGTTCGCCCGCGGCCTCTTGAGCACTCATGGGGTTGCCTCCGGATCGAGTTGGCTGCGAATGAGATCGATGATGTGCCCGGCAATGACGGCCGGCGTGTCGCCGCCGGGCTGGTACCAGGTGACGACGGAATTCAGCGCACCCAGCAGGGTCAGCCGCAAATAGCGGAGATCCGCTCCGCCGCCCCCGGAGCCATCCGTCAGCGGCAGCTCCGCCACCATGTCGCCGAACATAATTTCGTAGCGGTCACGATAGCCCACCAGCTCGTCGCGCAAGTCGTCGTCACGCTGGGGCTGCTGCTTGATCACCACGGCCGCATAGTCGCCACCGGTAAGCAGCGATTCGAGATGCGCCGTCGCAGCCTGGCGCAAGCGCTGCCAGGGGTTGCCACCGTTTCGCGTGGCAGCTTGTACGGCCGCCAATATGCGCTCCACGCCCTCGGCATAAACGGCGGCAAAAAGCTCGTCTTTCGACTTGAAAAAGTAATAGATCGAGCTCGGCTGCATGCCGACATCGGTGGCGATATCGCGGATCGAGGTGGCGGCATAACCATGCCGGGCAAACAGCCGCGCCGCCGTATCGAGCACCTCGCCGCGCCGGTTAGTCGTCTCGGTCTTGATCGCCGTTGCCGTCATAAGCTTGCTTTCCGTTCACTCGCGCCGTTGCTGGCCGAAAGGGGGACATGGTTCTGAAAACTTGTCCCGCCATGCTCAGCGGCGCCAACCGTGTCCCCGCTGAATGACTCACCCGAAATGCCGGCCACACAAGCCACCCAACGAACGCTCGTTCGGTAGGAACGATATCACCGGCCTTCCATGGACGCAAGTGCCTCGTCGGCCCCCTCGCGCAGTAGCGTTCGGAATGCGTTCGGTGTCCGCCGACATGGTCTGTTCGACCTGCCAAAGATCGCTCTTACCCTGCATGGCCCGCCAAAGGTCGGGGCCTAATTCTCCCTACCCCCGCCACCAAGGCCGTTTCGGCGGGCGGCACCAGATCTTGTCGAGGTCGGCGATCAACCACGACGCGGCCAAGGCCGCCAGGCCAGCGATGACTAACGTCGTACCGAAACCAAGCGCCCGGTCGGCGACCTCAGGGTCGGGCTGATAACTGCCGCCGAGTGTAATTATCCCGAGCGCCAGGAAACCGACACCGAAGGCACTGCCCCAGAGGCGCTTGGCCAGGTATTTCGGCTTCACCACCATGCCAGGCAGGTAGGGCGCCAAGCAGGTGGAACGAGTTCCGCTGATCGGAAATCTGGCCCCACGACCCCGCCCTGCGGCAATGGGACGCGCCTTTGGGGGTGCGGCGCCGTAGGTGCGACCCCATATATGTGGTAGAATCGAAAATTGTCTGGATGTGCGGAAATTTCCGTCCCGATCGGGTCCCGAGTTGATCTCTGGGGAGGCCCAAAACGGAGGGATCGGATGGGGCGGCCTCTGAAGGGAGGTGCGTCATGAAAGTCGCGGCCGTTATCAGGAAAAAGGGCCAGGACGTGGTCACCGTCCTACCCCACTGTAGCATCGCCGAAACCGCAGATATCATGCGCCACAAGCGCATCGGCTCGCTGGTCGTTTGCGACGCCAAGGGCGAACTGGTGGGCGTCATCGCCGAGCGCGACATCGTCTATGGCCTGGCCGCCCAGGGGGCGGCCCTGCTGGGGCTCGAGGTGCGCGACGTGATGTCGCCGAAGGTCGTCACCTGCGATCCCGAAGAAAGCTGCTGGAACGCCATGGCGACCATGCAAAAGCACCATGTGCGCCACCTGCCGGTAATGGATGGGCACGATCTCGTCGGCCTTATCAGCGTCGGCGACGTGGCCAAGGCGCGGGTCGACGATATGCGCCTGGAAGCCCGGGTGCTGCGCGATCAGATTCTGGCGGCGCACTGATCCGGTTCTCTTCGAGAGAACCGGATCAGTGAGTTTTTGTCGCTCACGGCGGCGGACCTGACGGTCCGCTGCCTGCGCGGGCGCGCCGCAGTTGCGGCGGGTCGCGGTCGCTCCCGTTGCACTAAAACCAAGCAGAAAAAGAAAAAGCCACCCTTTTTGGTTCTAAGCCGCCCCCCGGATGGGGGGCGGAGGCCAAGGGCGCGGATGCGCCCGCCCGGCGAGGGTCAAATAAAAGCCGCCTGTGGCGGCGCCCGCCCGGTGAGGGGCTACAAAAAACCGCCGCCGCTTAACTCCAGGCGACAGCCAGCACCACGGCAATCAGACAACAAAGCTCCGCCGCCTGCTGTGCGGCGCCCAGCACGTCGCCGGTTTGGCCGCCAATCTGGCGCTTGGCCAGGGCGACAATAAAAAAGGCGCCCGCGACGCTGCCGATCAGGGCGGCTATGGCGAGGCGGGGCTCCAAGGCCAGCAGTGCCACGGCGGCGGCAATGGCGGCGGCGATGAGCACGTTCTGCTGCTCCGGCCGGCCGGCGCTGGCGCCCAGGCCGTCGGGCCGGGCCGGCTCCAGGTATCGCATCAGCCAGACCATGGCGGCACGCGAGGCGGCCCCGGCGGCCAGCAAGGCGCCGAGCACGACGATCGTGTCCTCCAGGGCCTCGATGGCGGCGATGCGGGCGATCAGCGTCAGCACTACGGTCACCAGGGCATAGATACCGATGCGGCTGTCACGCATGATTTCGAGTTTCTTCTCGGGCGTGCTGCCGCCGCCGAAACCGTCAGCCAGGTCACCCAGGCCATCCTCGTGCAACGCGCCCGTCAGCGCGATCTGGACGGCCACGGCGGCGATGGCAGCCAGCAGCGGGCTCAGGCCGAGTTCCAGGGCGATGGCAAAGATCAGTCCGGCCGCCAGCCCGAGCCCCAGGCCGACCACCGGAAAGAGGCGGCTGGCGCGGCTCAAGTCGCTGGGGAGATAGCCGTCCGGCAGGCGGATCGGCAGACGCGTGAGGAAAGCCGCGGCCACCCGCAGGTCCCAACGCCAGTCCCGCACCCCAAGGCGTTCAGGATCGTTCATTTTTGTCTTCCGAGCCGCATTCGTTTGGTATACCACCGCCCGAATCGGTTTATAAGAGCACGGCACTTTTTTGGGGGGGCCGCTCTTGTGTGTTCCCAAGGAGAGAATTTTCATGCCCTTCCAGCCTTTCCGCGACATGATCGCCAACCAGCCCGGCGCCGACGCCGAGAGCGCCGAGGCCGCCCGCAACCGCAACGCCGAGCTGACCAAGCCGCCGGGCGCCTTGGGCCGCCTCGAAGATCTGGCGATTTGGGCCGCCGCCTGGCAGGGCCGTCCCTCGCCCCGCGCGGAGAGCATCCAGGCGCTGGTCTTCGCCGGCAACCACGGCATCACGGCCCAGGGCGTTTCGGCCTTTCCCGCCGAGGTGACGGTGCAGATGGTGGCCAACTTCGAGGGCGGCGGGGCTGCCATAAACCAACTCTGTCAGGTGGCCGGGGCGACGCTCGGGGTGCATGCGCTGGAACTCGAGCGCCCGACGGCCGACTTCAGCCAGGGCCCGGCCATGAGCGAGGCGGAATGCGCAGACGCCATGGCACTGGGGGCCGCCAAGCTCGACAGGCAAGCCGACCTGCTGTGCCTGGGCGAGATGGGCATCGGCAACACGACCTCGGCGGCGGCGCTCTCGATGGCCGCGTTCGGCGGCACTGCCGCCGAATGGGTGGGCCCCGGCACCGGCCTCGACGTCGCCGGCGTGCGCCACAAAGCCGAAGTGGTCGAGGCCGCTTTGGCCCTGCACCGGCCCGACATGGGCGACGGCTTCGATATCCTGCGCCGCTTGGGCGGACGGGAAATCGCAGCCATGTGCGGGGCCATTTTGGCGGCCCGCAAACACCGCGTGCCTGTGCTGCTCGACGGCTTCGTCAGTTGCGCCGCAGCGGCACCCTTGCATGCCCTCGACCCGGCCACGCTCGCTCACTGCCAAGTAGCGCATCGTTCGGCCGAGCCGGCCCACATCCGCCTGGTTGCTGCGCTGGGCAAGGCGCCGCTTTTGGATCTCGGCATGCGGCTGGGCGAAGCCTCGGGCGCCGCCCTGGCCGCCAACGTGATCAAAGCGGCCGTGGCCACCCATACCGGCATGGCGACGTTCGCCGAAGCCGCCGTCAGCGAAAAACTCGAAGACTGAGCCACAGGCTCATTTTCGTTTCTGATAGGACGCGGCTCTAGAAACGAGTTCAGCGCTGAACTAAGAGATTAAACCAGGGCAAAACAAACTGTTAGCTAACCAATTTCAACTGGAGAGCGGCTGTGCCGCTGCCATCTTTAGGGTTTGCGGGCGAGCACCATGGTCACGCTGGCCCCACACTCGTGCTCGGGCGCGGCCAGGCTGTGCAGCAAGTCCTCGCGGCTGGCCACGAAGCGGGCCTGGCCGAGAAACTCGCGCATGGCCGTGAGGCGGGCGAAGCGCCGCCGCCAGGCTTCCAGCACGTCGGGCGCCGCCGGGCCCTGGAAGACGAGCTCGGCATCGACCCAATGCGAGCTCTCCACGGCCTCCAGGCCGGCGGCCGTGCAATAGTCCACAAGCTTCGATCCCATGTCGAAGTCGTAGCGCCCCTTGGCCCGCATCTCGGTGGCGAATTCCTCCAGCGCGGTACGGGCGTTTTCGTCGAGCGGGCGGTGCTCGAACATGGCCTCGACCTCGACCAGGGCGAGCCAGGCACCGGGCGCCAGGTGCTCCAGCCAACGCTGCAACACGGGCGCGAAATCGGGAAAATAGGCTGCCGTAAAGCTTGACCAGAGGCCGTCGAAGGGCGTTTCGTCGAGATCCAGCGTGCGCAGATCGGCGTTCAAATAGCGGGGCTCGCCCCCAGCCCTCTCGCGCGCCTCCTTGAGCGCCAGATTGTCCTGATCGACACCCAGCACGTCGGCGCCCTTGGCCGCCAGACGCGCCGTCATGGTGCCTGGACCGCAACCCAGGTCCAGCACGCGCTGGCCAGCTTCCAGCGGCAGCTTCTCGAGCATGGCGTCGAAGGACCGCCAAGCGTCTTGTCTCAAGTATTCGTCAACCAGGCTCATGGTTTGCCTCCCAGCAGCCAGAATGCCTGCTGACCCTTGATGCGAAAAGCCCCGATTGCGGCCTGGCCCTCGTTCATCAGCCAGGAGATGAAGGAGCGGCCGGCGGCAGCCTTGACCGGGTGGCGGGCGGGGTTGACCAGCATGACGCCGTAGACGTTCCGCAGCCGATCGTCACCGGCCACCAGCAGCTCCAGACCGCGGCGGTTGCCGAAGGCCAGCCAAGTGGCGCGGTCGGTCAGCGCGTAGGCACCTTTGGCGGCCGCCAGGTTGAGCGTCGCCCCCATGCCGGCGCCGGATTCGAGATACCAATTGCCAGAGGCTGCGGCGGCGTCGATTTCAGCAACGCGCCAGAGCATCAATTCCTTGCGATGGGTGCCGCTATCGTCACCGCGCGAGACGAAGGGGTGGCCCCGGATGCGGCGCAGGGCCCGCAGCACGTCGTCGCCGCCGGCTTGGGCCGGATCGTCCGCCGGCCCGACGATGACGAAATCATTGAACATCACCTCGCGGCGCTCGACACCGTGACCGGCAGCCACGAAATCGAGTTCGGCCTGGCGGCTGTGCACCAGCACGACGTCGGCATCGCCGCGCCCCCCCAGGCGCAGCGCCGCCCCTGTGCCGACGGCGACGACGCGCACGGCGATGCCACTCGCGGCCCTGAAGCGCGGCAGCAGATCGGCCAGCAAACCGGAATTCTCGGTCGACGTCGTCGACGCCAGCACGATGAAGCGCTCGGCCGCTGCGGCCGCTTCGCTGCGCCAAGCGAGCAATACGACGAAGACAAACATCGCCAGTCTCATACCACTTCTCCTGCCAGGAAGCGCCGCGCCACCAGGCTGCTGGGAGCGGCAAAAAAACGCTCCGCCGGTGATTGCTCCAACAGCCGGCCCTGATGGAAGAACAGCACCTCGTCGGCCAGCCGCCGGGCCTGGGCCAGATCATGGGTGGTCATGACGATCTTGGCGCCTCCGGTATGGAAGGCATCGATCAGTTCCTCGACGGCACGGGTGCCGGCCGGGTCGAGGCTGGCCGTGGGCTCGTCGAGGAACAGCACTTCAGGCCCCAGTGCCCAGGCCCGGGCCAGGGCCAGGCGCTGCTGCTCGCCGCCTGACAGCGAGCGCGCCGGCCGGCCGGCCAAAGCGCCCAGGCCGGCCACCTCCAGGGCTTCCGCCACCAGCTGCCGGCGCCGGCCGCGAGGCACGCCCTGCAACGCCAAACCGTAGGCCACGTTGGCCGCCACCGTGCGCCGCAGCAGCACCGGACGCTGGAAGACCATGGCCTGGCGCCGCGCCGCCTCGGCCGCCGGGCGCTGCCAGTTGACGCGGCCACGGCTGGGCGCCAGCAGGCCATGGCAGAGCCTGAGCGTCAGGCTCTTGCCGGCACCATTGGCCCCCAGGATGACGGAGCGGCTGCCTGCGGCCAGGACGAAATCGACACCGTCGAGCAGCGCCGAGCCGCCGGCCTCGAAAGTGAGCTGCGATACCTCGAGAGGCAGGATCGAAGCGCCCGTGGCGATCTCCGGCACCATGGGCGGGCTCAGAGCACACGCCGGGCGGCGGCGCCGCCGGCAAAAGCCAGAACGTTGACACCAAGGCTGAGGATCAGCAGCACGATGCCCAGCCCGAGCGCCAACTCGAGATTTCCCTTGGAGGTCTCCAGGGCGATGGCCGTGGTCATGACCCGCGTTACCTGGTCGATGTTGCCACCGACGATCATCACCGCACCGACCTCGGCGCTGGCCCGGCCGAAGCCGGCCAATACCGCCGTCATTAGGCTGAAGCGGCCATCCCACAAGAGCGTCGGCAGGGCCCGACCGGGGCCGGCGCCGAGCGAACGCAGCGGCTCCTCGTAGTCGGCCCAGAGATCCTCGACGACCTGGCGGCTGAGGGAAGCGATGATGGGGATGACCAGCAGGCATTGGGCGATGATCATGGCGCTGGGCGTAAACAAGAGCCCGAAGACGCCGAGCCGTCCGGCCCGCGACAGCGCCAGATAGACGATCAGGCCCAGCACCACCGGCGGCAAGCCCATCAGGGCACTCAGGAGCGCCGCCACATAGGTCCGGCCAGGAAAGCGGTAAAGCGCTACCGCGGCGCCCAGCGGCAGGCCAACCAGCGCGCCCAGCGCCACCGCCGTCAGGCTGACCCGCAACGACAGCCCGACGATGGCCACCAGATCTGCGTCCAGGCTGGCGATCAGCGAAAGCGCCGTCCCCAGCGCGTTGTCGCCCGAATTCACCGGCCGATCCCGCTTTGGAAAAACAAGAAAAAATTAGTCCCTGTCCCCACTTTTCGAAAAGTGGTCCCTGTCCCTACTTTTCGAGGGACCGGCAAGATAGAAGGCGGAGGTAAATAATTATGCATATTTATGCAAAATTCTGGCTAATTTCCGTAAAATGGCGTATACTGGGGAACGTAACATATTGATCTAGAACAATCCACGCCGCCGACAAGCGAGGCCGTCGTGTCCGAGATGATGTCCACCCGTGAGGTCGCGGAATACCTGCGCATCAAGCAGCGCAAAGTCTACGATCTGGTGCAGCGCCGCCGCATTCCCTGCTCGCGGGTGGCCGGCAAGTGGCTCTTTCCCCGCCACCTGGTCGAGGCCTGGGTGCTGGCCGGGGTCGAGCTGAAACACCCTGCCCTGCCCACCGCGCCGCCGCCGGCCGTCATCGCCGGCAGCCACGATCCGCTGTTGGAGTGGGCCCTGGCGGCCTCGGGCTGCGGCCTGGCCATGCTGCCCGGCGGCAGTCTCGACGGCATCGAACGCCTGGCCGCCGGTGAAGCCTCGGCGGCGCTGGTGCATCTGATCGAGGCCGACAGCGGCAGCTACGACCTGGCCCCGGTGCGCCAGCGCCTGGGCGGCTACGATATCGTCGCCATCACCTGGGCGCGGCGCCACCAGGGCCTGGTGCTGACACCCGGCAATCCCATGGGAATTCAGGGTCTGGCCGATTTGCCGGGCCGGCGCATGGCGCTACGCCAGCGCCAGGCCGGCAGCCATGTGCTGCTGGAATATCTGTTGGGCCGGGTGGGCCTCACGCTTGCCGATCTCGATATCGCTGCAGATCCCTGCCGCAGCGAGCTCGATTTGGCGCTGGCGGTGCGCGACGGCAGCGCCGATGCCGGCCTCGCCATCGAGTCCGTGGCGCGGCAAACCGGGCTCGACTTCGTACCGTTGCACGAAGAGCGTTGTGATCTGGTGATGCGCCGCCGGGCCTATTTCGAGCCGCCGCTGGCCGCCCTGGCGGCCTTCATGCGCGACCCCGCATTCGTCGAACGGGCAGCGGCGCTGGGCGGTTACGACATTTCCAACAGCGGTGAAGTGGTCTACAACAGTGCTTGATTCCGGGCCCATAGAGTATTGTGCATGAGCCAATCGACCCCACACCCAAGCGCCACTGCGGCGCCGCTGTCACCGGTGCTGATCGGCGGTATGCTGGCGCGTCCGCTGCCCGGCTTCTTGCTCAATCCCCTGCTGCGCCTGACCCTCAACACCGTTGTGGCGCGCCACCCGGCCATGTTCGACCGCCTCGAAGGGCTCGATTGCCCGCTGATGCTGATCGATCCCGTCGACCTGCCCTTCCGTCTGGCGCTGTGCCCAGATGCGGCCCGGCCCGAGTTGCGCCTGGCGCGTACGGGCGATGACGAAGTGGCGACGGCCAGCGTGCGCGGCCCGCTGATGACGCTCTTTGACCTGATGGAAGGGCGGCTCGACGGCGATGCGCTCTTTTTCTCTCGCGCCCTGGTCATCGACGGCGACACCGAGGTCGTGGTGGCGCTACGCAATGCGCTCGACGGCGAGGAGATCGACCTCTTGGACGACGTGCTGTCGCTGTTTGGCCCCTTCAACCCGCTGGCCCGGCTGCTGGCGGCCCGGGCCGAGGCTCTGCTGGGCCGGGCGGCCGCCGACTTGGCGGCGCTGCGGAATGCGCTGCTGGACGACGTCGAGAGACGCGGCCGCGGCCAGGCCGCCGAACTCTCACGGCTGGGCGAGCGGCTGGAACATCTAGAGCGTGCCGGACGGCAGCGCAAACGGGCGGCGCCATGAGCGGGCCGCTTGAGCTGGTCTGCCCGGCCGGCACCCCGGCTGCACTGCGAGCCGCCGTCGATGCCGGTGCCGACACGGTCTATTTGGGCTTTCGCGACGAGACCAACGCCCGCAACTTCCCTGGCCTCAACTTCAGCCGTGACGAGCTGCGGGCCGGCATCGCTTATGCCCACGCCGGCAACTGCCGCGTCTTCGTCGCCGTCAACACCTATCCCGAAGCCGGCAATGCCGGCCCTTGGCACCGCGCCGTCGACGACGCCGCGGCGTTGGGCGCCGATGCCCTGATCCTGGCCGACATCGGGCTTTTGGACTATTGCTGCCAGAACCAGCCCGATCTTAGGCGCCATCTTTCGGTCCAGGCCTCGGCCTCCAACCCCGAGGCCATCGGCTTCTATGCCCGCGAGTTCGGCGTGCGCCGGGTGGTGCTGCCGCGGGTGCTGACGCTGGCCGAGATCGCCGAGCTCAACCGGGCCATCGAGGTCGAAACCGAGGTCTTCGCCTTCGGCGGCCTCTGCGTCATGGCCGAGGGCCGCTGCACGCTGTCGTCCTACGTTACCGGCAAGTCGCCCAACAACTGCGGCGTCTGCTCGCCGGCCAGCCACGCCCACTACGAGGAACGGCCGGAAGGCCTGGTTTCCAAGCTCGGCGATTTCACGATCAACGTCTTTGCCGAGCACGAGGCCAGGGGCTACCCGACACTTTGCAAGGGCCACTTCGTGGCCGAAGGTGAGGCTTCCTACCTCTTTGAGGAGCCCACCAGCCTGAGCGTCCAGGCCATGCTGCCCGAAATGCGTGCGGCCGGGGTCACGGGCCTCAAGATCGAAGGCCGCCAGCGCGGCAAAGCCTACGTCGCTCGCGTCGTCGCCGCCTTCCGCAAAGCCGTCGACGCCGTTGCCGCCGACCAGGACATCCCGGCGCTCGACCTGGAAGACCTGAGCGAGGGCCAGCAAGGCACCACCGGCGTCTACGAAAAGGCCTGGCGATGAGCAAGCCGGCGCTGACGCTGGGGCCGCTGCTGTTCAACTGGCCGGCTGAGCAGAAGCGCGATTTCTATTTCCAAATGGCCGACGAGGCTGACCTCGATACCGTCTATCTCGGCGAAGTCGTGTGCTCCAAGCGCGAGAGTTTTTTCGATCCCTATCTGGCTTCCGTCATCGAGCGCCTGGAGGCGGCGGGCAAGGAAGTCGTGATCTCGACGCTGGCACTGATCATGAGCCCGCGCGAGATGGAGGCCTTGCGCGGCCTGGCCGCCGACGAGGAACGCCTAGTCGAAGCCAACGACCTTTCGGGCACGGCCTTGCTGGCCGGCCGGCCGCACTGCATCGGCCCTTTCGTCAACGTCTACAACGAGGGCACGGTCGATTACCTGGGCCGCCGTGGCGCCAAACGCATCTGCCTGCCGCACGAATTGCCGGGCGCCTCGATCGCCGCGCTGGCCGGCCGCGGCGTCGAACTCGAAGCGGCCGTCTTCGGCCGCCTGCCGCTGGCCATCTCGGCGCGCTGCTACCACGCCCGGGCCCACGGCTTGCACAAGGACGGCTGCCAGTACGTCTGCGACCGCGACCCCGACGGCATGACCGTCGAGACCCTCGACGGCGATGCCTTTTTGGCGGTCAACGGGACCCAGACCCTGAGTTACCGCTACGGTTCGCTGCTCGGCGAATTGACCGAGCTGCAGGGCTCGGGGGTAGAGCACTTCCGGCTCTCCCCACACGACACCGACATGGTGGCCGTGGCCGGCCTCTTCCGCGCCGTGCTCGACGGCAAGCGCGAGGCCGAGGGCGCCCGGCAGGAGCTCGAGGCGCTGCTCGACGCCCCGCTCTCCAACGGCTTCTATTACGGCGACGAAGGTTGGCGCTACCTGGACGGAACGCCTCGCTCGGTGGCCTGAATCCGGGCAAACCCAGTGACGATGACTGGTCCAAAACCGTAGAACAGGTATTCGGGAACCTCCGCCAACTGGCGGACCGCTAGAGCGTTCTGTAATTAGATTGAAGCATACCCGGAGTTTCTGAAATAGTTGGCGCATTCCTGTGGCGTGAATTCGTCGAGGAGGAC